>CAMBGA010000005.1 GCA_945866095.1 Spirosoma fluviale
TCATGATTTTAGTTTTGGGTTATTCTGATGTCTTTCCTTATCTCTTTCCGTTTTTTTCACAAGACTTTCGGTGAAAGCTTCTTGTAAATCAACCCCCGTTTGGTTGGCCAAACAAATCAGCACAAACAAAACATCCGCCATTTCTTCCCCTAAATCTTTGTTTTTGTCGGACTCTTTTTCTGATTGTTCCCCATATCTTCTGGCAATAATGCGAGCCACTTCACCCACCTCTTCGGTTAGCATGGCCATGTTGGTGAGCTCGCTAAAATATCGAACGCCTACTTCTTTAATCCATTTGTCGACTAATTTTTGTGATTCTTGTATGGTCATTAGCTAAGATTTTTTGAGTCTATAATAATGGTTACAGGTCCGTCATTGATCAGTGAAACTTTCATATCTGCACCAAAAACCCCTGTTTGAATGGGTTTGGTTAGTTTAAACATTAATTGCCGGGTCATTTCCTCATAAAGAGGTATTGCATGTTCCGGCCGACTGGCCTCAATAAAGCTGGGCCGATTTCCTTTTTTGGTCGTTGCGATTAAAGTAAATTGACAGACCAATAAAATATCTCCATTTACTTGGGATAGGTCTAAATTCATTTTCCCCTCAGCGTCTGAAAAAATGCGTAAGCCAATTATTTTATTGGATAAATATTGGACATCCTCAATGGTATCAGCTTCATGAATACCTAAAAGAACCACAAATCCTTGCGCTATTTTGGCATGCAATTGACCGTTGATGTGAAGCTGAGCCTCAGAAACTCGTTGGACTACCGCGATCATCCCCTACAATAATAAATAGACAATCAAGAAATACACCCCATAACCCAATATATCATTGGTCGTAGTGATGAAGGGACCACTCGCCACCGCAGGATTAATTTTCAATTGATTTAAAACTAATGGAGTAATGGTTCCCATTAATGAAGCTAGCATAACTACCGCAAAGAGTGAAATAGATACTGTTGTTGACAACATTATTTCACCCGAATCAACGAGCAATGAACATCCAAAAGCAAAAATGGCGGCAATGATGGCATTGATGAATGCCACAATTAATACTTTTTGAAGTCGTTTCCAAAGCGTGGTATCGAGACCACTTTTATCGGCTAAACTTTGAACAATTAAAGAAGAAGATTGTATGCCCACATTACCCCCTGTTGAACCAATTAGCGGAATAAATGCGGAAATAGCAGGTAAAAGAGCTATGGTGTCATCAAAACGATCGATGATTTTGGCGGCTAAAAAACTGCCGACCATCCCGCCAATTAACCAAGGTAAACGGGAACGAACTAAAAGCCATATGGAGTCATCTTCTTCCACGTCCTCCGATATACCGGCCATGACTTGAATATCCTCTTGGGCAGATTCGGTGATAAAATCGACCACGTCGTCAATGGTAATTCGGCCTAAAAGTCGGCCCTGAATATTGATCACAGGAATCGCTTCAAGGTCATATTTTTGCATAATGTCAGCGACTTCTTCCCCAGCAACATAGGTTTGAACGGATACTATTTCATCGTCTTCATATACATCTTGTATTTTAGAACCTCGCTTAGCTAAAATTATTTTCTTTAGCGAAACGGTTCCTAGCAATTTACCATCGTCATCTACGACATAAACGGAATAGACTTTCTCCACATCTTCGGCTTGTCGGCGAATTTCCTCTACACATTCCGTAACCGTTTGCTTGACATTAATTTTGATTAACTCCTTTTGCATTAATCCCCCAGCACAATCCTCATCGTAATGCATCAGGTCGATAATAAACCTGGCTTGTTCGCGGTCTTTTAAAAGCGCGATCACTTCTTCGCGTACGCGAACGGGTTGCTCGTTTAAAATATCCACCGCATCATCTGAATCAATGACGTTAATGTATTCGGCTATTTCGTTTGAGTTGAAATTTTTTAAAAACTTCTTGCGATCATCCCCGTCGATGGTCGAAATTATCTCAGCGGCAATTTTCGTGTCTAAAAGGAGTACAATATATTTAGCTTCTTCACCCGTTAATTCGATTAATATATTGGTGATATCAGCAGGAAATAGTTCGTCTGTTTTTTGAATAATTTCATCCGTCGCCTGATTTTGAATCAACAAGCGAACCTCTTCTAAATACTCTTTCGTGAGTTCAAACGGAAGGTGTTGTGTGTTTACTACTTCCATGATTTGAGGTTAAGAAAATGAATGATCTGCAAATTTATAAAATAATGACTTAAATCAGGCAATCTGAAAGGAAGATATCCTGAATTAAGCCCCTGGATATCCCTGAGCTTTCCACAATTCTGTTAATTCAGTAAATTCAGGAACTCCTAATTGCTCAGCTCTTTTGGTTAATAAGGGATGATCAGGTAATTGCAAGGACCTGAGAGCATTCCTAAGTGTTTTTCTCCTTTGATTAAAGGCCATTTTGACCAAAGCTTTAAATTTTGCGGGATCACATTCGAGTTTTTTGTCCCAGTTTCGAACCAATCGTATCACGCCAGAATTAACTTTTGGGGGCGGAACAAACACTTCAGGTCCTAGACTAAATAAATATTCGATGTCATAATAGGCTTGAAGTAACACGCTTAATATCCCATAATCTTTATTACCTGGTTTTGCAGCTAATCTCACCGCCACTTCCTTTTGCAACATGCCTACGATTTCCACGCATTGATCTTTATATTCAAGGACTCTAAAAAATATTTGAGTGGAGATGAAGTATGGAAAATTACCCACAATCCCGAATTTTTCTTCACCAAAAATATTTTCTAATGGATACCGTAGAAAGTCGCCATCGATCAACCTAGGTCCGGTAAATTCAAGGTAATTTTTTCTTAAGTAGGCAACGGATTCCTGATCTATCTCAATTAATGAAGTTTGGTATTCTGTTTTTTTGACTAAAAACTGTGTTAAAACCCCCATTCCTGGTCCTATTTCCAATACTTTGTTGTAGGTACCATTTGGTTGAAGCCCATCCACAATTCGCTTAGCAGCGTCCAAATCCTTTAAAAAATGCTGTCCTAGACTTTTCTTTGCTCTTACTTGCACGCGCGCTTTTGGGTTTATTGAGTAAAATTAAGCCCTTTTTCGTACATTTAAGCAAAATTTTAAATTTACCCATGGAGCAGGCTTCCACTGATAATTTGATAAGGACATTAGAAGGCGTAAAGCTTTTTGGTCTTATTATGTCAACGGACGGGATCATTGTCCATGCCAACGCCTTTACGCATACTCTTTTAGGCTACCAGCCTTCGGAATTAAATGGGAAAGATTTTTTCTCTACTTTATTACCCCCAGAAGAAAGCGAAGCCAGACGTGCTTCATTTAACAAGGCGATTGCTTCTGGTGGATTATTTGAAGAAAGAGAAAGAAATTACATCACTAAATCGGGTGCCGTAAAATGGGTGGAGGTTTCTTCCACCATCGTGAGTGAATCAGACTCAAATACCTTTTTAAGCATCATTGGCGAAGATGTCACAGAACGAAAAAAAGTCACTGAGGCTTTAAATAGATCGAATTCCCAACTTCAAGACTTGATCAATAATACGACCGACCTTATCCAAATAACGGGTATTTCGGGTCGGTTTTTGTTTGTTAATAAGGCCTGGCTTGAAACCATGGGGTATACCGAAGAGGAAGCAAAGGATTTGAAATTACAAGATGTTTTGCACCCAGAGTTTGCCCACAAAACGATCGATCAATTCACAAAACTTAGTAAAGGGGAAGAGTTAACTGAATTTACGGCTGTTTTTAAGCGCAAGGATGGTCGACGATTATATGTCACTGGCTCGGTGACTTGTCGGTTTGAAAAGGGTATGCCAACAGCCTATCGGTGTATTTTACATAATTCAACTGCAAAAGTTCGAGCAGAGCGAGCCAATAAATTGTTTTCTTCCATTGCCCAAGTAGCGATAAATTCCACAAATCTGGATGATTTGTATGTGAATATTCACAAACAATTGGGAGAGGTGATCGACGTAAAGAATTTCTTTATTGCGCAATATGATCCAGCTAAAAGCTTTCTGTATTTCCCTTATTATATTGATGAATATTTTAATTCTAGGGTTCATTTTACGAAGCGAAAATTAGGCAATGGTTTGACTGAATATGCCATTATGGCCAATAAGCCATTGATTTTGCATGATGACGAAATTCATAAATTGGCCCAGGAAAAGGTCATTTATTTGTATGGTGTGGTGCCTAAAGTGATGCTTTGTGTGCCTTTACGCATTGGTGATCGGGTTACCGGCATTATTGGGGTCAAATCGTATGAGAGGGTGAACAAGTATGAAAATCGCGATTTAGAATTGTTGGATTTTATCTCGGGTCAAGTAGCGCTTGCCATTGCCAGGAAACAAGCAGAAGAGGCTTTGGCGCGTGAAACAGCTCGATTAAGTGCTATTTTTGAAGGTAGTTCTCATTTAATGTGGTCGGTCAATAAGCGATTGATGTTGACGAGTTTTAACCTTGAGTATGCTGAATTATTGGAGAAGCAACTTAACAGGAGTCCTCAATTGAATATTTCAACTGAGACTATGGGTTTTAAATTGTTGCCTCCGGAAGAGCGACGTCCCTTGGAAGATAAATACAAAGCAGCTTTTCGAGGTAAAAAACAACATTTTGAGCTTGAGTTACAAACGAAGGAGGGCGTTGAAAAGTGGCTTGAAGTGTATCTAAATCCAATTTTGTCCCAGGGGTCCATTCAAGAAGTTTCCGGTATCGCTCGTGATATTACTGATTTAAAAAAATATCAAAGAGAATTAGTCTTAGCCCGTGAACAGGCGGAATATTCCCTAAAAGTGAAGGAGCAGTTTTTGGCGAATATGAGTCATGAGATTCGTACGCCAATGAATGGAGTGATTGGCATGGTGGATATGCTGAGTGATACGAGCTTGGATATAGAACAAAAAGATTATGTTCAAACGATCAAAAAATCATCGGATACGCTTTTAAATATTTTAAATGACATTTTAGATTTAGCGAAAATTGAAGCGGGTAAAATGGCTTTGCATCCTCGAGATATTATTTTAAAAGATGTTTTTGAGCGTTTGATGGCTTTGTTTTCTCAAATCGCTAAGCAGAAAGGCAATACTTTGTCCTTTGATTTGGCTGCTGATATACCTGAATGTGTGCATGTAGATGAAACACGATTGTTGCAAATATTGTCAAATCTAACTTCAAATGCACTCAAATTTACGGAGAACGGTAACATTCAAATTGAGGTTTCGGTCTTAAATAAGATAGATGATCGGTTTGATTTGCATGTCAAAGTTTCGGATACGGGCGTTGGCATTAGTGAGGCCGATTTAAACATATTGTTTAATTCATTTCAGCAACTTGATAATTCTACGACAAAAGTTCACGGGGGAACAGGCTTAGGTTTGGCTATTTCTCGGGAGATATGTAAACTAATGGACGGGGACGTGGGCGTGGAATCGACGGTCGGTGTGGGAAGTATTTTTTGGTTTACAATTAATTTAAAAATAGGAGACCGTGCGTTTGCTATTGAACATAAGGATGATAAAACGTTTGAGATTAGCGGAAAATTGAGTGAGTTAAGGCCCACGATTTTATTGGTCGACGATAATTCGACCAACAGAAAAGTTGCGAGTCAAATATTGGTTAAGTCGGGATGTCAGGTCGATTCAGTGTCAAGTGGGAAAGAGGCCATTTTGCAATTACAGTCTGATGTGACTTATGACTTGGTTTTGATGGATATTCAAATGCCTGAGATGGATGGAATGGAAACAACCAAGCAATTAAAAGACTTGAATATCATTGATTTGCCCCCTATTATAGCCATGACGGCTTACGCGATGAAAGAAGATCGGGATCGGTTTTTAGCCGTAGGAATGGATGATTATTTAGCGAAACCCATCCGTGCCCAATCTTTAATTGAGATGGTGACTCAATGGGTTACAGGCAAAAAAGCAAAAACAACAAAGAAGAAAGCAGGTAAATCTATAAAAAATAAAACCAATTTGGTGGTGGATATCGATATCATACATGCCTTATCTGAGGCTATGGGAGGGGATTTAGCCTTTGTCAAAGGGATGTTAGCTGAATTTATTGCAGAGGCCAAGGAACAAATTGAATCCGCTGAAAAGGCGTATAAATCGAATGATTGTCCGGGCGTTCAGTCTGAATTGCATACCATAAAAGGAAATTCTGGGACTTTGGGTGCTTCGCAAGTATATGAAATTTGTAAGAAGATCGAGGCTAAGGCTAAGGTCTGTAATTTTACAAACTTTGAAAAAGAAATTGCAACGCTTACCTCTGCATTACTTACATTTGAAATTGAAATAGTCAATCTTTAAACCTCATTACTTATGTTGAAACGTATTCAGTTTATTGGATTTCTGTCCATCATGGCCATGTCTGTGGCATTGGGCCAACCTACAGAAAAAATTATTAAAGTAGCTGTTGCTGCTGATCATGCGAATTGGAATTATCAGTTGGGAGAGAAAGTAAATTTTACCATTACGGTAACCAAGAATGGAAGTCTTGTTCCCAATGCTTCAGTTCGCTATGAAATAGGACCTGAGAAACAGGATCCTATACAAAAGAAATCGGCGATTGCGGCCACTGGCATTATTAAAGTCGACGGAGGAACGCTATCCAAAGCAGGATTTCTTCGTTGTATAGCCATCGCTGAAGTCGATGGAAAGGAATATCGCAATCTTGCCACGGCGGGATTTGTACCAGGAAATATTCAGCCAACCGTTGAGAATCCTGCCGACTTTGATACTTTTTGGCAAAAGGCCAAAGAGGATTTGGCTAAGATTCCGATGGACGCAAAGATGACTTTGATGCCAGAAAGGTGTACGGAGAAAACGAATGTGTATCACGTTAATTTGCAAAATTATCGATTAGGTTCTCGGCTGTATGGAATTTTATGTGTGCCTAAAAAGGAGGGGAAATACCCAGCTTTATTGCAGGTTCCCGGAGCCGGTGTACGTGCATATGGTGGTGACATCGCCACGGCTGAGAAAGGTATAATTACTTTCCAAATAGGTATTCATGGGGTTCCCGTGGACATGATTCCATCAGTATACACTGACTTAGGAGCGGGTGCTTTATCGGGTTATTTTAATTATTATATGGATGATAAAGATCGTTTTTATTACAAGAGAGTATATTTAGGCTGCGTACGAGCGAATGATTTTCTGACGAGTTTACCTCAATATGATGGCAGTAATTTAGCGGTTACTGGGGGAAGTCAAGGAGGAGCTTTATCTATTATTACCACCGCTTTAGATGCACGAGTTAAAAGTTTAGGGGCTTTTTATCCAGCACTTTCGGACGTTACGGGTTATTTGTTTGACCGTGCAGGTGGCTGGCCACATTATTTTGATAAGGCCAATAGGTTGGCGAATGAGAAAAAGGATAAAATATCAACTATAGCTTATTACGATGTGGTGAATTTCGCTCGTCGAGTGAAAGTTCCTGGGTATTATTCTTGGGGGTATAATGATGAAACTTGTCCGCCAACTTCCATGTATGCCGCATACAATGTTATATCGGCTCCGAAAGAACTGTACTTAGCGCTAGACACGGGCCACTGGACGTATCCTGAACAAGGTGAGAAAATGAATGCTTGGTTGGTGAGTCGTTTAAAACCTTAGTTTAAACGCTTAATTAGGATATTTTATCTGATATTTTCAATTTTCAAATAAAAGAGCCAGCTGAAAAGCTGGCTCTTTTATTTATAAAATAAATTATAAAATCTTCGAAATTAAGGAATCATTTCACTTGAAAAATTCTGAAAACAAACGGGTCTAGTGAATCGATAAATGGCTTGTGTTCCTACGGAAGTTGACCTAGAATCAGTCGTCGAAGGGAATGGACCTCCATGTACCATCGCGCCGGAAACCTCGACTCCAGTTGGAAAACCATTTAATAAAATACGGCCTACTTTTTGAGTCAAAGCCTCGATTAAATCACCTGATTTTTTTAATTCACTTAATTCGCCTTGAACCGTAGCGGTCAATTGGCCCGGGATTGATTCTATAAACGCAATCATTTCTTCCATATCGTTAGCGACAACGGCTAAGGTACTTGGCCCAAAAACTTCTTCTAATACCTCAGGATGATTCATAGCTTCCTTTGCACTTATTTTAAATAGGGCAGGAGAGGGTAAATCGGCCGATGTTAATTGCTGAATACCTGTATGATTCGCTAATGACTTCGTGCCATTGGCATACGCATCTTTGATCCCTTTCGTCAAAAAGGTTCCTAAAGGCATGGTGTTCAATCGGCTTGCTACAAGATCAAGAAAACCTTCATCTGACTTTAAAAGGATTAAAAGACCCGGATTGGTACAAAATTGCCCTACGCCCATGCAAACTGATTGACTTAATCCTTCGGCCAATGCTTCACCAGCCAATTTTATTTTTTCTGAAAGTAAAACCACCGGATTAATGCTACCCATTTCAGCATATACCGGGATGGGCTGGGGCCTGCGAACAGCTAAATCAAATAATGCTTTTCCCCCGCGGTATGAACCTGTAAAGCCTACGGCCTGTGTGATGGGATGAGTCACTAAATAACCCCCTATTTCGTGGCTCGTCGCGTGAACCATTGAAAATACACCTTCAGGCATGTGTGTTTTTTTGGCTGCTTTTTGAATAGCGGTGCCTATTAATTCACAGGTATTTGGGTGGGCTGGGTGAGCTTTAAATACGACAGGGCAACCAGCGGCTAGGGCCGACATGGTATCTCCACCAGCCACAGAAAACGCTAATGGGAAATTACTTGCCCCAAAAATAACGCTTGGACCTAATGGAATTTGCTTTTGAAATAAATCGGGTTTCGGCAAGGGTTGTCGGTCTGGAAGGGCAGGATCATGAATTTCTTTGCGCCATTGATCATTTGAAATAAAATCTGCGAAGGCCTTTATTTGCCCAGTTGTCCTACCTCTCTCCCCCGTGATTCTTGCCTCAGGTAAACCGGATTCTGCACAGGCAGTTTTAATTAAATCATCGCCTATGGCATTGATTTCATCGATAATAGCCATTAAAAATTTGGCTCGATCTAAGTCGGAAATTTTCCTGAATTTTGAGAAGGCTGATTTGGCTAATGTTAACGCTGCGTCAACTTCATCGGTCGTTGCCTCATAAAAGGTAGGCCCCACCACTTCTCCCGTAGAGGCATTTAATCCATGAAATTCCCGAGAACCCTTTTGTGAATTCGAGAATCCTATCATTTGTTTTCCTGTCAATTCCATTATAAAACAATATTTTTTAGAGTACCAATGGGTTCAATCGTAATAAGAACTTCGTCGCCTGATTGCAACGTAAATGGAGGGTCAGGAACGACACATGTGCCTGTCATTAAATACGTTCCGTAAGGGAAACTCATTTCCATGGTTAGGTAATGAACTAATTCAGAGTGCGTTCTTTTCATTTGGGAAATTTGTGTATCTCCTTGAAATACCTGATTTCCGTCTCTGAAAATTTCCATATTGATGACTGTTGCTGGATCCAAGGGTTTATCTGTAACCAAAATACAGGGTCCCAAACCAGCCGCTCCGTCATATACTTTTGCTTGTGGCAGGTATAATGGATTTTCGCCCTCTATATCGCGAGAGCTCATATCGTTACCAATGCTATATCCTGCTAATTCTCCGTGTGAATTAATAAAAAGGGTTAATTCAGGTTCAGGTACATTCCATTTAGAATCTTTTCTGATTTTCACTTTTCCTCCTGGGCCTACTGACCTTAATTTATTGCCCTTATAGAATATCTCAGGTCGTTCTGCTGAATACACTTTATCATAAAAAGTATCTCCTCCCGATTCCTTCGATTCTTCCATTCGAGCCACTTTACTGCGCAAATAGGTCACCCCCGCAGCCCAAATTTCTTGTTGGCCTATCGGACATTTTGGATTAGAAATTTGTGAAATAGCCTGGTCTGAGCTTCTCATTTCTGATTTACATACCTCAAAAAGGTTCTTTTGATTAATAAATAAATCCCAATTAGCTTCTTTTGCTTGGACACATTTCCCTTCTTGATCTTGAATTTGAATTCCTTGAGGGGTTAAATAAATTTTAAAATAATTCATAAGATTAAATTTTTAATATTTCTAGAGCAACGCCAACCTCATGTTGGACTCGAATAGGATACGAAATGTCAAATATACAAAGGTTGTCGATCTTTGCATGAACAATTTTAATGGGTTCTTTCTTACTTATTTTCATGAATTCATTTAAATGTTCGTAAGAAAAAGTTATTTGTTGATTGATTTCAGGCTCTATGGTTACTATTTCAGCTTGTTTTAAGGCATCAATACTAGCTTCTTTATAAGCATGAATTAACCCAGGAACACCTAATAAAGTTCCTCCAAAGTATCGAACAACTGCCACGAGAATAAAATGTAAGTTGGCAGAAAAGAGGGTATTTTGTATAGGTTTTCCTGCACTTCCGGCTGGTTCTCCGTCGTCATTAGACCGAGTTTCTTCAGGTGTAAAACCTAATCGATATGCGTAACAAACGTGTCTAGCTTTTGGGTGCTGTGATTTTAAAATGCTGACTAAATATTTTATTTCTTCTAAATCTTTCACGGGAAAGGCCTTAGCGATGAACTTACTTCCTTTATCTTTGTAAATTCCGTCCGAGGCTTGTTTGATTGACAAATAGGAATTAGGAGGATCGATCATAGCCCTAAATTTAATCATTACATGCATAATAATTATTTTTTTCTGCAAAAATTGGTGGTTCAATTAAGGCAAGCGTTAATGTATGCGCGGCTAAAGCAATGTTTTTCGCAAGAAAAGGATGAATTAGTTTTGGGCTTTGAACGACAAAATGGAGAAGATTTTTGGATTAAATGTGTGTTGGGTTCTCAATTTTCTATTCTCCAATTTCCAGATCAATTTCATCGTGCGGGCCGAAATTCAGTCGATTTATTTTCAGAATTATTGTTGGCCGAGGTGCAAGCGGTAGAAATGTTTGAGAACGAGCGTGCTTTTTCCATTCATTTATTGGGTGATTTTGTCTTGGTGTTTAAACTTTTTGGCAATCGGTCTAACTTGATTTTATTTCGCGATTCTACCTATCAATCTCAATTTCAGGGTAGGTTGAAAAATGACCAATCGATCAATCTTAAACAAATTGATCGCCAAATCAAGCAAGATTATCAGGCTTTCATGGAGAATGATTGTGACGTATTTTCTTTGTTTCCCACCTTAGGGAAAGAGGGATTATCTTATTTACATCGAAATGGATTTGAGGTATTGAAGGCTACAGATCGCTGGTTATTAATAGAGCAAATGCTTGACGTTTTAGGCCAACCATCATTTTTTATTTCTGAATCTGAAAAGGGGGTTTATTTGACCTTATTTCCGGTAGAAAATTACTTGTATAAGTCGACCGATCCCATGGAAGCCTTAAACAAACTTTATAGCTTTCATTTTTCTATTGGCGAATTTAAGAAGGAGAAAAATTTGATTTTAGCCGCCTTAGATCGAAAATTGACCAAGACTCAAAACTACTTGGATGATTTAAATCGCCAAAAAGTCCTTCGGGATTCGAATGTTCCGTATGAAGAAATTGGAAATATTTTGATGGCTAATTTGCATGCTATTCCTGCGAATACCTCACAAGTTATTTTAGAAGATTTTTACCGAAATCAACCCATTAAAATAAAATTAAATGCAACGCTTTCGGCCGCTCAGAATGCTGAAAACTATTATCGAAAGTCTAAAAATTACAGTAAAGAGGTGGTATATTGGCAATCCAATGTGGATAAAAAAAGCCAAGAAATCATACACATTCTCGAGCAAATTGCAGCCGTGGAAATCACTGAAACTCGCAAAGCATTAAAATCTTTTGCAGCTATTTTAACGCAAACTAAAAAGGTAGAGGCGGAAGGAAATGAGATACCTTTTAAGCAATTTGAGGTGGATGGTTGGGTTATATGGGTTGGAAAAAGTGCGAAAAACAATGATTTGTTAACCCTTAAATATGCGAAAAAATTTGATCTATGGTTACATGCACGAGATGTGGCAGGGTCACATGTCATCATTCGAAATCCTAACCAAAAAGTGGTTCCGAAATATGTGGTTGAAAAAGCGGCGGGATTAGCCGCTTATTTTTCGAAAAGACAATCGGACTCATTATGTCCCGTGATTGTAACTCCCAAAAAATATGTGCGAAAAACGAAAGACTTGTTGGCAGGCCAAATGATCGTTGACCGAGAGGAAGAAGTCGTTTTGGTCAAACCTGAACTCATTGAATAAATATCATTTTCTCCATAAAAATTCACAAAACTTTTATTTTAGTGACTATTCCTCTAAATTAGCATTCACAAGAATCTCTATTTAACCAAAATATTTATGCAATCCCAAGGTTTACAAACGTTAGATTACCTCGTATTTTTATTTTATTTCGTTGTGGTGGCAGGCTATGGATACTGGATTTATCAACGGAAACAAGCTTTAATTACTACTTCAAACGATTTTTTCTTGGCCGAGGGTTCATTGACCTGGTGGGCGATTGGCGCTTCTTTAATTGCATCTAATATTTCAGCTGAACAGTTTATCGGTATGTCGGGGAATGGCTTCCGACTAGGTTTGGCGATCGCCACGTATGAATGGATGGCTGCAGCTACTTTACTGATTGTTGCTATTTTCTTTATGCCTATTTATTTGAAAAATAAGATTTTCACGATGCCTCAATTTTTGGCGCAGCGGTATAGTCCTACCGTGAGTTTAATCATGGCCATTTTTTGGTTGATGCTTTATATTGCCGTTAACCTTACGTCGATTTTATATTTAGGAGCCTTGGCTATCACCACCATTTCAGGTATTGACGTGACTGTGTGTATGATTGGAATGTCGGTTTTTGCGATCATCATCACGTTAGGTGGGATGAAGGTGATTGGTTATACGGATGTAATCCAAGTGTTTTTCTTGGTGTTGGGTGGATTGGCTACTTCTTATTTGGCCTTGACCATGGTGACAGATCGCTTTGGTGGCTCAGGTGTATTTGATGGAATAGGCCATTTGTTGAACAAAGCTCCCGAGCATTTTCACATGATTTTAAATAAGGATTTAGGTCCTGATGGCAAATTGTTAAATCCAAATTATCCAAGCTTACCCGGTTTGGCGGTATTAGTGGGTGGTATGTGGATTATCAATTTGAATTATTGGGGATGTAATCAATACATTACACAAAGGGCGTTGGGTGCTGATTTAAATACGGCCCGAAATGGTATTCTATTTGCAGCCTTTTTGAAATTAATGATGCCTATCATCGTTGTCTTACCGGGTATTGCCGCCTATTTATTATACAAGGATGGAATGTTCCAAACGGAAATGTTGAAAGATGGGGTTTTAAACCAAGATAGCGCGTATCCTGTGTTATTGAATTTATTGCCAACAGGCCTTAAGGGATTGTCATTTGCGGCATTAACTGCTGCGGTGGTTGCGTCGATGGCTGGAAAAGCAAATTCCATTTCAACCATTTTTACGCTCGATATTTATAAGAAATACTTGAACCCAACGGCAAATGAGGAAACCTTAGTTCGTATCGGTCGAATTGCCGTAGTTGCGTCGATGGTTGCTGCTGTGGTGATTGCCCCTTTAATGGGCATCGATAAAAAAGGTGGTTTTGAATTTATCCAAGAGTATACTGGATATGTATCTCCAGGTATTTTTGCATTGTTTACCATGGGTTTCTTTTGGAAGAGAACGACGTCAAAAGCTGCTTTATTTGCACTTTTAGGAGGAGTAACTTTTTCCATCATCACTAAATTTATTCCTACGTGGACTGGATTAAGTGATACGATTTTTTATACCGCTTTTGCTGATGAAACAGGGACCATGATGATTCCATTTATGGACCGTATGGGTTGGGTATTTATATTCTGTATTGTTTCGATGGTGGTCATTACTTTATCTGATCCTGAAAGTAAAAATAATCCACAAGGATTGGAGATCGACGCCAAAATGTTCAAGTTATCGCCAACCTTCATTTTTGGTACCGTGGTGATTTGCTTGTTTTTAACTTTGGTGTATACCTATTTTTGGTAATCAATCTTTAGAAATACAATGGGTTATTTAGCATTAAGTTGAATAACCCATTTTTCATATATGAAAAAGGAGCAAATACTTTTTGACGAAAGCCAACGATTTAACCAATGGTGGATATGGGCAATCATATTGGGAGCAATGGGTGTTTCCATTTATGTCAATATTCAAACGATTCATCTGGCTTAAATCACATGTATTCGATTAGCAAAAATTAAAGCGCTATCTTTGTGAAAATTATGAGGATGATGTTTTATTTCTCATAGCACACATTCTTATAAAATTTATGACATTTGAATCATTAAGCCTCATTGAGCCAATTTTAAGGGCGCTCAAAGAAGAGGGATATAGTATACCCACACCCATCCAGGCACAAGCCATCCCCATTGTTCTTAAAGGAGCAGATTTATTGGGCTGCGCACAAACAGGAACTGGAAAAACAGCCGCATTCACTTTACCGATTATACAAAGATTATTGTCAAATAGACCTCAAGGTGTCCGCAGGACGGTAAAAGGTCTAATTGTTACCCCCACAAGGGAACTTGCCATACAAATCGGCGAAAGCTTTAATGCTTACGCCCGACATACGAATTTAAAATGTACCGTTATTTTTGGCGGTGTAGGTCAAAGTCCTCAAGTTTCTGCCTTACGCAATGGGGTAGATGTGGTTATCGCAACTCCAGGCCGATTATTGGATCTGATGAATCAAAGGCATTTAAGTTTACAGGATGTCGAATATTTTGTCCTTGACGAGGCCGATCGTATGCTTGACATGGGTTTTATCCATGATGTTAAAAAGTTATTAGCTGTTTTACCTCGCAAGCGCCAATCCTTATTTTTCTCGGCCACCATGCCTCCTGAAATTGTAAAATTGGCCAGTACAATTTTGCATAATCCAGCTGAAGTTTCGGTAACTCCCGTTTCATCGACCGTTGATATCATTAACCAATCGGTCTATTTTGTGGACAAAGGAAATAAAAATGCCTTATTGCTGACCATCCTACAAGATGAAAGAATTAAAACAGCTTTGGTGTTTACAAGAACCAAACATGGCGCAGATAAAGTAGTCAAGGTTTTATTAGCCAAAAGCATCAAAGCAGAAGCTATTCACGGCAATAAATCCCAAAATGCGAGGCAATCAGCCCTGAAAAATTTCAAAGCGCAAACTACACGCGTTTTAGTGGCTACTGATATTGCCGCGAGAGGAATCGATGTGGATGAATTAGAATATGTAATTAATTTTGAATTATCGAATATTGCAGAGACCTATGTGCATCGAATTGGTCGTACGGGTCGGGCTGGTGCCAAAGGAACTGCTATTTCATTCTGTGACATTGAAGAAAAAGAATATTTAAGGGATATCGAAAAATTGATTGGTAAAAAAGTGCCGATTATCGAGGATCATTTATATCCCATGAAAGTATTTAAAGTTGAGAAGGCTGCAAAAACACCTCAAGGACGCAGTGGAGGTGGACAGCGATCTTCTGCCGATTTCAAACCTAGTAATACAAGTCCTGCCGCCTCGCCGAGGTCATTTGATAAGGCCAAAGGGGGTAAGAAGTGGTATGGGAAGAGCAATAATTATTAATTTCAATGGAGTGGGGGAATAAAACGCTTTTGGTCATTGTAGGTCCTACTGCGGTAGGCAAAACAGACCTTTGCGTCCAATTAGCCCAGGAATTGAACACTGAAATCATTAGTGCCGACTCACGTCAATTTTATAGAGAATTATCGATTGGCACCGCTAAGCCTAGCTTGGCGGATCAAGGTGGAGTTACACACCACTTCATTGATTCCCATTCCATCCATGATTATTTTTCACCAGGTGATTTTGAACGCGAAGCATTATTGCGTGTAACATCCTTATTTGAACAACATGATTTTGTGATTGCTACGGGTGGATCTGGACTTTACCTAAAGGCATTGGTTGAAGGATTGGATGAAATGCCCGACATCGACATGGAATTGAGAAATTCACTTATGTCCAGGTTAAAAGAGCAGGGTTTGGATGTGTTATTGGACGAGCTGAGGAAGCGAGATCCTGAATACGCAGGAAAAGTAGATGCAAAGAATCCGCAACGGATCGTGCGTGCGTTGGAGGTATGTATGTCAACTTCCAAAACCTATTCAGAATTCAGGAAAAGTAAGTCGGATATTCGTCCTTTTAAGATGTTAAAATATTGTTTAGATCGGCCTAGAGAAGAATTATACCAACGAATTGATGCCCGGATGGATGCGATGCTCGCGGAAGGTCTGGTCGATGAAGCAAAAAAATATGCCGATTTCCAGGCTAATTATGCGCTTAAAACTTTGGGTTATAAGGAAGTATATGGCTATTTACGTGATGAATATGATGAGGCTGAATTAATTAGATTGCTGAAACGCAACAGCCGACATTACGCTAAAAAGCAATTAACCTGGTTTAGACACCAAGATGAATATGTGTGGTTACATCCTGATCAGGCAAAAAACAGTATTTTAAAAGATCTAGAGCGATAAAAACGCTTCAAGTCCCCCTTCTAAATTTTGGCAATTTCCGAAACCTTTTGCGGTTAAAAGTTGGCATGCAATCTGACTCTGCGTCCCATTGTAACAAATCAATGTATAATTCTTTTCAGGAGAAATTTCGCTAATTCGTTGGAGTAAATCATCTAAGGGAATATGAATTCCCCCTACATTAAAATCGTCCCATTCTCTTTGAGTTCTTATATCTAACACCGATAAAACCTCCAAATTTTGCTTGAAAGCCTGGGCGGAAATGCCTTTCATGCTAATATTCGGCAGATTGCCAAGCGACCATTCCGCCAATTAAATTTCGGGGATTTGTAAATCCTTCCGACAATAAATATTCCTTTGCGCGACCAGAACGTGCGCCAGATCTACAATGAAGAATGACTTCTTCGTTTTTCCATGCGTCAATTTCATCCAAGCGATCGGCTAATTCTCCTAACGGAATTAATATAGCTCCAATATTAAATTCGTCAAATTCGTATTCCTCTCTCACGTCAATGATGTGCAGTTTTTCGCCTTGATCGATTCGTTTTTTAAGTTCGTCTATTTGAATATCTTCCATGATTTATTGGTTTTCTCCGCCTACAACCCACACGTCAATCGCATCTCCTGGGCGGATGCTTGTTCCGGTGCATGTGGCGCAACTTTGTTTAAATACAGTTCCAGCAGGGAACTCACTATTGGCTTCATAGGTCACTTTTCCTATTTTTAAATTCATTCCGGCGAGTATGATGTTGACTTCGTCCATGGGTTTACCTACTAAATCAGGCAATTCCATTTCTACATTTGCCGTGCCATTTCCGATGAAAAGGTCTACAGCCGTGCCTTTGGGTATGCTAGCTCCAGCCTCTATTTTTCTGCCAAAGGCTTGAACTTCTATCACTTCTTTAATTCTTGGGTCATTAACCTCATGCACGATTCCCTTCCTTAAACCTAAGATGAATAGTTGTTGCTCAGCGCTTCGCACGGACAGGCCAACCAATGTGGGTAATTTAATCGTGGGAGGAGTCTCTGAATTAATAGTAATGTATATTTTTCTACCTGATTTGACCAAAGAATTTGGCATCGGGTATTGAGACAAAATGGTTAAAGGAGGTTTATCAGCAGTGAAAGTGCAATCCGAAATTTCATATTCCAACTCATTTTCACTGATCAATTCTTCCATTTTTTCGACACTCATTCCTTTCAGGTTGGGAACTTTGATCGTTTCGCCGTGATGTGTACTCCAAGGTAAATAGACAAAAAAGAAGCCAAAAAACAAGACTAAAAATAAGGAAATAATGATCGCTATGTGCGTGTAGAGATCTTTCTTAGTTTGAGTCGGAATGATGGCCATATGCTGTTAATTCGAATTTACTGCAAGTTATAATAAATATGTGGCAAATTTGAAATTGTCTAATGGAAAAAACGGAAGCCTTTGAATAAAAAAAGAGACGCGATATATCGCGTCTCTTTAGGCTATTAATTCATTTTTAAATTAATATTTAAACACTTTATTTCCTGCCATAACCTCTTGCGTTTTCTCGTCGAAAGTTACACGCATTCCTGTACGATATGCCGCATTTGACATGATCGTAGCAATAGAATGTTGGTAACCAGCTTCGATAGGAGCATTAGGTGTTTTGCGAGAACGAACACATTCCATCCAGTTTTTAATGTGGTTGAATGTTAATTGGTCTCCACCGGTATTGGCACTTGTTTCTACGACGATAGCTTCACCCAATTTCATGCTAGGTAATAGGTTGGCTTGCATACCCATTTCTTTTGCATCTCTTTCGCGAAGTCCACCATTTGGAGAAATCGTGTTTGTATCTAGATTTAATTCACCTGAATTTGAGTAATAGATTTCTTTCGTTCCACCGGCTCCATTTGAGAAGCGAGAAGTAAATTGAACTTGAAATCCTTTTGTTTTATCATCTGATGGGCCGTAATCGAATACAGTAGTTTGCGTATCTGCATTTACGCGACCATCATTCCATTGGTAAATACCTCCGTTGGAAACGGCAGAACGCGGATGCGTTAAACCAGAGAACCAGTGTACGGTATCAATTTGATGCGACATCCATTGGCCCGAAATACCGGATGAATATGGCCAGAATAAGCGATATTCTAAGTATTTACGTGGATCAAACGTATCTTTTGGACGGTTAAGCACGAAACGATTCCAATCAATATCAGACTCCTTTAAAATTTTAGTTAATGCCGGACGTCTCCATCTTCCTGGTTGGTTTACATTCCATAGCAACTCTACCATTTTGATATCTCCGAATTTACCTGACTTGATAAAATCTTCAGCAGCAAAATAATTGGTTCCTGAACGACGTTGAGATCCTATTTGTACAATTTTATTGGATTCTTTTACCGCCTTTAAAACCGCGCGGTTATCTTCCATGGTTTCTGCCAAAGGCTTCTCGCAATACGCATCGCAACCCGCTTTTACAGCTTCTATTAAGTGAATCGCATGTTGGAAATCGGCTGTTGAAATGAATACAGCATCAATTCCTTTAGACGCGTATAACTCATCGTTATTTCGATAAGTCTTCACTTTTGATCCCAATTGGCTTTCGTAATAAGCCGCACCTTCTTCTCTACGACGATTCCAAAGATCGGAAAGTCCCACCATTTCAAAATTCATCTCTTTCGATAAAGTTTTAAATGGTCCTACGTGTGAGGAACGGTGACGATCTGAAAAACCAACGGCAGCCACGCGCACACGGTCATTGGCACCTAAAATCTTGCTGTAAGATTTAGGGCTAAAGGCAAAAGTACCTAGCGAAGCTATTGCACTTTTTTGAATAAATTCTCTTCTTTCCATGGTAATAGGTTTATAATTTTATTTAATTTCTCTAATTTTTATGTTTTTGTAAAAAACTGAATCTCCGTGCTCTTGGAACAAGATAGGGCCAGCTGCTTGAGCACCATAACCTTCCCATCTTGAATGCTTGCTATGTGCTACTAACACTTTGTAAATATTGCTATTTCTTTCGTATTCTAATACCTTAAATCCATTTAACCAGTGCTGAACGATGTTGTTTGGATAAACGATGATACGTCCTTGATTCCATTCGCCTATTTTCTTTTGAAAACGTTTGTCGTTTTTAATCGATGGAATGATGTCATATAAACTGGCTAGGGTACGGTTTCCTACCGTGCCTAATTTAGCATCTGGATGTTTCTCGTCATCTAAAACTTGGTATTCTAAGCCGATTGCCGACATGCCTGAAGCATATGTTTCGTTAACAAAATATTTAACGCCAGAATTTGCTCCTTCGGTTAGTTTAAAATCAAAAACAAATTCAAAAGCCCCATATTTCTCGTTGGTCAATATATCACCTCCGTTACCTGATTCTTTTCCACCGGAAGAATTTACGTGTAACATTCCTTCTTCTACCGTCCAAACTTTAGGAGGTGCAGTGGTTTTGAACGCAGATCTGAACCCAGTCAAATCTTTTCCATTAAATAATAATTTAAATCCTAAGGATTTTTCTTGCTCTGAAAGTGTATTCAATGTGTAGTTTTCCACGGGAGTAACTCCATCCGCTGGGCGTGGTTGCATATCCTTGCCTGTTTGAATACGAACATTTTTCCACATGACCTGCTTTCCAGCGGTAGCTTCTTTTCCAATCGCATGCACTTGAAGGGCAATAAATCCTTCTGGTGTCATGTCGTCGATCAAATTGGCCACCGGCACATCATTAATCCAAGTACGAATCACACTGCCAATCGCCTCGATGCGATATTTATTCCAAGCGTCACGCTTGAAAGCCTTTTTAGCGGCAGGGTTCATTTCGTTTTGGTACAACCAACCTCTACGTGCTTCGTCGTAGATTCCGCCGGACCAACCGCGATCCGAGGGATCTATTTCCACTTGGTATCCATGAACGCGGCCATTGTTGAATTCTGGTTTTGATAAACTACGGATTTGAATACCTGAATTCATGGAGTTGTCCACTTTTAATTCTAATTCAAGGATGAAATCACCGTACGTTTTTTCAGTAGTCATGAAAGAATTAGGGGTGTTGGCTACGGTTGTGCCGATAATCACTCCATTTTTAATTTCGTATTTCGCTTGGCCATTTAATTGTTTCCAACCAGCAAACGTTTTTCCGTCAAAAAGATTGGTCCATTTTTGCGCTTGCATGGCAGTAGGCAAAAGCATCACTGCTACAAGCATTGAGTAAATAGTTTTTTTCATCATTTGTATTTAAAGGTATATTTCTATTTCTTATAAAGATATAACCAATATTTTTTTACTCAAATTTTTATCGATAAATAGATTATTTTTAACGAAGTTTTTTAATGTTAATCTATTATTTTTGTAGATTATTAATTGGAATTTATGAAAAAACTGACTCAATCGATCCGAATACAGGTACCCAAGTCCCCAAATCGAGAACATTCTGTGCCTCTTTATTTAACGTCTAGTTTTACGTTTGAAGATGCGGAGCAAAGTAAAGCCGTTTTTGCGGAAGAAATGGAAGGGAATATTTATTCGCGATTTATGAATCCCAATGTGGATGAGTGTGTTTCGAAAATGTGTGTGTTGGAGAATGCGGAGGATGGAATTGCCTTCTCAACGGGAATGGCCGCCATATTTGCTTCAATGGCTGGTTTATTGAAATCAGGAGATCATATTATTGCTTCCAAAGCCTTGTTTGGCTCAGCGATTCAAATATTAACTAAAATCACTACGAAGTGGGGCATCGAATGCACTTTTGTTACCGGGAGTGATTTAGGCGCTTGGAAAAGCGCAATTAAGCCTAATACAAAATTCATGTTTTGTGAGAGTCCTTCCAATCCAGGTTTAGAGCTTATCGACATACAAGCGCTGAGTGATTTGAAAGCGGGTACCGATATTGTTTTGGTGGTCGACAATTGTTTCGCTACGCCTATATTACAAACACCCATAGATATGGGTGCTGATTTAATCATTCATTCGGCGACTAAATTTATCGACGGACAAGGACGAGTATTAGGTGGCATTATATGTGGAAAAAAAGAATTGATTCAAGAAATACGTTTTTTTGCTCGACATACGGGTCCATCACTGTCGCCTTTTAACGCTTGGGTTTTGTCAAAAAGCTTAGAATTGCTTGATTTAAGGATGCAAAAGCATTCGGAAAATGCGATGGCTTTGGCCTTAGCTTTAGACGGTCACAAAGCGCTTAATGCAGTTAATTATCCTTTTCTTCCCGCACATCCTCAATATGAATTAGCCAAAAAGCAAATGAAATATGGGGGTGGTATTATTACGATAGATATAAAAGGTGGATTTGAAAAGGTCAATGCCTTTTCGAAACAATTGAAATTTATTACCATTTCATCCAATTTAGGGGATTCTCGGACGATTATGACACATCCGGGCTCAACGACCCACTCAAAATTATCTCTTGAAGATAAGGCTGAAGTCGGCATTACAGATGGTTTAGTTCGGATCTCGGTGGGCCTAGAACACATCGACGATTTAATTGAGGACATCACTCAGGCCTTAAATAAACTATAATGTGGATCGCTCTACTTATTTGCCTTGTTTTAATTAGCCTTAATGTGGTGGTGGGCGTGTATGTGGAGCGAAAATTATCAGCATTTATGCAGGATCGTTTGGGGCCAACAGAAGTAGGGAAATGGGGACTTTTGCAGGTTTTTGCCGACTTGCTTAAGTTATTGCAAAAGGAGGATATTGTGCCTTATGCTGCCCAAAGAAAGCTTTTTCTAGCCGCACCCTGGATTATATTTCTCTCTATTTTTGGCGCTTTTTCAGTTATCCCCTTAAGTTCAGGGGTTTGGCTTCAAGGAAGCCAAACGGAAATGGGTTTAATGCTCCTGATGGGGATTATATCGCTAGATACACTGGGCATATTGCTGGCCGGCTGGACGTCCAATAATAAATATTCGCTTTTAGGGGCGATACGTTCGGCGGCCCAACTCGTTTCCTATGAAATTCCGTTGGGACTCTCCATTTTATCAGTTGTCATTTTATCATCTAGTTTGAATTTGCAGGAGATCGCGGGCCAACAAGGTATTTTTGCTGAGGGGGAACAATATTTATTTGGCATTAAATATACAGGTGTAGAAGTGGGAAGCATGGGAGGAATTTTGACCTGGAATGTAGTTAGAATGCCTTTTTTATTCTTTTTATTCATCGTCTTTTTTATTGCCAGTTTAGCCGAAGCCAATCGAGCTCCCTTTGATATTCCAGAAGCTGAATCTGAATTAGTGGGTGGTTTTCATACCGAATATTCGGGGATGCGCTGGGCATTATTATTTCTATCGGAATATGGCATCATGTTGCTAGTCAGTATATTAGGAGTGATTCTTTTTTGGGGTGCTTGGTATTCGCCATTTCCTAATATGGGTAGTTTAAAATTAGCTGATTGGACCAACGGAACTCCAGGAACTGTGTTAGGAACAGCCTTAGGTTTTTTCTGGCTGATGCTGAAATCATATCTTCTTATCGCTTTGCAAATGTGGGTTCGCTGGACGCTTCCTAGGTTGCGTGTAGACCAACTTATGTATTTGTCCTGGAAAGTTTTGACTCCCATTGCTTTATTTTTCGTCGCAATATCCTCGGTTTGGTCGCTATTAAAGTAAATTTTATCGTAGAATTTTCGTATTTTTAGCTTTAACTACTTCATTTTGTATGATTAAACTCTTACTTAGAGTACTTCCTATCTTTTTATTAATTTCCGGAAGCCAATTCTCATTCGCCCAAACTACCACCTCCTTACCTTCCGTTTACGGTCGCGTTTTAGACGCTCAAACTGGCGAACCTTTACGGGGTGCTGATATTTCCGTAGATTTTAAAAAATCGGGTGTTTCTACTGACTCTGCAGGTCGATATCGTATATTTCTTCCCTTTGGTGAATATGTTTTAAAAGTGGGTCATGTCGGCTATAATCCTTATCGGACTAAATTTTATTTGAAAGCTGATTTCGAATTAAATGTACAATTGAACGATGTGACGAAGCAATTGGAAGAAGTAATTGTTTCAAGTGCATCAACCAAACGCGATATTCAAACTCCTTCTTTAGGTGTCACGGTGTTGAGTTTAAAAGGAATTAAAAAATTACCTACGATGATGGGTGAGGTGGACGTTATTCGAAGTCTTCAGACTTTGCCCGGGGTTTCCTCGGTGGGTGAGGGTGCGAATGGACTAAATATTCGAGGAAGTAATGTCGATCAAAATCTAATCTATATTGACGATACCCCTATTTTTAATCCGACGCACATGTTTGGTTTATTTTCCGTTTTTGCTTCCGATGCGATTCGCGATTTGGAATTATATAAAGGAGGTATTCCAACGCGTTTTGGTGGTCGTTCAGCTTCCGTCTTGGATATCAAAATGATTGAGCCTAATACAGATAAGTTTAAAATGCAAGGTGGTATCGGATTAGTATCTAACCGACTATTGGCTGAAATACCTATTGTCAAAGAAAAGTTATCGGTTATGGTCGCTGGTCGTTTGTCTGTTAATGATTTTATGTTTAAGTGGTTTGCGCCTAATTACTTGAAAAATATTCGGGCCAATTTCTCTGATGTGGCGACCAAGGTTTTTTATAGGCCTAACAATAAGAACACCATTTCATTTTCTAGTTATTTAAGTCAGGATTACTATCGGGTGGATTCATTGTTTAGCATTGAAAATGTGATTGCCAAGCGTACCTCGTTTGATTATGGCCACACTAATTTTGCGATACATTGGAATCATTATTTTTCTGAGAAATTGAATTTGATGTTAAGTGCGGCGAGTACCGTTTATAAGACGAAGACTTATGCCCCTGATACGGTTAATACGATTGATTTAAATAGTTTCATCAAATATAAAAACCTATCGGCAAGTTTTGATTTTCAGCCGAATGATAAGCATAAGATGAATTTTGGTGCTACGATTACGCGCTATGATATTGATCCAGGTTCTTTAAATATTGGTGTTGTTTCCCGAGTGGCTACGGTTAAAATTCAAGATGAGCAATCGATGGAAGCCGCGATTTTTGCGGATGATGAATTTAAAATGAACGATAAATTTACCATTCAGTATGGATTACGGTATTCGCAATATTGGCGAATTGGCGCTGGAACGTTTAATGAATATACGCCTAATCGCATGCCATCATTAAATTCCATTGTTAGCAAAAAGACCTATGCAGATGGTGAGGTTATGTCTTCCTATGGAGGATTTGAGCCTCGTTTAACGATGAAATATTCAATTGGCGAAAATTCAACGATGAAATTTGGGTATAATCGAATGCAGCAGTTTTTCCAATTGCTTTCAAATAACACAACTCCTTTACCTACTTCTCGTTGGAAAACAGCTGATCAGTTTATTAAGCCCCAACAAAGTGATTTTCTTTCTTTGGGTTTATTTAAAACCTATAATGAAAACGTCTATGAAGCTTCTTTAGAGACCTATTATCGTGATGTTCGCAATACCCTTGATTTTATTTCTGGGGCTAATTTGCAATTAAATCCCAACATTGAAACTCAGTTGGTAACCGGAAAAAGCAAAGCCTATGGAGTTGAATTAATGGTTCAAAAGAAAAAGGGAGAAGTCAGTGGTTGGGTTTCCTACACCTATGCGCGCGCCTTTAGTCAGATGATTGGTGATTATCCTGAGGTGCAGTCCATCAATGGCGGTGATTGGTTTGCGACCAATTATGATAAACCTCATACGTTTAATATGATGTTGAATGTTCAGCCAACTACCCACCATAGTTTTTCATTTACCTTTGCATATAACACAGGTAGACCTTTTTCATCGCCATCTGGGATGTATGAAATTGGGGGCAAAAAGTATCCAGTATTCCAAGAGAGGAATAATGACCGCATTCGAGATTACCACCGTTTAGATTTTTCTTGGACTATTAATAATCCGTCGATGAAAAGTCAGCGCTGGGAAGGTAGTTGGGTTTTCACGGTCTACAACCTTTATGGCAGACAGAATCCCTATTCGGTATTCTTCAAATCTTCCAAAATAGGGCTTAGAGCCTATGAGCTAAGCGTGTTTGCCTCTCCTTTTATTTCTCTTACGTACAATTTTAAATTTTTATAGAGATGCCTACTCATTTATTTCGATATATACTTTTTTCTTCTATCATTGGCATGATTTCTTGGGCTTGTATTAATCCCATTATGGATTTTAAGCAAATTGATTCCACCTCATACATGACTATTGAAGCCGACATCTCTGACGATGAGGCTTTAAATAAAATTCGAATTACAAGTTCAGCGAATCGAATTATTTCTCAAAACCCCTTGGCCGTTTCTAAAGCCGAAGTCTATGTGTTAGACCAAACAGGTTTAAAAACTATTTTCAAAGAAGGAATCGTCCTTGGCACCTATTTGCCTCCCGTAGGCTTTGTTGGTAAGGTGGGCTCCACCTATCGTTTATTTGTAAAAACGCTTACAGGAAAACAATATGAAAGTGTTGAGGAAAAAATGATTCCTGCTCCTGAAATTGAAAATATTGTTACTCAGTTTGAGGTGCGCGATCAATACGCTAAGGTAGATCCACGTCGTAATGGTTTTTCAGTGTATGTCGATTTTAAAGATAGTCCTCGAGAAGGTGATTTTTATATGTGGAATTGGCGGCATTTTGAAAAAATTTCAGTCTGTGAAACCTGTGAGGGTGGTGCCACCTGGAATTTCAAAACCAATGTTTGCGTAGCGCCTAGAATGCCTACTGAAGATATTTTGAATTATTTGTGCAATGGCAATTGCTGGGATATTTCCACTAACAATGACCTAAATGTGTTCTCTGATGTGCTGACAAATGGCCAGAGAATTTCAGGGCGTCAAGTAGCTCGAGTACCCTTTGATGGCTATTCGCCCTATTATTTACGTCTAGAACAACGTTCAATCACCAAGAATGCATTCAATTTTTATCAGTCTTTAATTGCTCAGGTGCAATCTAGCGGTTCTTTATTTGACGTTCCCGCAGAGACTCGTTTTAGTTTGAATATTAAACCTATGACGGATCCTAAGGAAAGAGTATTGGGTATTTTCAATGTATTTTCAGTTCGTAAAAAGATTTACTTTATCGATCGATTAAAAAATGTCCCTAAGGAAGAATTTGCTTTAATCACGTTTTTGACGGGAGAAATTTATACGTGTCCCCCTGGTTCTGTGAATTGTCAAGACCGCGTTCCTTGCGTGGAATCTTCCTATCGAACAAAAATTACTCCAGAAGGATGGAATTTGTAATTTTTAAATGATCTTTGTGCTTTTAAATTTTTCCTATGGTAGGTGTATTAATTGTTAATTTAGGAACTCCAGATGATCCAGGAACTCCTTCGGTACGTAAGTATTTACGTGAATTTTTGATGGATGGTCGAGTAATCGACATCCCATACTTGATCCGTTATATTTTAGTTAAGGGTATCATTGCTCCTTTTCGAGCGCCCAAATCAGCCAAAATTTATAAGGAATTATGGGAGGAACGTGGCTCACCTCTGAAATTTTATGGGGAAGATGTGGCACGCGACTTACAAGTGAAACTTGGCGATTCCTATTATGTGCGCTTAGCCATGCGATATCAGAGTCCTGATTTAGCTTCAGCTATGGCGGATATGGAAGCCAAAAATTTAAAGAAATTAATTGTCATTCCATTTTTTCCTCAATATGCATCGGCTTCTACAGGTTCTGTATTTGAACGAGTGATGCAATTGATGTCCAAATGGCAAGTGATGCCATCGCTTTCCATTGCGAGTTATTTTTATGATCATCCTACTTTCTCAAGTTATTTTGCCGCGAAAGCAGCGAATTACCAAAAGGAGGTTGACTTTGATTATTATTTATTCTCTTACCACGGAATCCCTGAACGACACGTGCGCAAGGGTGATTTAACTAAAACGACTTGTGTTTTTGGTACTTGTTGCGAGTCAATCACCGATAAGAATCATGGTTGCTATCGGGCACAATGCCATGAAACGACTCGATTGATCGCAGGTAAAATGGGTTTAAAGCCAGGGACTTATACCACTTCTTTTCAAAGTAGATTAGGCCGAGATCCTTGGCTTAAGCCTTATACCGACGAAGTGATTCCTAAATTGGTAGCCGATGGACATAAAAAAGTATTGGCGTTCTCGCCCGCTTTTGTTTCTGATTGCCTAGAGACAACGATTGAAGTAGGAGAGGAGTATAAAGAAATATTTGAAGAGGCAGGTGGCGAACACTGGCAATTAGTTGAAAGTTTGAATAATTCTCCTGAGTGGGTTGGTTTATTAGAGGACCTGGTAAAAAAATCATAAGATGCTTTATTTAGTTCTTTCGGTGGTATTTTCAGTTCTATTGCTCGTGAATTTCAGAGCACATGCCAAATTCCAAGTGGATACGCGGATTGCCATTTTATTGAATTATCCGGTTTGTTTTTTGACAGCCTATTTTCACCAGCCTTCTGCTATTCCATTTCATTGGCCCTCCACCGGGAATACATTTTTATTGATGGCCATGGGTGTGGGATTTGTCATCACCTTTTTATTGTCTGGTTTTTCTACTCAGAAAAATGGGATGGCGCCTACTTCGTTGGCCAACAATATTTCGCTAGTCATTCCTGTATTAATTAATCTATTTATTTTAAAGACAGGTGGCGAGATTAATTTGTCCATTGCCTTAGGATTGGTTTTTTCTTTCGCGGCCATTTATTTCTGTAGTCCGCAATTGACTTCAGCAGATGGAGTCAAACCCGTAGTATGGTTATTATTAGCCGTTTTTATCGCTTATGGTTTGACTAATACGTTATTTAGTTATCTCAATAGCTCATTGACCTATTTTGTGGGGGGTACTTTACCTTTTATTATGATGATACTGATCGGTTCCATGCTCAGTTCGACGATTGTTCTCATATGGAAATCGGTCAATGGCACCTTAAATTGGAATCGTAATTCGGTCCTTGCAGCTATTCCATTAGGTTTGCCCAATTTCTTTTCTTTCTATTTTCTTTTGAAAGCCTTAGATGCCTATCAAAACAATGCTGCCGTGGTATTGACGATGTATAATTTGAGTGTGATTCTCTTGAGCGCGCTGACGGCTTATGTATTTTTTAAGGAGCGCTTGACGAATCGACAATGGATTGGTTTGGGAATTGGTTGTGTGGGGATAGCCTTGTTGAACGGTTTGTAGAGACGCGCGATACCTCGCGTCTAAAATTTTAATACCTAATACTTATTACCTCTTACCTCTTACCTATTACCTCTTACCTCTTACCTAATACCTATTACCTCTTACCTAATACCTCTTACCTCTTACCTCTTACCTAATACCTCTTACCTCTTACCTCTTACCAAACTACAGTACATTCGCAGTCTGCTCCTTAATCTTCTCCAACTCATCCTTCATATTCACCACCAAGCGTTGAATCTGAGAGTCATTCGCCTTGGATCCGATGGTGTTAATTTCTCGACCAATTTCCTGCGCCATGAAGTTAAGCTTCTTGCCATTCCCCTCTGCCAAGATATCGATGAAATACTCCAAATGTGTACTTAATCGCACTTTTTCCTCTGAAATATCAAATTTTTCGATGTAATAAACCACTTCCTGCTCAAAGCGATTTTTGTCGAAATCTTCATTTAAGCCGAGTTCAAGCAGTGATTTTTTCATGCGCTCACGAATCCCCGGCATACGAATTAAATCCTGTTCCAACACTTGATCTAAGCCTGATTTAATGGACGCGATATATTCTCTAAATTTATCTTCCACGATTTTGCCCTCACGAGCACGGAATTCCTTGCACTCGGCAACGGCCTCTTGGATCGCCGCAAAAATCACTTGCCACAAAGCTTCGACTTCCTCTTCATTTTCCTCCTTTGTTTCTTGGGAAATGCTCGTTGGCACATTTAAAGCCTGTAAATACAAAGCTCCTTCATCCAAATTTGAAACACCTAATTCAGCAGCCACTCGCTTTAATTCAGCATAATATAAGGCGATTTGCCCCTGAGGTAAAATACTGACTTCAGCCCCCTCATGATTTTTTTGAATCAGCACGTTTAACTCAATTTTCCCCCGCTCTAATTGTTGGGTTAAAAAATTGCGAATCTCAATCTCCCTAGCCGAAATGGATTTTGGAAGCCGACAAAAAAGATCGGTAAACTTCGAATTCAAGGTCTTTACCTCCACCCGAATTTGTAATTCTTGCGCCTCTTTTTGGGATTTCCCAAAACCTGTCATCGAATAAATCATATCTTATTTTTAAATGCTAAGCCCAAACCTAAGGCGATAAATAGTAGTAATGCAATGGATGCAGCTGCATCTATTTTATTGCCCATCTCAACCGAATAGGGCTTAAATTTAAACTCGACGGTGTGTTTTCCTGCAGGAATCAAAAGGCCACGCAATACATAATCAGCCCTTACGTGATCCACTTCTTTCCCATCGATGTATGCTTTCCAGTCTTTGTTGCCTCGGTAATATATTTCAGAAAATATAGCAAGCGATGGTTTGCTTACATTAGCGGAATAACTAAGGTGATTGGGTTTGTACTCTTTCAAGTAGATGACTCCTACCGTCATAGAATCAGGTGCAAAATTTTGTAAAATGGCTTTGTCCGGTAATTCTAAAATTACCGTATTTTTAGGATCTATTTTCTCAATACCAGTTAAGGCATCATCCGGAGTATTAGCCCATTGAATATTTTTCACAAACCAGGCATTTCCTAAGGCATTAGGATTTACTTGTGCGATTGGGCTACCCAATGAATCTGCGCCAATAATATATTTGGTGTTTAACATGTTCAAAACACTCATTTGGGCTGGACTACCCGCAAAATATTTCTCGATTAACTCTTGATATCGACGAAGTTTGGCGCCATGATAGCCTCCCAGCGATTGGTGATAATACGAAGTAGTCGCATCATTCATGAATGAAACGGTTGAATTCAATACTCTGAATTGAGTTTTATCAGCTAAAATTTGTTGGTCCGCTGGACTCGGTTGAACTTGTTCCTCCAACATGCTTTTTGAAACAAAAGCATCATTTCCAAAATAACGTTTGGCGACTGGTGTTAGGTCAAAAATACTTAAAAGCACTAGGCCAATTAACCAGATTGATTTTTTCACCTTTTTACTCGTAGCTAACCATAAGATTCCTGTTCCTAAGGCGATCACAAAAAAGCTTCTTAGCGCATCAGATCTTAATAAAACGATTCGGTCTAACCGAATACTATTCCAAATGGCCGCATTTATATTGGCATCCTGCAAGATTCCAGCTCCGTCTTGCGCACCCTTAAAATCAAAAAATAAATCGGGCAACAAAGCAAAAAACAAGCAAATTCCTCCACTTAAACCAAATGAATATAGGAGAGGTTTTTTGATTTCATTAAAACTAGGTTTCTCTTTGATGAATCTTTGTAATCCTAAAATCCCTAAAGCCACTAAGCCCAATTGCACAAAGGAAAGCACCATGGTGATGGCCCTAAACTTATTGAACAGAGGGAAATAGTCAAAAAGAATTCCATTAAAGAAAAAGTTTTTACCCCATGAAAAAGTGATGAATAATAGCGTGACGCTAATGAGCCACCATTTTTCAGCTGTTTTTAAATAGAAAGCTGCAAATAAAAATAGGAAAATAACTAAGGCTCCTGCGTAGGCCGGACCTGCCGTATAACTCTGTTCACCCCAGTAAGTCGGTCCCTTTTCAACAAATCCAAGGACTTGATCTTCGGCCAGACCGGCGTCAACCATCGTTTTGTATGTGACAGATTTAGCACCTCCTAAATTTCCTTGGGATGCTCCACCCTTGAAATTTGGTATTAATAAAGTCCCTGTTTCAGAGATTCCATAGGACCAGTCAAAAGCATAATTTTTATCCAAGCCACTCCCTCTTTCTTTGTTGGCCTTCAATTCAGAAGCTCCCCGAGTCGTTTCTTTGCTATATTCATAGTTGTTCCAAAGACGCATGGAATGCGTTCCTACGGCTAAAATTAAACCGATAGCCAATAAAATCCCTTTGCCAAACCAGTCGGCCAAGGCCTTATCTTGAATCGCTTTGGAGAACGTATATAGTTTATAGGCTCCTATAATAAAAAACAAATAATAGGTAATCTGAATGTGATTGGCATATAGTTCTAGCGCCATTCCGATGGAGAAAATGGCAGCGCCCAGCCATTTATTTCGTTCCCAGCAAATCTTGATTCCTGCTAATACGACCGGTGCATAAGCTAAAGCCAATACTTTGGAGGTATGACCCGCTGGAATAATGACCATGTTGTAAGTTGCAAAAGCATATAAAACCGCGCCTGCAAATCCCAAAATTGGAGAGGCCCCCATCGCCCACAAAAACAAGTACATACCTATTAATTGGAGTATGAGTAAGTTGACCGGATTGGGAAACAAATTTGTTAAAAAACTTCCCGTGTAACTAGATACACTATATGGATAGCTTCCAGAAATTTGAAAAGTAGGCATTCCACCAAACATGGAATTAGTCCACCAGGCATCCTCGCCACTTGTTTTTTTAAATTGAACGCTCTCTTGGGCCGCCGCTTGTGCTTGTTGGATATCATGTTGGATCAGCACTTTTCCTTGAAGTACCGGTCCACAATAAATGAATGCCAAAGCGACAAAACCTAAGATAACCAGTCCATGGGGGACGAAAGAGCGTAAGTCAATTTTCATACCAATTATTGAATGCTAACAAGTTCAAGGTCAAATGTTAAATCTTTTCCGGCCAATGGGTGATTTGCATCTAAAGTAACATGTGTTTCCGTTAAATCAGTAATCACTACCTCAACTACCTGACCACCATCCTGATGCATATTTAAGGAAGCTCCTAAAGCTAATTCAATGTGCGCTGGAATTTGTGAGCGTTCCATGCTCACTGTATTTTCTGGAGAATGCTCTCCATAGGCCTCAGCCGCCGGAATGACAATCGTTTTTTTGTCTCCTACGCGCATGCCCGTCACTCCATCGTCGAAGCCTTTGATGACCATACCAGAACCAATTTGAAATTCTAATGGAGTTCTTCCTTCTGAGGAATCAAAAATGGAACCGTCGGTGTGTTTACCCGTGTAATGTACGGCGACCGTATCGCCAGCTTTTGCAATAGACATAATGAATCGTTAAAAATTAAACAAAGACAAAGGTCAATATTTTTAACGATTTATTAGGCAATTTGGAGGGCATATTTTTGCTGAGAAGATATTCCAAACTTGGCCACTTTAATCTGTGTATTTACCATAAATGATAAGCCCATCACTGGAGATTGTATGGAGAAGTGAGTCATTTTGCAGTTTTAGGCACTTCAAAATTACGGCTAAGTCAAAAAATAAAAGGGATTAAAATCAGTTTAGCCTCTTCTTACTCGGCTTTTGAAATAATTTCTTTTCGGCAATACACATTTTTATATTTGATCGACATGGTGTCACCTAGGTCAATGGCCGTTTGGAAATCTTGGCAGGCCTCAGACAAATACCCCGTATTTAATAATTTGATTCCTCGATTATAATAAGCTTCAGGGAAATAAGGGTAAAGTTGAATGGTCATAGAGAAATCTTCGATCGCACCTTTCTCTTTTCCAAATTTGGATTTGAAATATCCTCGATAAAAATAATAATTTGCATTGTTGGGATCAAGCTTGATGGCTCTGGTTAAATCATTGATGGCTCCTGTATAATGTCCATAAAAACCTCGGCTTAACGCTCGGGCAAAAAGTATTTCGTGATTGAAGGGATCTTTTTGAAACGCAATGCTTAGGTCTTCATTGGCACCTTTATAGTCTTCAGATCGAAGTTTGGCTAATCCGGAACTATATTCTAGCATGCAGCTGGAACAGAAAAAGAGTACACCAATGATTAAAAAACGCCCCATTTATTTAAACGTTACAATAGTTACACCTGCTCCTCCTCGATCCGCATGTTCGTCTACAAAAGACTTAATTTGACTATAGCGTTTGAGTTGTTCCCGAATCAAATTACGTAAAATTCCATCCCCTTTGCCATGGAGGATTTTAATTTCGTTGGAACCTAACAATAAAGCATCGTTCATGTATTGATCTAAAATCACAAATACCTCTTCTCCTCTTTTTCCACGCACATCTAACGTGATGGAAAATTGGGCCATGCGATCATTGAAATCAATTCCCTGCAGGGAAGAAATTTTTTGCTTTTCCTGCTTAGGGGCATGGACTTTCTGCAATCGGTTTACTTTGATCGTACTGCTAATTCCTCCCAATGCCACCACCACGTCTTTTCCTTTGAATGCCATGATTTGACCAATGGCAGATTCTCCCTGGCCTTGATCTAAGGCTACCCAATCGCCAATGGCCATAGGTCCTTTGAGGTTTTTGGGATTGGGTTTTTCTATGGGAATGAAGGTTTTTGACGGTATTTCAACTAAATCTTTTTTGACAAATGCGTCTAATTTTCCTCTAATTTCTTTTGTTTCTTCCTTGTTAGCCGCCTTCTCTTTTATTTCACGAATGGTTTGTTCAATTCGGCTATTCGCTTCTTGGATTATTTTTTTTGCCTCAGCCTTAGCTTGATTAATGAGCCTTTTTTGCTCCTCATCCAAATGGTTTTTTAAGCTGGAATATTGCTCTTTAATCACTTCCGCTTGTTCGCTGGCTAAGGTTAATCGGATGTTTTTCGATTCCCATATTTGCTTTTCTGTTTCTGTTTCCATCAACATCTTATCGAAATCCACCTGCTTGGTCCCTAGTTTTCTTCGGGCATTTTCAATGATTTTAGCAGGTAAACCAATTTTTTGAGCAATTTCAAAAGCAAAAGAACTGCCCGGTTTTCCCATATCTAAAATGAATTGAGGTTCTAAATGTTCCGTGTCATAACGCATCGCAGCATTAAACAAACCAGCTTGTCGGTCTGCTAAATTTTTTAAATTCCCAAAGTGCGTATTGATAGCCCCAAAGCAACCTTTTTCGGCCAATTTTTCTAAAATCGATTCTGCAATGGCACCTCCTAAGGAGGGTTCCGTCCCCGTCCCAAACTCATCCACTAAGATCATCGTTTTAGGATTTACATGCCCTAAAAAATAATTCATATTGCTCAAGTGTGAGCTATAGGTACTTAATTCATTCTCGATATTCTGATCATCCCCCATATCTAAAAAGATCTGATCAAATAATCCCATCGTTGATCCCTCAGCCATCGGCACTAAACAGCCTGTTTGAAATAAATATTGCAGTAAACCCAAGGTTCCCAACGTGACCGATTTTCCTCCAGCATTAGGCCCAGAGACCACCATGATTCTTTTTTTGTCGTCCAACGTGATCGACAAAGGCTTTATTTTTTTGCCTATCTTTTGTAGAGATTGTTCTAATATGGGGTGCCTGGCGTCTTGCCAATCAAGGGTTGGAAAATCTTTGATTTCAGGTAAGATCGCATTCACTTCTGTGGCCCAAATAGCCTTTGATCGGATGAAATCAATCAAGCCGAGCCATTGAAACCAAGAGCCCAACATGGGAACTAATGGTCTGATTCGGTCCGATAAGCGGCTTAGGATTAATATAATCTCTCTGCGTTCCGCAGATTCTAAGGATTTGATTTCGTTGTTGGCAATTAAGGCATCCGCAGGTTCTAAGAACACTGTTTTACCGGTATCGGATTCGTCTTGGACAAAACCTTTTATTTTCCTTTTATGCTCTGCGGCAAGTGGAATGACCATCCGGCCATTTCGTAAGGTCAGTGAAAAATCCTTGCTGACCCAACCTTCCTTATAAGCCTGATTGATCAAGCTGTCCAATTTCTTTCTCAGATTTTGTTCTTCCGAAAAGCGCTTTCTGCGTAATTCACCTAAGGCAGGAGAGGCGCTTTCCTTGATTTGGCCATTGGCATCAAAAACTCGATCCAATTCCTGAATGATGGGCAGTATTTGCCTAAAATCTCCATGTTCTTGGCCTTCCCATTTTTCCTTAAAAGCTTGGGTAATCCGATGAATTTCTGGGTATTTCTCTGAATCTAATTTGTAAAAAAAGCGGACACATTGATATAAAATATCGAGTCCCCTCTGCCAATCGCGCCATTCGTCCGCAGTTAAATAATGCCCTTCTAAGCTTAAAGGACCAAACCACTCGCGCAAATCATAGTAATCTTGTTGGGGCCACTCACCCCCATGCTCAGCCATCAATTGCTTCATCTCGCTGACTTGCTGGACCCATTGGTTTACCAAAGCAAAGCGGTTTGAAAATTTCATTTTATCCGCGTATTCTGCGCCCATATTACTGAGACATAGCGACTTAATGTGATTTTGAATCTGATTAAATCCTAACTTTTCACCTATGTTTTCTGGGTAATTCATGGATGAAATAGGGTTCTGATTTTTTCTATTAAAACCGTATTGATTTTAAGGTAACTCTCGGTGGTCCAACCAGCGACATGGGGGCTAAAGAGCGTATTGGGATATGATTTTATTTGGTCAAAAAGTACTTGTTCTTCTTGTGACCAAGACTTAATTTTTTCATTAGGCAGGACATCTAAGGCTAATCCTGAAATAATGCCTTCTTGCAAACCCCAAAGGACATTTTCTAAGGGTGTTATAGGGCCTCTCGAGCTATTCATCAGCACGATGGGTTTTTTAAAGGACCTTAAAAAATCTTGGTTAACCAATCCATGGGTTTCTTCTGTTAATGGAACATGCAACGAAACGATGTCGGCATGTTGAAAAATATCAGCTAAATCGGCCCCAAAAGGGGAGGGAGCCGGCGCATATTTGTCATAGGCTAAAATCTTTACACCAAAACCCAGCAACCTTTGACAAAGCGCTTGGCCCATATTTCCAAAACCGATAATGCCGATGGTTTTTCCATGAATTTCCCAGCCTCTATTGGCTTCCCTGTTCCAAATGCCATTTCTGACCTCAGCATCAGCCGTGTTTAAACGATGCGCGATGGTGAGCAATTGGCCCATGACATGCTCCGCCACTGCATCTTTATTTCCTTCGTTGGCCGAAAAAACGTGAATATTATTTTCTTGACATGCGGCTAAATCGATGAGATCTAATCCCGCGCCAGCCCTTGCAATAAAGGTTAAATGACTGGCAGACTCAATAAACTCAGCATCTAAGGTGAATTTGCTACGTAAAATCAAGCCGCTGTATTGGCTGATAATCGCCATCGTTTCCTGCTTGGATAAAGTCAGAAATTCATCTACCTGAAAGCCTAAGGATTGTAAGCCCTCAGCCATGGAGGAATGAACCTCGTCGATGATGAGTACTTTTTTGACCATATTATGCTTGCATTCGATTTTTGACCAATTCTATTGCGAGGAAAAAGGCATGTAAAAAGGAATTAGGATCCGCTTCATTTTTACCAGCAATATCATAGGCGGTTCCATGGTCTGGAGAAGTACGGATGATCGGTAAGCCCGCAGTAAAATTAACTCCTGTTTCAAATGCGATGTATTTAAATGGAATTAATCCTTGGTCATGATACATGGCCAAAACCCCATCAAATTCCTTGAATTGTGCTTTTCCGAAGAATCCGTCTGCCGGATAAGGCCCAAAAACCAATTGGGCCTTTGCCCTAAACTCTTCCACCACGGGCTGAATGATGTCTAATTCTTCTTGGCCCAAAAGACCCGAATCGCCCGCATGAGGATTTAATCCTAAAACCGCTAATTTGGGTTTTTCAATTGAGAAATCTTCCTTTAAACTCAGTAGAAATAAATCAATTTTCTCCTTGACTAACTCTTTGGTCAGGGTTTTTGCGACTTCTTGGAGTGGCAAATGTCCAGTCACAACTCCCATGCGAATGTCTTCAGAAACCAACATCATCAAGGATGATTTCGCTTCAAATCGATCCGTCAAATATTCCGTATGACCTGGGAAGTTAAATTCCTCGGATTGAATGTTATGTTTATTAATAGGGGCCGTGACTAACGCAGATAAAAGACCTTTATCTAAATCCTTTGCAGACCTGTCTAAGCAAGCAAAAGCAGCTTTTCCAGCTTCTGGAGTTTCCTTTCCCGGTTCCACAACCGTGTTCGCATCGTCCCAGCAATTAATCACATAGATTTGCTCAGGAGCGAGGTTGTCAATGTCGTTAGTCGTTTTAAATTGGAAGTCCTTAGCTTCCATGGCATTTTTATAGTAAATGAGTACTTTTTGAGAACCATAGATGATGGGAACGCACCATTGTAAAATCTGCGGATTTGATAAAGCTTTTATGATTACTTCCGGGCCAATGCCATTGTAATCTCCTAACGTTATACCGATCAATGGTTTTGTTGCGCTCATTAAAAATTCATTTTTTATGGATCTGCAAGTTAAGAAATTTCGAGTGAAGGCATACAATATTTTTAACGGGCCTTTAATTTACCAACAACAGAATTTTACTTTTTGGTAACGAACCCAATAATTATTGTAAATTTTTAAGGTATTCAAAATAAAATAGGCTCTTGACTATAAATTTCCCAATATAATTATCATTTTTGTTAGACTGCACGAAATATATTGATATGCCAAAATCATACGTAAATAAAATCTCTAGCCTTCTTATTGCCAATCGGGGCGAAATTGCGATTCGAATTATGCGCGCCGCTTCTGAATTAGGAATTCGGACCGTTGCTGTATATACTTTTGAAGATCGTTATTCTCTTCACCGATACAAAGCGGATGAGGCATACCAAATTGGAAAAGAGAATGAACCGCTGAAGCCCTATTTAGATATTGAGGGTTTGATTTCCTTATGTAAATCAAAGAAAATAGATGCCATTCATCCCGGATATGGTTTTCTTTCTGAGAACGTAAAGCTCGCTTTGCGTTGTCGAGAGGAAGGAATTGTATTTGTAGGACCTTCCCCAGAAGCAATGAAAGCTTTGGGGGATAAAGTAGCTGCAAAGGTGGCCGCATCCAAGGCTAATGTGCCTATGATTCAGGATTCAAAGGGAGATTTAAGCGTATATGATTTAGCGTTATCGGAAGCTAGGAGAATTACTTTTCCAGTCATGGTTAAGGCAGCTGCTGGTGGGGGAGGTCGAGGAATGCGCGTGGTGCGGAAGGAAGAAGATTTGGAGAAAGCATACCAAGAGGCAAGAAATGAAGCTAAAAATGCTTTTGGCGACGAAACAATTTTTATTGAAAAGTTCATTGACGAGCCTAAACATATAGAGGTACAGTTATTGGGAGATCAGCATGGAAATTTAGTTCATTTATATGAGCGCGATTGTTCTGTGCAAAGAAGATTCCAAAAGGTAGTGGAAATAGCTCCTTCCTTTGGTTTAAAAGAGGAAACAAAGCAAAAACTATATGGCTATGCGTTAGCGATCGGAAAGGCTGTTAATTATTACAATGCAGGAACGGTCGAGTTTTTGGTCGATAAGGATGAAAATATTTATTTCATCGAGGTAAATCCTCGTATTCAAGTTGAGCACACGATTACTGAAGAAGTAACCGGCATCGATATCGTTCGTACGCAAATATTAATTGCCCAAAATTATAAGTTGTCCGATTCTGGGATTTACATTTTAAGTCAATCCGATATTCCTTTGCGTGGTTTTGCGATCCAATGTCGGATTACCACGGAAGATCCATCGAATGGCTTTAAGCCTGACTTTGGTACCATTATTGCCTATCGAAATGCCGCTGGTTTTGGAATCAGATTAGATGAAGGATCCTCGTATCCGGGAGTAAAAATTTCACCTTATTTCGATTCGATGTTGGTCAAAGTAAGTGCCAAAGGTCGAACGCTAAGAGGTGCTTCTGAACGTTTAAATAGAGCCTTAACGGAATTTAGGATTCGAGGGGTGAAAACGAATATTCCTTTTTTACGGAATGTGATCACCCATCCTATTTTTCAAGATGGTCAGTGTACGGTCCAATTTATTGACACACATCCTGAATTATTTAAATTTAAACCCACTCGAGATCGTTCCACGAAGGCGCTTCGGTATTTAGGGGAAGTGATTGTGAATGGGAATCCGGATGTAAAGGTTAAGCCCAAGGCCCCTTTCAGGTTAGCGACCATTCCATTTGTGGATCCAGCGAAGGAATTTCCAAAAGGCAATAAGCAATTGTTGGATGAATTAGGTCCAGAGAAATTTGCTAAACATATTTTAGACTCCAAGCAAGTATATTTTACGGATACGACGTTTAGGGATGGGCATCAATCTTTATTAGCGACCCGAGTAAGAACTCAGGATATGCTGGCGGTGGCTAATGGCTTTGCGAAGTCGTTTCCGACTTTGTTTTCGATGGAAGTTTGGGGTGGTGCCACATTTGATGTGGCTATGCGGTTTTTGCAGGAATCTCCTTGGAAGCGTTTGCAAGAATTTAGGGAGGCAATGCCTAATATGTTGCTTCAAATGTTATTTAGAGGTTCCAATGCCGTAGGTTACTCGGCTTACCCAGATAATTTAATTGAAAAGTTTGTTGAGAAATCTTCGGAAGCTGGAGTTGACGTCTTTCGCATCTTTGATTCATTGAATTGGATCGAAGCGATGAAGGTATCCATCAGAGCGGTTAGAGAAAGAACTCCTGGAATCGCGGAAGCAGCTATTTGCTATACCGGCGATTTATATACAAATCCCAAATACAATTTGCAGTATTATCTGGATATGGCTCGCCAGTTGGAAGATGCCGGCGCACACATGCTCGCCATCAAAGACATGGCAGGTTTGTTGAGGCCATTTCAGGCTGCGACCCTAGTGACTGAATTAAAAAAGACGGTCGGTATTCCGATTCATTTACACACCCATGATACGGCTTCTGTTCAGTCGGCTACTTATTTGAAGGCGATTGAGGCGGGAGTGGATATTGTCGACGGGGCTATAGGTGCGATGTCTGGTTTGACTTCTCAGCCTAATTTGAATTCCTTGGTAGCGATGTTACAAGGTCAAAAGAATGAAAGCCATTTGGATTTAGATTTATTAAATGAGTATTCCAATTATTGGGAGGCGGTGCGTGCGATGTATGCTCCATTTGAATCTGAATTAAAGGCGGGCACGGCTGAAGTGTATACCAATGAAATTCCGGGTGGTCAGTATACAAATTTACGGGGTCAGGCAATCGCCTTAGGCGTAGGTGATAAATTCGAATTATTAAAAGACAATTATTCGGAGGCGAATAAGCTTTTTGGCGACCTCGTTAAGGTGACGCCTTCATCTAAAGTTGTCGGTGATATGGCCATTTTTATGACGGCTAACTCGCTGACCGCGGAGGATGTTTATGCGAAGGGAAGTACATTGTCTTTCCCAGAATCGGTTAAGGATTTTTTCAAAGGGGGATTAGGCCAACCATATCAAGGATTTCCTAAGCAATTACAAGAGATCATTTTAAAAGGCGAAGTGGCCTTAGAAGGTCGTCCAAATGATCATTTAGCGCCTATTGATTTCGATCAAGATTTCAAAGAATTTCAGGCAAAATTCCCAGATATCGAAGATGGATTCTTTGACTATCTGTCCTATAAAATGTATCCAAAAGTTTTTGAGGATTATTATAAAAACCATACACTTTATGGGGAATTATCGGCCTTGCCTACACCCGCTTTTTTCTATGGATTAAAGCAGGATGAGGAGATTATGATTACGATAGAGCCGGGTAAGACGATCATTGTCAAATTCCTATATATGTCGGATCCGGATGAGTCGGGCTTACGGAATGTGACTTTTGATTTGAATGGTCAAGCTAGGCGAATTAAGATTTTAGATCGCAATATTAAGATCGAGAAAGCCCAACATGCGAAGGCGAAGGAAAAGGGGGATATTGGTGCTCCATTGCAAGGCCGATTGAGTCGTATATTAGTGAAGTCTGGGGATGAGGTAAAGAAAAATGCTCCCTTGTATATTATTGAGGCCATGAAAATGGAATCCATCGTTTCTGCACCTTTTGAAGGGTTAATTGGGAATGTGGTATTGAACGAGGGTACGGTTGTGGAGCAAGATGATTTAGTATTAACGCTAGAGAAGGCTAAATTGCCAGAGCCTGATGTAGAGGAATATTTATTCGTTTATGGCACGTTGAGACGTGACTGTGGCAATGACTTACATCGATTAATTGCTCGAAATTCCGATTACATAGGCATGGCTACGTTCCAAGGACAAATGTATCACGTAGCTGATTATCCAGGTATTGTGACTTCTGAGAATGCTGCAGACCAAGTAGTTGGCGAACTGTATTTATTATCCAAAACGATTAAATTACTGAATGTATTAGATGAGTACGAGGAATTTGATTCCGAAGATTTAACAGCTAGTTTATTTGTCAGAGAAAAGGTGGATGTAAATTTGAAGGGAAAAATAATCAGCTCGTATGCTTATTTATACAATCGGCCAGTGAATTCGCTGAAACGGATTACATCGGGTGATTTTTTAAAAGGATAAATCATGAGAAATTTTATTTTAATTGCCCTTTGCTTGATTTCTCTATCGGCGGTAGCCCAAGAAAACCTAAAAAAAGCACATGCTCATAATGACTATGAACATGCTAAGCCATTTTTCGAAGCATATAAACTAGGGTTTGGGTCTATAGAGGCGGATGTTTATGCGATTAATGGGGAGCTTTTGGTGAGTCATAATTTAGCAGATGTGAAGGCGGATCGGACTTTGAAATCTCTGTATATTGATCCCATTGTGGCCGTTTTAAAAGCTAAGAAACAAGGCAATTTTCATCAATTTTTAATTGATTTTAAAACGAATGCGGACTCAACTTTACCCTTATTGATTAAATTTTTAACTCCTCATAAAGATTTATTTATTAAATCGGGTTTGCGGATTGTTATTTCGGGCAATCGGCCACTGATCAAGGATTACATTAATTTTCCGAATTGGATCACGTTTGACGGTCGGTCTACCGAGACCTATCCAGCTGGACTGAAGAACTATGTTGTTTTGGAAAGTGAGTCTGTCTATAAATTTGGTATGTGGAGTGGGCAATCTCCCATGCCTGCGGCTATGAAGGAGAAACTTAACGTGTATGTGGAAAAGGTTCATGGAGCGGGTAGAAAATTGCGCCTATGGGGAACGCCAAATACTTTAATGGCCTATCAAGCACTTTGGGATTTGGGAGTGGATTACATTGGAACAGATAATTTGTCGGAACTGGCCGACTTTTTGAAATTAGCCGCAAAGTAAATAGCTTTGCTTTTTGCCTTTTATACATAAAACCTATTTTAATGACTACTCGACGATCTTTTATTCAACAATCTTCTTTGTTGGCCTTCTCAACTTTAATCCCTTTTTCGGCCAATAAATCTTATCAAATGGGTTATTCA
>CAMBGA010000006.1 GCA_945866095.1 Spirosoma fluviale
CCGATCGTAGGTAAAACACATATTGCTTATATCTCTTCAGGTAAAGTAATTGGTCTTTCCAAGTTGAATCGAATTGTTCAATACTATGCCAAGAGGCCACAAGTTCAAGAAAGGCTAACGATGCAAATTGCGAAGCATTTGCAAAAAGTATTGGAATCAGAAGATGTGGCTGTTTTTATTGATGCCAAGCATTTATGTGTATCATCGCGGGGTGTCAAAGATGACACAACATGTACCATCACTTCTTATTATGGTGGTAAATTCCAAGAAGAAAATACCAAAAGAGAATTTTTAGGATCGATTCAATCGTAAGATGGGTAAATACATTATTATAGGTGGGAGCCAAGGAATTGGGCAAGCCATTGTGTCAAAATTAATTTCTGAGGGTCATCAAGTTATTAATCTATCCAGAAATCCTTGTGATGTCCAAGGGGTTGAGAATATCAAATACGATGCTCTAGAAATTAATGAAGGAGCTTTTAGTGCAATTTCAGGTCCTGTCGACGGACTCGTTTATTGTCCAGGAAGTATCAACTTAAAACCTTTTCATCGCTTAACGACAGCCGATTTTGAAAAAGATTTTCAAGTAAATGTGCTAGGGGCGGTTAAAGCAATGCAAGGATTTTTACCTTTATTAAAAGCGGCTTCGAATTCTTCTATTGTACTTTTCAGCACTGTGGCCGTACAAACAGGAATGGGCTTTCACGCTTCCATCGCGAGTTCTAAAGGAGCCATTGAAGGATTGACTAGATCTCTTGCCGCCGAACTAGCTAGTTCGAAAATAAGAATCAATGCCATTGCGCCTAGTTTAACCCAAACACCATTAGCAAATGCACTATTAAACAGTGATGAAAAAATTGAAGCTGCGGGAAAAAGGCATCCATTAGGCCGTGTAGGCCAAGCGGCTGATCTAGCAAACATGGCGGTATTTCTTTTACATCCTGAAAATTCGTGGATTACGGGGCAAATTTTAAAAGTAGATGGTGGAATGGGAGATCTAAGAGCTTAATCCATGTTCATTAAAGTGCTTTTGATTCAAAGCTAAATTAACTTTATTCCATTCAATCTCTTTGATAAAATCCTGTTTTCTAATTTGACAATTTTTTATTGGACAATGTGTGCAACATTCATCTAAACATGGATCTACATGGACAAATATTTCAATGTCCGTGGGCATTACTTGGCCTATAGTCACCTCAAATTCATGAATTTCATCATGCACACGGTTTAAATCCCAATACCGAGGTAGCGTTAAATGGCAATCAATATGTAAATCTCCTCCATATTGTTGGACTCTCAAATTATGTAAATCAATCCATTCTTGTTTTTTGTTGGAAACAATCCATTGAATAACCTTTTGAAATACCTCCGGATTTGTCTCGTCCATCAAAGCAGCTATCGCCTCGCGAATTAAATTAAGGCCTTGCCAGCACATCACCGAGGCAAAAATCAAAGAGGCAATGGAGTCAATCCAAAATAAATTGGTCACGTAGGTAATGACTAAAGCGATGACAACAAAAACTCCATTCAATGCATCTAGTTGAAGATGCTTGCCATCCGCCAAAATAGCCGGTGAATGAGAAGACTTGCCTTGACTAACCAAATAGTATCCAAGAATTCCATTGACAGCAGCCGAACTTATGGAAATAATAATCCCAAGGTCTAAACTTTTTAACTCTGGACGTGCATATAAATGTTGCCATGCATGTAAAAATATATACATGGCGGCTAATAAAATTAAAACTCCTTCTAAGCCAGAAGCAAAGAATTCAATTTTTCCATGCCCATACGGGTGATTTAAATCACGAGGTTGCGAAGCTAAGTATATGGAATAGTAGGCAAATGCCGCCGCAACGACATTGACTATAGACTCCAGCGCATCTGTCAATAAAGTTGTAGAACCACTCGCATAATAGGCATAAAATTTAGCTCCCATGATGGCTAAACTGACTAAAAATGATAAAATGATTAAACGTTGCTTCATTCTTGATTAAAAAAGTGTACAAAGATACTATTTTTGCAACATGGAAAATAAAGAGAATCCCTGGAAGACATTAAGTAATACCACAAAGTATGAAAATCCTTGGATTAAAATTGAACATCATGAGGTGATCAACCCAAATGGCAACCCAGGCATTTACGGAAAAGTTTGCTTTAAAAACATAGCCGTATCCATTGTGGCTTTGGATCATGAGAATCATGTCTATCTAGTAGGCCAACATCGATATACGATTGATGCTTATTCATGGGAATTGCCGGAAGGCGGCTGTTTAATTTCAAATCAAGAAGATTCATTGGAAGCAGCAAAACGAGAACTGTTGGAAGAAACAGGCTTGCAAGCTAATCAGTGGACACTGATGGGAGAAATTTTCCTTAGTAACTCAGTGACCGACGAAAAAGCTTATATGTATTTGGCCACTGAATTGAGTCAAAACGAATCGAGTCCAGAGGATACCGAAAAGCTAGAAATTAAAAAATTACCTATCAGAGAAGCCATTGAAATGGCACACAATGGCGAAATAAAAGATTGCTTAAGTGTTGTGAGCTTATTAAAGGTCCCACGATTTCATCAATGCTAACTCAGCATAATCCGTTAAATCATACTTGACAGGAACAATACTGACAAAATTATCTGATAGGGCATCTAAATCCGTATTATTATTTAAATCATTATTTTCCAAATTCCCATCCATCCAATAATAGGATAGGCCATACGGATCTTTGCGTTCCTCAAAAAATTCTCTATAAACGGCATTGGCTTGTTTGGCAACTTTAATACCTTTTAAAGGAATCTCAGATTTTGCAGGAAAATTGACGTTTAAAGTCAATCCTTTGGGCAAACCATGAACTAAAACTTGTTGGCATATCTTGATTATATAATCGTGGCAATGGCTAAAATCTGCATCTGCACCGTATTCGCATAATGAAAAACCAATGGCGGGAATTCCTTCCATAGCAGCTTCAATGGCTGCAGACATAGTTCCTGAATATAAAACAGATATGGAAGCATTGGAACCATGATTAATTCCTGAAACGACTAAATCAATTTTCCTTCCTTTCAATATTTGATGCTTACCAAATTTCACGCAATCGGCAGGCGTACCCGAACATTTATAAGAAAGAATATTGGGACCAAAATCAGATGTTTTACTCACACGAAGCGGAGATCCCAAGGTAATGGCATGGCCCATTCCAGATTGATGCGTATCTGGTGCGACCACAACAACTTCTCCCATTTCAGACATAATTTCAACTAAAACACGAATTCCCTTAGAATAAATTGAATCATCATTGGCAATTAAAATAAGTGGCTTTTCTTGACTCATAACTTTTATATTTGCGTGCAATTTACAAATTTGCACGCATAAATTAGACGCATGAAGATTAGGAAAGCAATATTATCTGATATACCTATTATTAAAGAAATCGCAGAAAAAGCTTGGAGGCCTACCTATGACCATATTTTAACTGAGCAACAAACCCTCTATATGCTCGAATTAATGTATAATAGCCTCACATTAGAAAATCAAATTAATGGGAACATTGAATTTTTTGTGGTTGACCTAGGCCAAGAAACCGTTGGTTATTTTGCTGTAGAAAATGTAAACGAGCAAAATGTTAAACTGCATAAACTCTATTTAGATCCCACGCAAAAACAAAAAGGGTTAGGACGAAAAATTATCCAATATATTCGGGATTGGACCTTAACAAATCAAAGGGGAAGCATCATTCTAAACGTGAATAAAAATAATTCAGCGGTCCAATTTTACCTAAAAATGGGCTTTATAATTATCGAAGAGCTTATTCTTGACATAGGGGAAGGGTATGTAATGGATGATTACGTTATGCAATTAGATCTAGGGTCAACTCAATCAATTGCTTAATTTGACTTTCGGGATTTTTAGAAAATTCATGTGTCAACCGATTAGCCAAAATTGCATTCAAAGAAATCATTTCATGTCCAAGAGAAGCTGAAAAGGCATAATAAGCCGCTGTTTCCATTTCTATGTTGGTAATGATTTCACCTTCAAATTTAGTCTTGGAAACATCTCGTAAAAAGTCAGGCAACAAAGATTTCATTCTGACAGTCCGACCTTGCGGCGCATAAAAACCGGGCGCGGTTAAGGTATATCCATGCTGTGAAATAGACGAAAATTGCTTGATTAATTTCTCACTGGCCTTCGCTCCATACACAGGAAGCTTGTAGTTGATTTGTTGGCACCACAAATTAAGCGCATCATTAGGCAACATATTGATGGATTCAAAACCATAAAATTGGGCTAAATTATCAAAACCAATAGCCGCTTTAGACACCAAAAATGAGTCCACAGGAATATCTTCTTGTATGGAACCGGAAGTACCGATTCGAATCAATTCTAAGGATATTTTTTGCTCTTTAGCATAGCGAGTTTTAAAATCAATATTGGCCAAAGCGTCTAATTCATTCATGACAATTTCCACATTGTCAGCTCCAATTCCGGAGGAAATCACACCAATCGACTGATTTCGAAATTGGCCAATATGGCAAACAAATTCTCTCTTATGAATCTTATGGTCTATTTTGTCAAAATACTTGGAAACAAAAGGAACTCGTTCAGGATCACCCACCATGATTATTTTATGAGGCAATTGATCTGGACGAATATGTAAATGATACGTGCTTCCGTCCGGATTAATGATGAGGTCTGTGGGTGAAAAATAGGTCATTCGCGAATTTATTGATAATTTTCTAAAGAATTAAAATTATGCAAATTTCAAAGGTAGAAATACACGAAACCATTTTAAAATTATTGACTAATTCCATCCTTCAAGCCACAAGGGATTATGAATTAGCGAAAGAGTCGCGTGATTCAGATACTAAAAGTAGCGCGGGAGACAAATTTGAGACGGGTAGGGAAATGATGCAAAGGGAAATGGACAAAATAAGTGCGACCCTGGATCAATATAAAAACCAGGTAAACCTTTTGTCAAAGATTAATCTAAATCGTGCCTATCCAATCGTTGATTTAGGTGGTTTAATCGAAACAGACCAAGGCATTTATTATTTATCGATCGGTTTAGGAAGGATTGAAATCAATGCTGAGATCATCTATGCGATTTCCCTTGATTCTCCGATAGGCCAATTATTTAAAGGAAAAAGGGTAGGAGATGAATTAGAATTTAGAGGTAAAACACTTAAAATCAATCAATTTATATGAAAAATGAATCTTATTTTTATCTGTTATTATCGTTAATCGGAGGAGGTTTTACTTTTTATTTCGCAATGAAGGGAGTTGTAAGCCATCAAGGAAATTTTGATGTCATCGCATTTGTTCAAAGCACATGGATTCAAGATGATTATGCAAAGAGTTTAACGTTGGATTTTTGGACAGGCGCTATTGCCGGTACATTTTTTATCTTGAGTGAGGGAAGGAGATTAAAAATAAAATACCATTACCTTTATGTTATACTGACGATGCTGATTGGATATGCCTTTGCATTTCCGCTGTTTTTATTTGTCCGTAGTAAATACGTCAATCAAATTTAAGCATGGAAGAATATATTGCATCGTTTCCAGAAAATACTCAGAAAATTTTAATTGAAGTTTGTGAGGCTATACGAAGTGTGGTCCCTGAAGGAACCGAGGAATTATTGGCCTATGGGATGCCTACTTTTAAATACAAGAAAAATTTGGTGCATTTTGCCGCATGGAATAATCATCTAGGATTTTATCCAACGCCCAGCGGGATAAGGGAATTTCAGGATCAATTATCTATTTATGAAGGTGCCAAAGGATCTATAAAATTCCTTTATAGCCAACCCATACCCATCGATTTAATCAAACAAATCGTTGAATTCAGAGTCAAGGAGGTAATTAGTAAATCAAATTAATTGATTTTTCTTTTCTCAATTTTCAGATTTCGCCCAAAAGATTTGAAGCCTAATTCGGGTGAATAACCCACAGATTGCTTTGAATAATATCCTTTTTCATTGTATGGACGTTTGCGAGGATGCTCTTTGCAAGTTTGAGAACAGGCACCTTCCATTTCTTGTAAGCAAGTAGGGCAGATAGCTAAATGTTCATTGCATTCTGGATTAGCGCAGTTCACCATGTGGTCTGATAAAGAATCGCAAACATGGCATTTTGAGATAACTTCAGGGTTAATGGAATTAACGAGGGTAGCTACGCGGTTGTCAAACACATAACAAGAACCATCAAAGTCTTCACCACCTTCTTCTAAACCATACTTAATTATTCCTCCATGCAATTGGTATACATTCGTAAATCCTTTTTCTAACAAATAGGCGGAAGCTTTTTCACATTTAATTCCACCGGTACAATACGTAATCACTTTTTTATTTTTCAAGTGATCAATTTCATGCACATGATCTGGTAGATCTCGGAGATTCTCCATGTCAAAAGTATAAGCGCCTTTAAAGCGGCCTAATTCATGTTCGTAGTTTGATCGCATGTCGACTAAAACGACATCAGGATCATTCTTAAGCATGTTTTTGAACTCGGCAGGTTTTAGATGCTTGCCCGTACGTTCTAAGGGATTAACGGGTAATTCTGAATGAACGATTTCATTTTTAACACGGACATGCAATTTGGCAAAAGTATGCGCACCATGATTTTCAATTTTAAAATCAAAATCGGTGCCTTGAAAAATTGGATCCTCTTTAAGCCATTGCATGTAATTTTCGCAATCCACATGAGTGCCGGAAACGGCCCCATTTAACCCTTCACTTGCCACAATAATCCTACCTAAAATACGATTCTCGATACAAAAAAGGTGATGTTTCTCCCTATATGATTCAGGATCAGCAATAGGGGTATAGTTATAATAAAGCAATACACTGTAAGGTTTCATCTTCAACATGATTTACAGATTAAACAAAAAGTGACGATGGGGAGATTCGAACTCCCAAACCTTAACGGCACTACCACCTCAAGGTAGCGTGTCTACCAATTTCACCACATCGCCAAAACGGTTAGCAAAATTACCAATAATTTACTTACTTGCCAAGAATTCGAAATACTCAAAATTAATTAATAAGATGGCTTTAGAACTAAGCGGAAAATTAATCAAAAAATTACCTGAGGTTACAGGAACAGGTAAAAATGGTACAAATTGGATCAAACAAGAATTTGTACTTGAAACTCAAGATCAATACCCTAAAAAAGTATGTATGTCGGTATGGGGTGATAAAACCCAAGATTTAACTCCCGTACAAGAGGGTGAAATTGTAAAAGTTCAATTTAATGTAGAATCCAGAGAATACAATGATCGCTGGTATACGGAAATTAGAGCGTATAAATTAGATCGCACTGGGTCAAGCCCAAGTGTTCCCCCTAATGTGGAGCCAAGTCCAGCGGGGGGATATCAATTTCCTCCATTAGCCACAGAAAGTGGCGATGATTTGCCTTTTTAAGATCAACGTAATCAAATAAATCAGTCATTGAGTTTTCGAAAAATTCAGTGACTGATTATTTATTTAGCGATTGATGGTCTTCTCCATCGCTTGATGAACGATATCTGCCTCAATAAAAGTATTCCCATACGCTATAAATCCTAATTTTTCATAAAGAGGTTTTACACTTACTTGTGCATGTAAATAAAAATGATGCACATCTTCAAATGTATTCTGGGCAACCGCCATCAAATGATTGATGAGCTCAGTCGCATAGCCTTTTCCACGGTATTGTTTGAGTGTAGCTATGCGTTCTATTTTAATCCCTTTATCTGTTTTACGAAAACGTCCCGTTGCGACCGCCAATTCATTTTCAAACAGTAAGTAATGTTGGGCCACCGCATCTAATTCATCAAATTCCTCTGAGGGCAAACACTTTTGTTCATGAACAAATACTTCAGTTCGAATGGCAAAAACTTGCTTGATTAATACAGGGTCTTCTGCTTGAATTATTTTAAGGTTGGGCATCATTATTTCGATTGCTTTCCGTAAGCTTCAATAATCTCACGGACTAATCGGTGACGCACTACATCAGAACCATCCAATTCCACAAAGGCGATTCCTTCTATCCCGGCAAGAATTCGTTCTGCATCCCCTAAACCGGACGTTTGGTTTTTCGGTAAGTCGACCTGCGATTTATCACCCGTTATGATGGTTTTGGATTGAATACCCATTCTAGTAAGAAACATTTTCATTTGCATCGAAGTCGTATTTTGCGCTTCGTCCAATAAAATAAATGCCTTATTTAACGTTCTTCCTCGCATATAGGCTAAAGGGGCAATTTCAATGGTACGATTTTCCAAATAAAATTTAAGCTTATCCGGAGGAATCATATCATCCAAAGCATCATAGATCGGGCGTAAATAGGGATCAATTTTTTCTTTTAAATCACCGGGCAAGAAACCTAAATTTTCACCGGCTTCCACAGCTGGGCGGGTGATGATTATTTTCTTTACTTCTTTATTTTTTAAAGCTTTAACCGCTAGAGCTACCGCCGTATAGGTCTTACCGGTACCGGCTGGTCCGATCGCAAAAACAATATCATTTTTGGAGGCTGACTCAACTAATTTTCGTTGATTCGGTGTTTTCACCTTGATCACAATCCCTTTATTTCCAAAAAGTAATACGTCTTTGTCATCCACCCAAGGCGTGACCTTTTCTTCTCCTGTTGGATTTAAAACACCGTCGATAAATAAAGTCATGTACTTAGCGCTCAGAGAACTATGAGATTCTAAATGCGCAATGCATTGATTGACAATAGCTTCCACTAAAGAAATTTGATCATCAGAACCTCGAATGGTAAGTTGTTCACCTCTGGCTATAATCTTAGTTTGAGGAAAAGCATTCATTAATGCTTGAAGATTTGCGTTTGAGACCCCAAAAAAATCAATTAGGGAGATGTCGGCTAAAGAAATTATTTTTTCTAACAAGAAGAATTATTTTAATGATGAATGAAAACACTAAAATATAAAATAATTGAAATTTTAATAGAATGAGAAGATGATATTTTTGATAAATTATCGTAAAATTGTACCTATGGAATCTAACACACAATCCTCCATTTTTAAAAAGGGAAATCAGCAAGCAAATACGGCTAATCGGTCTAATATACCTCAAAGACTTAGTGATATGGGTTTGGGGAAATTACCTCCACAAGCCTTAGATTTAGAAGAAGCACTTTTAGGGGCACTCATGCTGGAGAAAGAACCTTTGGCAAATGTGATTGAATTATTAAAACCAGATACGTTTTATAAAGAAGCGCATCAAAAAATATTTGGGGCGATCCAAGCTTTATTTCAAGCGTCACAGCCCGTTGATTTATTGACGGTCAACAATCAGTTAAAATCAAATGGTGAATTAGAAAAGGCAGGTGGGACTAGTTATTTAGCCCAATTGACCTCCAGGGTAAGTTCAACATCCAATGTTGAATTCCATGCGCGTATTATCATTGAGCAATATATCAAAAGACAGTTGATTCATATTTCATCTGAAATCCAAAGGCAATCGTATGAAGATACATCCGATGTTTTTTTGATTTTGGACCGAATGGAGCAGGAATTATTCACGATAGCTGAGTCCAATATTCGTAAAAATTACGAAAGTATGTCGGACATTTTGAAAAAGGCTGTTGAAGAATTAGAGAAGAAACAATTGCAAAAAAGTGGCTTGACAGGTATTCCGTCAGGTTTTACAGATTTGGATCGATTAACCTCAGGCTGGCAAAAGCAAGAATTAATCATTATTGCGGCAAGACCCGGTATGGGAAAGACAGCCTTTGTCGTTTCTGCCTGTCGAAATGCAGCTGTAGATTTCGGACATTCAGTCGCCTTGTTTTCGCTTGAAATGTCGGCGGTCCAATTGGTCAACAGGATTATCTCGGCCGAAGCAGAAATAGAGGCAGATAAAATTAGACGAGGAAAATTGGAAGCACATGAGTGGCAACAATTGCACTCAAAAATAAAGTCCTTATTTGACGCTAAAATATTCATTGACGATACACCTGCATTATCCATTTTGGAGTTGAGAGCAAAATGCAGACGTTTAAAAGCGCAAAAAAATATCGAATTAATTGTGATTGATTACTTGCAATTAATGACGGGGGACTCGTCCGGAAAAGGACCTTCAGGAAACAGAGAGCAAGAAATTGCGCAAATTTCCAGGGCTTTAAAGCAATTAGCCAAAGAATTAGATGTACCAGTGATTGCATTATCGCAATTAAATCGTTCTACGGAGACCCGAGGAGGAAATAAGAAACCTCAACTATCTGACCTTCGTGAATCTGGGGCCATTGAGCAAGACGCGGATCAGGTAATGTTTATTTACCGACCCGAATATTACCAAATTACACAAGATGACCAGGGGAACTCGTTGGTTGGCATGGGAGAAATCATCATGGCTAAAAACCGTTCCGGTTCATTAGAAAATGTATGGTTGAAGTTTATAGGTAAATTCACCAAATACTGCGATTTAGATTTCCAACCTTTTGGCAATCAAGAGGGATCTCAAAACCATGTACTTAGTGCATTAGGAGATCAAACGTCTAGTTTTGAGCAGCAAAAAAATGAATCGTCTGTATTCAAGTCAAGTAAAATGAATTTACCTCCAGAAGATTATGATCCATTGAATACTCCCTTCTAAGAGCGATTTTGAAGTTATATAAAATAAAAAAGACGTGTAATTAGCACGTCTTTTTTTTATGGAAAATCTCACGTTATCATGATTTCAAACGTAATCTGACTATATTTTCCACATGATGTGTTTGAGGAAACATATCCACAGGATGTACAATGTCAACCGAATAAGCAACGTCCAATAAGGCTAAATCTCTAGCTTGAGTGGCAGGATTACAACTTACGTAGACAATTGTTTTAGGCAATACTTTTAAAATTTGTACGATTACTTCTTCATCCATTCCAGCCCGAGGAGGATCCGTAATAATCACATCAGGCTTTCCGTGAATGGAAATAAATTCCTCCGTTAGTACCCTTTTCATGTCCCCAGCAAAAAAAGAAGCGTGATCTATATTATTTAATTTAGCATTAATATGCGCATCTGCCACTGCCATTTCGACATATTCCAAACCCACTATTTTGGCGGCTTGCTTGGCCAAAAATAAACCAATCGTACCAGTTCCCGAATACAAATCATATACGATTTCGGATCCTGTTAGGCCAGCGTATTCGCGAACTAATTGGTATAAACGAATCGCTTGTTTTGAATTGGTTTGAAAAAAGGATTTGGGACCAATCTGAAAGACTAAATCCTCCATTTTTTCCTCTATGAAAGGTTTTCCATGGTAACAAACTACGTCTAAATCATGAAAAGTATCATTCCCTTTTTGGTTAATTACGTAATTTAATGAGGTAATGATAGGGAATTCGGCTTGCAGAAAAGCCATGACAGCTTCTATTTCTTTGGTGTCCGCATAGGCAAACTGAACCGTGACCATCCACTGACCAATGCTCGTATTTCGAATAATCAAATTACGTAAAGCACCTTCCTTTTGAAATTTTAACTCATAAAATGAAATATTATTTTCTTCTGCAAAAGCAAAGACACTATTCCGAATGGCATTGGAGGGATCGGGTTGAAGGTAGCAATGATCTACAGCTAAAATTTTATCAAATCGGCCGGGAACATGAAATCCTAAGGCATGCAAAGAACCTAAGTCCTCAGAACCTATTTCATCATTGGTAAGCCAACGAGCCGACGAAAACGTGAATTCAAGTTTGTTCCGATAGTAATATGCCTCATCAGAACCTAGGATAGGCATAAACTCAGGGAGTGGAACTTTAGCGATTCTGGTTAAATTATCTGAAACTTGGCGCGTTTTAAAAGCTAATTGAGATTCGTAGGAAACATGTTGCCATTTACAACCCCCACATACCCCAAAATGAGAACAAGGAGCATCAACTCGATGTGCCGAAAGGGCTTGAATATTGATGGCCTGGGCTTGTTTAAACTTTTTTTTAGACTTTAAAATACGTAAATCAGCTATGTCACCGGGAGCCACTGGCCCTTGAACAAAAATAATTTCATCGTTTACTTTAGATATGCATTTGGCTTCGGCGGCAAAATCTAAAATTGGTATTTGTTCTAAGACAACGGGAATTCTCTCTTTCTTTTTACTCATTTACATTAAAATATTGACGAAAATACGGCTTTATATGTGCAAGCCAATCAAAAATATTAACTTCGTTCTAAATTTTTTCACATGAATAACAAGGTTATTATCATTACAGGGGGGTCCTCAGGAATAGGAAAAGCATTAGCCTTACAATATGGCCTGTTGGGTGCCCGAGTAGTTATAACAGGTAGAAACAAAGAAAAACTGCAAGAAACGACGGTTGAGTTACAAAAGGTTGGAATTTCGATTGTAGGCATTCCCTGTGACAGCAGTTTGGAAAAGGAGACCCGATTAATGGTTGAACAAGTGAAGAATCAGTTTGGGCAAATTGACCTATTGATCAATAATGCAGGAATATCGATGAGATCTATGTTTGAGGATGTGAGTATAGATGTACTAAAAACAGTCATGGACATCAATTTTTGGGGTACTGTTTATGCGACGCAAGCAGCATTGCCCTATTTAAAGGAATCAAAAGGAGGAATCATTGGTATTTCATCGATTGCAGGTTATCGGGGATTACCCGTTAGAAGTGGATATTCAGCCTCCAAATTTGCCATGAATGGATTTTTAGAAGCCTTGAGGACAGAATTACTTCATTCTGGAGTACATGTATTGATCGCTTGTCCAGGGTTTACTGCATCTAATATTAGAAATTCGTCACTCAATGCTGAGGGCAATATTACTGGGGAAACCATGAGAGAAGAGGATAAAATGATGTCGGCAGATGAGGTAGCGCTTAAAATTATTCATGCATACCAACAAAAGAAAAAGACTTTAATTATGACCTTTCAGGGCAAATTGACCGTTTTTTTAAATAAATGGATGAATGGTTTGATGGATACTTTGGTTTACAATTCGTTAAAAAAAGAACGCAATAGTCCATTAAAATAATAAAGCTAAGAACTATAAGTCCCTAGCTTTATGTAATCCTAGTTCTAAAAATTACCAATTAAACTCAAATTCCTTCTTTTATTTTCGAGATGGTGGTAGGCTTAAAAAATTCAGAATAAAAAATTACGTAACATTTTCGACCAAAGCCTTAAATCCTGCCACATAAACTTATATGTCAGTATAAATAATATGAATTAGTCTTTTTAAGTTTGTAGCTTAATTTAAATCAAATTAATTTGAAAAATTCTTTATTCTATTGGGTTGCCTTAAGCCTACTCACTTTCAATACGTCCATTGCTCAAACAGGAGCAAAAGGTAAACTTACCGGAAAGACCATCGACGAAGCAACCCAAGAAATCATTCCATTTTCTAGCATTAGATTAATGAGTGGAAACCCACAAAAAGCAATGGCAGGGGCTATTGGAAACGAAAAAGGGGATTTTGTAGTAGAAGCAGCTTATGGAACGTATGATTTGATCATTGAAAGCGTAGGTTTTGAGCCTATCACCTTAAAAAATCAAAACTTAACAAAAGAAAACCCCACCATCAATATAGGTGTTGTTAAGATAAAATCAAGCACGAAGACCTTAGCAGAAGTGACCGTAAAGGGCCAAAAAGCCAGTATGGAACTCGCATTGGATAAACGGATATTTAATGTTGGAACCGATTTAGCCAATAAAGGAGCGACAGCAGCTGAAATATTAGGCAATTTACCCTCGGTCCAAGTCGATGGAGAAGGTGGCGTAAGATTAAGAGGAAGTGAAAATGTTCGGATATTAGTCGACGGAAAACCATCTACCATGGTGGGAATGAGTGGTGGCGGATTGGCTGGATTGCAAGGTAACCTGATCGACAAGGTTGAAATTATCACCAATCCATCTGCCCGCTATGAGGCTGAGGGAATGGCTGGAATCATCAACATCGTGTTAAAGAAAAATACGACCCAGGGATTTAATGCGGCATTTGAAAGCACTACGGGGTATCCAGAAAATTTTGGGGCCACGGCAATTCTAAATTACAGAAAAGATAAATTAAACTTTTTCGTCAATTATGGTTTGTTATATCGCCGCTCACCAGGCAGAAGTAATATATACCAAGAAATTTATGTTCCCGGACAAACCAATTACACCCGTCAAAATAATAAAAATAACGTCACGGGAACAGTTAACAATGTACGTGGAGGGGCCGATTATTTCTTCAATGAAAAAACAATATTAACGGGTTCCTATATATTCAGAAGAATGGACACAGAGCGTATTTCAGACTTCCACTATGACGATTATCAAAAATCGCTAAGTAATTTATACGCTGTGACTGATCGCCAACAAGTGGAAACAGAGGCGGAACCCAATTCAGAATATGCCTTAACGTTTAAAAAGTCATTTGCAAAAAAAGGAAAAGATTTCACAGCGGATCTTCGATATTTAAATTATTGGGAAAAATCGGATCAGACCTACACCCAAGTAGGTAAAAAAGCGGATGGCAAATCATGGCCAGAAAATTCAAAAATCCAGCGTGCTGTCAACGACGAATTTGAAAATCAATGGATATTAACAGCCGACTACGTGAACCCTGTTGGCAAGAATGCAAAAATAGAAACAGGTCTAAGAACAAGTTTCCGTGACATGATCAACGACTACATCGTGACTGAAAAGCAGCCAAATGGACTTTTTGAGGTTATGCCAGGCTTCTTAAACAAGTTTATCTACAAAGAGAACATTTCAGCGGCCTATGCGATTTTTGGCAATAAAATAAATAAATTCTCCTACCAATTGGGCATACGTGGAGAGGTGACCGACATACAAACCGAATTAGAAAAAACGGCGGAAAAGAATCCTCGTAACTATGCGAATTTATTTCCAAGCATGCATTTCACCTATGCTGTGTCGCCGAAAAAATCATTCCAGTTAGGTTACTCGCGCCGAGTAAGACGTCCTACCTACAATGAATTAAGTCCTTTTGTGACGTATTCCGACAATCGGAATTACTTTTCAGGTAACCCTGATTTAAATCCTGAATTCACTGATTCCTATGATTTGGGAGGATTGAAGTATTTGGAAAGTGGAACATTGAGTGCTTCCTTATATTATCGAAATACCAACGGGAAAATTGAGCAGATTAGAAGCGTAGATGCCAACGGATATTCCAAAAGGCTTCCCTTAAACTTCTCCAACATGCAATCCATGGGTGCCGAGTTTACGAGTTCGAATAATATAAATAAAGCCTGGAAAGCAGATTTAAGCTTAAACTTATTTAGAGCCATCACAGATGCACGTAATTTGGATGCAAGCTTTTATAGTGACACGTACTCTTGGTTTGTGCGACATACTTCTCGGGTGAAATTAGGAGCCGGTATCGATGCTCAAATCAGGGCCAACTACGAAGCTCCACAGAAAACGCCGCAAGGATCTAGAGGCTATATGTCTTGGATGGATTTATCTGCGAGTAAAGATATCATGGATGGAAACGGAACCATAACATTTAACGTATTAGATGTGTTTAGTTCTCGCATCATGCGATCAGAGATCAAAGGTGTCGGTTTTTTTACAGAAGCCGAAATGCAAGGACGCTTAACCCAATTTAATTTTACTTTTAATTATCGATTTAAAACCACCAAACAAGCAGCCAAACAACGCCGCAGTATGATGGACGAAGAAAACTAAAATCATGAAAAAACAATTATTATTATTATTAGCCTGTGCTGGACCCATTTTCCTGTATTCATGTATGAATAAATTGGAAAAAGACACCTACCAAGTGATCGTAGAGGACCAAGATAATTTAGCTGAAAAAGCGCAAACAGCTCGAGACAAAACACCGATCAAAATCGCCCCAGGGTTTAAAATAACCCGTTGGGCTTCTGATTCCTTAGCCATCGACCCAGTTTCCATGGACATCGATGATCAAGGTGCGGTATTTTTAACGAGAACAAACCGACAAAAAAATTCGGAATTTGACATTCGTGGCCATCGTGATTGGATGACCGAATCCATAGGTTTACAGACGGTGGAAGATCGTAGAGCATTTCTACGAAAGACTTTTGCTCCCGAAAAAAGTGCTCAAAATGAGTGGCTAAAAGATTTAAATGGAGATGGTTCCCATGACTGGAAAGATTTAGCTGTAGAGAAGGAAGAGATTTGGAAGCTTGAAGATAAAGATGGTAATGGTTTTGCTGATCTTGCATCCCGAGTTTTCAATGGCTTTAATGAAGAAATTACGGACGTATCTGGAGGTATCTTGGTTCGTAAAAAAGATGCATTCATTGCCGTAGGTCCCGATTTATGGCGATTGGAAAATACCCATAAGAAAGGTTTATGGACTAAGCCAGTTTCAATATCTCATGGATATGGAGTTCACATAGGTTTTGGTGGTCATGGAATGTCAGGCGTTGTGGAAGGACCTGATGGAAAAATTTATTGGCAAATAGGCGATATTGGCGCCAACATCACCGCTGTGGATGGCAAACAATATAAGCATCCCAATTCAGGTGTTATTGTTCGTTCAAATCCTGATGGAAGTAACTTTGAAGTATATGCTTCAGGTTTGAGAAATACACATGAATTTGTTTTTGACACTTACGGAAACTTAATCAGTTCTGATAATGATGGAGATCATCCAGGCGAAAGTGAACGTTTAGTGCATGTGGTGGAAGGTTCGGATGCGGGCTGGCGTTCCAATTGGCAATATGGAAAATATACGGATCCGACCAACAATCTATACAAAGTATGGATGGACGAGAAATTATTTAAACCTCGTTGGGATGGACAAGCCGCCTACATCATACCGCCGATCCGTAATTTTCACAATGGTCCAACAGGAATGGTTTTTAATCCGGGAACGGCTTTAGGGAAACAATGGCAAAATCATTTCTTCTTAGTTGAGTTTGTGGGCAATGCGACCAATTCACATATTTGGTCTTTCGATTTAAAGCCAAAAGGCGCCAGCTTTGATTTCAAATCAGAGGTGGATGTGGTGAGTGGAATTTTGCCAACCGGTATACGTTTTGGGCCTGAAGGGGCGCTGTATGCGGCGGATTGGGTGTTTGGTTGGGATACTAAAAACTATGGCCGAGTATGGAAACTGGATGTAGATGATAAAAACAAAGATCTAACAGAGGAGAGAGCGCAAACTAAAATCTATATCCAACAAGATTATGCGCTTCAAACCTTAGATCAACTATCCAATCTCTTAACTTATGGAGATCAACGAGTTCGATTAAAAGCGCAGTTTGAATTGGTCAATAGAGCAGCTTCAGATCGTTTGTTGAATGCCATCAATCAAAAAACAAACCAATTAGCTCGTGTGCATGGTGTGTGGGGAATGGGCCAAATGATTGAAAAAAATAGAAGCTTAGGTGATAATCTAATTCCATTATTAAAAGATGAGGATGTTGAATTAAGGGCTCAAGCAGCGAAGGTTTTAGGAGATGCTTTTTATGTACCAGCTGAAGATGCATTAATTTCTTTATTAGCAACCGATGCGCCAAGAAGTCAGTTTTTTGCGGCACAGGCATTAGGTAGAATCAAATCAACTAAATCTATACCAGGATTAATTTCCTTGTTGGAACGCAACCAAGATGTAGACCAATACATACGCCATGCAGCCGTTTTAGCTCTTTCTAGAATAGGTAAGGAGGAAGCGATTGTCGCAATGCAAAACTCGGCGAATAAATCATTGAGATTAGCCTCTGTTTTAATTTTACGTCGGATGGCAAGTCCCAAAGTAGCCAAATCTCTCCTAGATTCAGACGAATTCATTGCTACAGAAGCGGCAAGAGCCATTAATGATGATGAGTCCATTGTGGATGCATTACCTGCCTTAGCCGCTAGTTTAGCTAATCCTGCTTGGAAAGGGGAACCATTATTACGTAGAGCCATCAATGCTTGCCTTCGCGTAGGAACGGCCAAAGAAATTGACCTATTAATTCAGTTTGCTGAAAGAAATGATATCTCCGATGTCATCCGAGCGGAAGCCATTGCGACTTTAGGTTCTTGGGCTAATCCATCGCTCATGGATCGCGTAGATGGACGTCACCGTGGAGCATTAAAAAGAAATCCGGCCGATGTAGTGGCTAAAATAAAAAGCAAAATGCCAGAGTTTTTACGTAGCAAAAACCCTGAGGTATTAATCGCCAGTGCACGTTTATTAGCAGAACTAAATATTACTGATTTACGTTCAGAGCAAACACAAATTTTTGCCAATCATCCAAGTGCCAAAGTTCGTTCGTCTCAATTATCGTCATTAGCCGCGCTAAATGACCCTAATTTGGCTTTAATCATCCAAAAAGGAATGGATGATTCGGATAGAGGAGTTCGTGGAGTTGCGTTAAGCAATTTGAATAAAATTGAAATTCCAAAAAGTCAATTGCCATCCATCGTGAACATAATATTCGAAAAAGGCAGTATGCCTGAGCAACAACAATTGTTGCAAAGTATGGGGAAAATGAAATCTGAAAACACGAGTGATATTTTTGAAGATTTGATTCAAAAAATGGTTGGTGGTAAATTAGAGAATGGAATCAAATTAGATTTAATGGAGGCCGTGGAAGCAAGTAAATCAGATAAATTAGTCGCTAAACTAGATGCACTCAAAACAAAAGGTACCTTGACGGATGAGTTTAAAGAGGCGCTTTTTGGTGGTAACTTACAAGTGGGAAATAGTATTTTTAATCGCAATCCAACCGTTCAATGTGTGCGTTGTCATAATGTAAATGGTGAAGCAGGAAACGTAGGACCCTCATTAAAGGGGGTTGGTAGTCGATTAACTCGCGAACAAATACTTCAATCGTTAATCGAACCTAGTGCGCGCATTGCACCAGGTTTTGGTAATGTAACCGTCGTATTGACCGATGGCCAAGAAGTATCTGGATTATTGGTAGTCGAAAATGAAAAAGAAATCCAATTGAAAACCAATGAAGCGGAACCATTAAAAATTGCCCTATCACGGATTAAGTCCCGAGTGAATGCTCCATCCAGCATGCCGCCGATGGGCAGCTTACTTTCAAAAAGAGAAATTAGAGATGTGGTTGAATTCCTAAGTTCATTAAAAGCTAGATAATTTAAAATCCTAGTTCTAATACATAAAAAAAGCCCTTTCGGGCTTTTTTTATGCGTTTTAAAATGCAATCTGTTGGTAAACGTTTTTAAGGAGTCCAAAAATAGATTTTGAACCCATAAATAATTTAGCTGAAAAAAAATTACAAGCCTTTCATTTAAATTTATTTTAAAATAATATCAAAATCATTACCTTAGTTTCTTGTAAAAATGACAAGCAATTTCTAAACCTATTAAAAATATGAAATCATTTAACATTAATCGTAGGCAATTTGTCAAGGGCGCTACCGCATCCTTAGCCTTATCACAGTTTGGAGCCTATGGATTGGATTTAATCAATCCGGACAAACCTTTAAAAGTGGGCTTAATAGGTACCGGTTGGTACGGAAAAAGTGACCTTTTCCGCCTCATGCAAGTAGCTCCCGTAGAGGTTTTAGCCCTATGTGATCCAGACCGAAATCAATTGAATCAAGCAGGAAAAATGGTCTCTGAGCGTCAAAAATCAGGTAAAACTCCTAAGTTATACAATGATTATCGCCAATTATTAAAAGAAAATGAATTGGACATCGCCATCGTGGGAAGTCCAGATCATTGGCATCCTTTACAAATGATTGACGCTGTCAAAGCAGGAGCCCATGTATACGTTCAAAAGCCCATTTCGGTCGATGTATTAGAAGGTGAGGCCATGGTCGCCGCGGCTAGAAAATATAATAAAACGGTCCAAGTAGGTACTCAACGTAAAAGTACACCTCATTTAATTCAAGCAAAGCGAGATATCGTAGATAAGGGTTTATTAGGCAAAGTAGGACATGTTGAGATGTGCTGCTATTTTAGCATGCGAAATAACGGGAACCCACCGGTCCAACCTGTCCCTGAATTTTTTGATTATGAAATGTGGACTGGACCAGCACCTATGCGTCCCTATGACGGATTACCACACACAAGATGGTGGAGAACTTTCAATGAATACGGAAATGGAATTATGGGCGATATGTGCATTCACATGTTTGACACAGCTCGCTGGATGTTGGATTTAGGTTGGCCTAACCGCATCAGCTCTGAAGGTGGCATTTACGTCCAAAAAGGGGGTAAATCAAATATTCCTGATACCCAAACCGCTGTTTTCGAATACAATGATTTAAACTGTGTTTGGCAGCATCGTTCTTGGGGAACACCTCCAGATCCTGATTATCCATGGGCTTTAATACTTTATGGTGAAAAAGGTACCTTGAGAATGAGTACTATGCGCTATGACTTTACTCCTGTAGATCCGAAAGCTTCTAAAATACACCAAGATGTTATTTTTGAAAAAGAAAAATATCCAGAAGATTTAAAAGAAGAGCGCATTGAATTAAATGCTGCTCCGGCAACCCGTGGGCATATGTTGGACTTCTTAGCGGCCATCGACAAAAAATCGAGACCTATTGCTGATATTGAAGCTGGTCATATTTCCACCGCTAGTTGCATCATCGCTAATTTAGCCATGCGTTTAGGTCGACCACTTTCCTATGACCCCGTTAAAAAAATCATCATCAATGATCCTGAAGCGACGGCCTTATTAGCTCGTCCTTATCGTGGGCCATGGAACAGAAATATGTTAAAATAAACCGGATCAAACACATGAAAAAATTACTGATATTGTTGTTATTCGTTGCCTTTCGCATGCAAGCAGATGTGCAATTGCCCGCTATTATAGGGGATCACATGGTACTCCAACAAAAATCCAAGGTGACTCTTTGGGGCTGGACGACAAATCCAGGGGAGGAAGTTAAGGTCACTGTAGATTGGGACACGACCCAATATAAAGCCAAGTCAATCTTTGGTCATTTTTCTTTGCAGGTCAATACACCAAAAGCAGGGGGTAACCACAGAATTACCTTTAAAACAAATGGAAATAGCATCACGGTTTCCGACGTGGTTTTTGGGGAAGTTTGGGTTTTTTCAGGCCAAAGTAATATGGAATGGAGCGGCTCACAAAATCTGAAAGAGTCCATCGACGAAATGCCCAATGCAACCAACGATCAAATTCGATTCTTTTACATTCCAAAAGGAACAGCCAAATATCCGCAAGAAGATGTCAGAGCTAAATGGGTAGTTTGTAATCCCACGGATATGAAAGCATTTTCAGCCATCGGATATTTCTTTGGTAAAAAACTTCAAGCGCAATTAAAAGTTCCTATGGGATTAATTAGTTCAAATTGGGGAGGTACACGAGCAGAAGTTTGGATTGCCAGAGATTCGGTGATGAAAAAACCTCATTTAGTTCAGGCCATTAAAAATGCACAAAATACCATCGGCATGAACTATAATGCCATGATTGCTCCCATCATCAATTACAATATTGCCGGGGCTTTGTGGTACCAAGGAGAAAGTAATGTGGGTCAATACGGCTCTTACACAGAACTAATGAATGATTTGATTGTATCATGGCGTACTTCCTTCAATAAAAACTTTCCTTTCTATTTTGCACAAATTGCTCCCTATGATAAATACGGAGACAATGTCAATGGAGCGAAACTAAGAGAAGCTCAAACGAACAATTTAAAATTGGAAAATACGGCGATGGTTGTTTTAACGGATTTGGTGCCTGATGTGACCAATATCCATCCAACGATTAAAGTAGAGGTGGCTAATCGTTTTGCCAATTTAGCTTTAGTCAAACATTATGGCCAAGAAGCGGGACCCATTTTCTATCCTAAATACGATCGCATGAAAGTAGAAAAAGGAAAAATCAGAATTTATTTCCGTGAGTTAAATGGGAAATTGGTTGCCAAAGATGGCGATCCTAGCCATTTAATGATAGCCGGTGAAGATAAGAAGTTCTATCCAGCTACAGGGAAAATCGACGGTTCATCCTTAGTGGTTTCAAGCCCAATTGTACCTAATCCAGTGGCGGTTCGTTATGCATTCAAAAATGCCGATATGCCTAATTTATTTAGTCGGGAAGGCTTACCAGTCAACCTTTTCAGGACGGACGATTGGGATAATTAATCATTAAATGACAGCGCTTTATGCGCTGTCATTTTTTAAAATCGTCCTCTTTTCTTTCAAATAGTATTTCATACGCATTGCATTCATCCATATCCTACCATATGAAAAAATTATTTACCCTAATTCTATTATTTAGTTTGTTTGGCGTACAAGCCCAACAAAGAACCTCGGCTCAATTATACGAGGATTTAAAAGGTTTAAAAGTCTTAGGGACTGTATTGCATATCGCAGCACACCCAGATGATGAAAGCACGCATATGTTGACCTGGTTCGCTCAAGAGCAACAATGGGAGACAAATTACTTTGCATGTAATCGGGGAGAAGGAGGACAAAATTTAATCGGTGATGAGCAAGGAGTTGCCTTAGGATTAATCAGAACACAAGAATTATTGGCCGCCAGAAGAATCGACGGAGCTAATCAATATTTCTCTAGAGCCTTCGATTTCGGCTTTTCCAAATCAACGGACGAGGCTTTAGGCTTTTGGGGGAAAGAATTAATTCTATCCGATATGGTTTGGGTGATCCGTAAATTACGCCCAGATATCATTTTTACCCGTTTTCCACCTGATGCAAGAGCAGGGCATGGGCACCATTCCGCTTCAGCCGTTTTAGCGATAGAAGCATTCAAAGCAGCTGCAGATCCCAATCGATTTCCTGAACAATTAAAATTAGGGGTGGAAGTATGGCAAGCAAAACGTTTACTTTGGAATACTTTTCGTTTCCCTGGATCCCCTAATTCAACCATCAGCGAAGATCAATTCAAATTTGAAATTGGGAATTATTTACCTTCCATAGGTCAGAGTACGGGTGAAATGGCTGCTTTTAGTAGGAGCCAACATAAAAGCCAGGGATTTGGATTTTCAGCAGACCGAGGAAAAAGTATGGAATATTTCGTGACTTTAGCTGGAACCACACCTGTAAATAAATTATGGGATGGAGTGGATGTTTCTTGGTCCAGAATTCCAGGAGCTGCGGCGATTGAAAACGCCATCGATCAAACCATTCAAAATTATAAAATAAGTCAACCGCATTTAAGTATCCCTAGTTTGATTGCTTTGAAAAAATCTATCTCAGCCCTGCCTAAATCGACGTTAAGAGATAAAAAATTAAGGCAAATCAACGAATGGGTCATTAAGGCTGCTGGAATCAATTTAAATGCTTATTCAAGCGCAGGGATCGTTTCGAGGGGAGATTCCATTAAAGTAAAAGCTGAATTCATCGTGCGCACTCCGGTAGAAGTGGGCCAATTAAAAATGACCGTAGGAGATCAAGATTCTACTTGGACTGGAAAAATAGGTTCATCAAAAAAACAAATCCTTTCCAGAACATTGCTTGCTGGGAGTGAAATAACCCAGCCATATTGGATTAAAAAACCCAAAGAAATTGGTCGATTTAATGTCGATGATCCTTTGAAAATAGGCCAACCAAACCCCGATCCAGCTATAATGGCTTCAGCCACTTTTCTAATTGACGGAGAAGAGTTTCAAATAGAAAAGCCAATCCAAGAAATGATTGTTGACCCTGTAAAAGGTGAAATATACCAACCCATTAGCATTACTCCAAAATCAGTCTTTTCATTAAACTCCAATGTGCTATTGCTAACTAAAGGCTCTAAATCGAAGAAGACGGTTGAGCTAACCATTTTTGCTCTAGGGAAAATAGCCCCCGGAACGGTAAAAGTTCAGTCCAATAGCCAAAATACGCTAGGCAATATTTCTTTACCTAAAGGGTTGAAAAAGGGGGAGAAGTTGACGTATAACGTCCCTTTAGACGAAACTAAATTTTCTGAATCAGGAAAAATAAAGCAAAAACTATCACTTGCTTATGAAACCCAACAAGGAAACTGGGTTGATTCTTTGGAATTACAAACCATAGAATACCCACATATTCCTACTCAAAGGTATTTTTCTCCCGTTAATTTAGACATCTTACACATCGATATAAAGAAACAAGGAACTCGGATTGGTTATATTAAAGGAGCGGGTGATAAAGTTCCTGAAGCCATTAAACAGTTAGGATATCAAATTGATTTTTTAGGTGAAAACGATTTGAACTTGGCCAACTTAAAAAAATATGATGCAGTGGTGACTGGTGTTAGAGCTCACAACACCCTTAATTATATGGTCAATGCCTATCCTGAGCTCATGAAATATGTAGAAAATGGGGGTAATTATATCGTTCAATACAATACAGCAAGTTTTTTAGGCCCGATTAAATCATCCATTGCACCTTATCCAATGGCTGTGGGCAGAGGTCGAATTACTCGAGAAGACGCAAAACCCGACTTTTTACTTCCTTCCCATGCTTTATTAAATATACCTAACAAAATTTCAGATATCGATTTCGAAAATTGGGTTCAAGAGAGATCCATTTATAACGGCGAATCTGAAGATGCTCACTTTGAATTTCCTTTAGGATTTACGGATCCCGGTGAAAAATTAAATAAGGGTAATATTACGGTTTGTAAATACGGAAAAGGCCAATTCATCTATACAGGATTAGTTTTCTTCCGGGAATTACCAGCCGCAGTGCCAGGTGCTTGGAGATTATTTGCCAATTTAATTTCGAATCCCAATCTGAAATAATTCATTGATTGATAGAGACATAAAACATATTCCTAGTTCAAAGGTTCATGTTTTATGTCTTATTATTTTAAAATCCTAAGGGACCATTCTTACCAAAAAACATATGAAACTTATTTATAGCCTAGTATTTTCAATGGCTTGCCTAAGCCTTTTTGCTCAAAATACCAATTTCCCTGACATTCATGTGGACAAAATAACCATCGCAAGAGACAGCTATGGCGTACCCCATATTTTTGCTCCCACAGATCCAGAAGTGGCTTATGGCCTTGCATGGGCACATGCAGAAGATGATTTCAAAACCATTCAAACACTTATTTTAACCGGAAAAGGGAAATTATCTACTTATATGGGTAAGGAAGGGGCGCCTGTCGACTTTGTTTTTGGGCTATTAAATACGAGAGCGACAGTAGACCAACAAATTAAATCGATGGACCCTAAGTTCATCCAATTACTTCAAGGCTATTTAATGGGAATACAGGCCTATGGAAAAGCGCATCCAAAGGAAATTTTAAATAAACATGTGTTTCCAATTTTCCTTGAGGACTATATCGCAACATCCATGTTTTCGGTGGCTGTTTTTTGCGGGGTTGACAAAACATTGCCTAAAATTCTCAACGGTTCCATCGCGAATTTACCTGGTTTTACCGGAGAAGGAAGTAATGCATTTGCCATCAGCAGTAAAAAATCGACCACTGGCGAGCCTATGTTGGTCATTAACGCACACCAACCCATAGAAGGAGCCACCGCTTTTTATGAAGCCCATTTACAAAGTGAAGAAGGTTGGAACATGTTAGGGGGCCTATTTCCTGGTGCACCCCTCATTTTCCATGGGGCAAGCCCTAATTTAGCTTGGGCCCACACGGTTAATATGCAGGATAAAGTGGACGTATTCCAATTGCAAACTGACAAAAAACATCCAGGACAATATCTAGTGGATGGTGAGTGGTTGACCCTAGAGAAAAGAAAAGTCAAATTGCACATTAAAGGAATCCCTTTCCCAGTTTCAAAAATGGCTTACAAATCTATTTATGGACCTACAGTAGCTAATCCCAAAGGAGAGTTTTTCTCCATGCGCTTACCTTCTTTAATGGATGCCAAGGCACTCCAGCAATGGTATTTCATGAATAAGGCGAAAAATTGGAGTGAATTTAAATCAGCTTTAGAACAAAATCATTTGGCCATGTTTAATATTATTTATGCCGATAAGCAGGATAATATTTTCTATGTGTCCAATGGGAAAATGCCCTATCGTAATCCAGATCCTAAATATCACTGGAATTCAACTTTACCTGGAAATACGCGTGCGACATTGTGGGATAAGTTCAAGCCATTCAACGAGTTACCGCAGCATTTAAATCCTGCCAGTGGCTATTTATTTAATACCAACCATTCACCTTTTTTAGCGACCGCTGAAAATGAGAATTTAAATCCGGCCAATTATGATAAAAATGATGGCTATGAAACGTATCACAATAACCGGAGCCGGAGAGCTAAAGACCTAATCGATTCTTATTCAAAAATTAGTTTTGAGGATTTGAAGAAAATTAAATTTGATCGCCAATTACCTAAACAAATTTTATACCCATACGGCTATTCGTCAGATTCGTTGTTTATGGTCGACGAGTCAAAATATCCCCAATTAGCTCCATTAATTACTTCATTAAAGAATTGGGATCATGTCACCAATCCGGATAGTAAAGGAGCATTGGTTTACAATTTGGCCTATTATCATATTTCCAAAGCCATGAAAGGCAATGCCCAAAGTACATTAACTCTAGCGCAAGGGGTCGAAGTGTATCAGCATGTTTATGATTATTTAATGAAGAACTTTGGTACAATTGGCCTCGTTTTAGGCGATGTACAAAAATTAGTTCATGGGAAAGAAGAGTGGCCACAAGGCGGTATGCCGGATGTTTTATCTGCTGTGATGTCGAAGAATCATGAAAATGGAAAGAAAAAAATGGTCAGTGGAGATGCCTATATTGGTTTTGTGAAATTCCCTAAGGATGGAAGTCTTCCAGTGATCGAAACAGTGAATACTTTTGGAGCTAGTTCAAATCCAGAAAGCCCACACTTTGCGGATCAAAGAGCTTTATACCAGGCTCAAAAAACAAAAACAATGTCTTTAGATAAAGCTCAAGTTTTAAAAACAGCAGAAAAAATATATAATCCGAAATAATTTAATTCAAAAAATCAGGGTCTCGATAAGCAGGATTAGGATAGGTATAAAATCCTTCTCCTGTTTTTTCACCTAATTTACCCGCATCGATATAAGTTTTAACCAATGAAGCAAATGCTTGCGAGGCTGGATCTTCTAATTTATGAGTCACATGCCAGGCCGTATCTAAGCCAATCGAATCTAAAATCCCGAATGGACCCATGGGCATATGAAAATTGACCATCCAAGATTTGTCAATATCTTCAATGCTAGCGACTTCTTTCGTCCTTAATTTACCTGCAGAACCAATCAGAGCCATCAGCATTGAGTTGAAAATATAGCCATGGTTTTCTTTTCGAACCACTACGGGTACTTGGTTTAACGCACGTCCAAAATCCTCTAAAATCGAAATTAAATCTTCTGATGTTCCTAGATGCGGCATAATATCCACGACTGTAGAATAAAAGACATCATGAAAATGAAAGGCACAAAATAGGGAAGGCCTTCCTGTAAAATCAGCAATTTGAGAAGGCAATAAATAACTTGTATTAGTCGTAAAAATTGTTTTTTCAGGCGCTATGGCTCCAAATTGGGCCCACACTTGTTGCTTTAAAGCCAAATCCTCCGTAACACTTTCTGAAATAATATCGGCATCTAAAACAGCTTCCATGGGATCCGTCGTAAATAATATCTGGTCGATGATCGATGCATCCATTTTAATTTGCTTCAAAACCTTTGCCATCATTTTGCGAGAAGATTCAAAAACGCTTTCCTGAATATCGTACACGCGAACCTGAAAACCTGAAATCGCCGACTGCAAAGCGATTCTTGAACCAAGGGTACCTGCACCTAAAATACACACTTTATTTATTTTCATATTTAATTCAATTTAATACTTTCCATGGCCTTAATTCCAGCCGCTTTAACTACTTGGTTTAATATGGAGAATCGCACATCGGTGGAAAATCCTAAGGCGTATCGCTTGTAAATTTGTTGGGCGATCACCGCCACTTTACACAATCCAAAAACATAATAAAAAAGGATTTTGGAAACATCTAAATTACTTTTTGACGCATAATATTCAACAAGTTCTGCCCGGGTAAAATTACCTTCTACATAGCTTAAATTGAACATTTTTAAAATATCAGGATCGCCTTCCTCGGCCCAATAAGCCAACGTGGTTCCTAAATCCATCAATGGATCGCCCACAGTCGCCATTTCCCAATCCAATACGGCAGCCACAGAGGCATCGTCTCGGATGACCATATTGTCATATTTAAAATCATTGTGAATAAAGGCCACAGAAGAATGTAAAGGCTGATTTTGCGCCAACCAATCAAAGGCTTGATTCAATTCAGGAACATCATCTGTTTGGGCTTTCATGTACCTTTCGGACCAACCAGTTATTTGGCGCGCGACATAACCCTCCGGCTTTCCCAAAGCGATTAAGCCTGAATCATGTAATTCCAAGGCATGCAATTCTAACAAAACATCGATGGCAGAATGAGATAGTTTGGTAAAAAAATCGGATTCAAGTCCCTCAGGAGCTTTATTTCGGATGATTAATCCATCCACTTTTTCCATAAGAAAAAAGGGAGCACCTATTATACTTTCGTCTTCACAACATAAAATAGCCTTCGGAATTTTATCATAACCTGCTTTATGTAAGGACATTAAGATTTTAAATTCACGAACCATGTCATGCGCTTTGGAGATTTTATTCCCGAAAGGAGGCCGACGTAACACATAGGAAAAAGCCTCAGACTCGATTAAATAAGTCAGGTTGGAAAATCCTCCTTTAAATGCCTTTATATGTAATTCAGGAATTGGGATAGACCATTGAGCCGACAAATAAGCGGGTAATTTCTCAAATCCCTCCATTCAATGTTCTTGATTTTAAAATGCTTTTCGCCAATACCGATTTGTGTACTTCATCAGGTCCATCATAAATCCGGGCCCCTCGTTCATGGCGATACCAAAACGAAAGCAAGGTGTCATCCGTAATTCCTAAGGCTCCATGCACCTGAATAGCGCGATCCAAAACCTTCATTAAAACATCAGAAACAAAGAATTTAATGATTGATATATCTTCTTTAGCTGCTTTTGCGCCTTCCTTTTCAATTTTTTCTGCAGTGTGCAAAACCAATAAGCGAGAAGCTTTTATCTCGGCTGCACTCTCCGCGATCCAATTTTGAATGGTTTGTTGGCCCGATAAGAACTTCCCCGGATTCAACTCCCTAGACATCGCCCGATCACACATTAATCCCAGCGCTCTTTCACAAATACCGATCCAACGCATGCAATGGTGAATTCTTCCGGGTCCAAGGCGCACTTGGGCTAAAGTAAATCCTTGTCCTTCCTCACCGATTAAATAGGATTTTGGCACACGGCAATTGGTAAATTCAACTTCCCCGTGAGATAAATAATCTTCCCCCTCATCGCCCATAATCGATATATTACGAATCAAACGGTATCCAGGATTATCCAAGGGAACTAAAATCATGCTAGCCCTTTGGTATACATTTTCTGCTTTAGGATTTGTAATCGCCATCACGATGGTAAATTGGGCCCCATCTGCAGCAGTAGTGAACCATTTATGTCCGTTGATCACATATTCATCTCCTTCCAAAACAGCCATGGTAGACATATGGATGGGATTACTACCCGCATGTTCAGGTTCGGTCATCGAAAAACAAGAACGAATTTCACCACGTTGCAATGGTTTCAAAAAGGTTTCTTTCAAAAATGGAGAAGCAAAAGCATGCATCAGTTCCATATTTCCAATGTCGGGCGCATTGCAATTGAAAATATAATGGCCTAAAGGACTTGTGCCTAAAATCTCTGATACTCGGGCAAATTCAGGTAAAGAAAGTCCCAAACCACCTTCGTCTACGGAAAGATGTGGAGTAAACAAACCTTTTGATTTAGCTAATTCACGTAATTCACGCAATTTGGGTAAATGAGATTTAAATGAACCGTATATAATTTCTTTTTCGATCGGATAAATAAATTCCTTTAAAAAAGCTTGATAGCGAGAAACTAAATCGAGCAACTTAGCGGATGTTTGCATCATGACATGTTAAATGGTTAACCCTCCATCAGCCGTAATGACAGAACCGGTGGTATATAATGCTCCAGGAGAAGCTAAATAAAGCGCGGCAGCAGCTATTTCCTCGGGCGTTCCGATTCTCTTGATGGGCAAAGCTTTCAACGTATGTTTTAAAATCTGCTCATTGCTCCATAAAGCTTCCGAAAATTTTGTTTTAATGAGGCCGGGACAAATTGCATTGACACGAATGTTGAACTCGCCCCATTCCTTGGCAAACGCTTTGGTCATCGAAATCAAGGCCGCTTTGCTAACACTATAAATACCTAAGCCCGATTCAGGAGATATTCCGCCGACCGAGCTGATGTTTATGACGGAAGGATTTTCGGATAATTTTAAATAGGGAAGACAAAGGCGCATCAGTTGGAACGGCGCTTTTAAATTCACATTCATAATTTTATCAAAGGCGTCTAAAGTCGTATCGTGAATAGGGCCAAAAACTGGGTTAGTAGCGGCGTTATTGACCAATATGTCGATTTGACCATATTTTTCGATGGTCTTTTGCACTAAAACTTCCAAAGCGTCCATTTTCCCAACATGGCAGGCAATGCCTGTAACATCGTAGCCTTTTTTTTGTAATTCTGAGGCTAATTGATCTAAGGTTGGTTGGTCTCTGCTGCTAATAACGACTTTGGCACCAGCGGCGGCAAAGTATTCTGCAATGCTAAAACCGATGCCCTTGCTAGCGCCTGTAATGAGGGCTACTTGGTTTGTTAATAAAAATGGATGCATGTTTGAAAATTTTAAACAATTTAATTATTAAATATGGTAATTTGCTTCAGAATTCAACAAAAAATATAGATGAAACAAGTTATTTTTAAGGCGACTGGTTTGCCAGAAAGCGTATTACTATTAGAAGAAGCAGCTATTCCTGAGCCTCGAGCGCACGAATCTTTAATCCGAATTACAGCTAGAAATATTAATCCATCTGACATCATGTTCATCCAGGGTCGCTATGGAATTACACCAAAATTACCCAGCAGTGCGGGTTTTGAAGCGGCAGGAGAGGTCGAAAAATCAGAACAATATCCGAAAGGAACTCGTGTAATATTCACAGCCATAGGCACTTGGAAAGAGTATGTTTGCGTACCCACGGCCCAATTGATACTTACTCCCGAAGGGATGAGCGATGAGGTAGCTTGCCAGGCCTTTGTGAATCCGATTACAGCGTATGGGATGTTGGAGACGAGTGGATTACAAAAAGGCCAATGGCTTTTAATCACAGCAGGAGCCTCAGCCTGGGGAAAATTAGTGATCCAAATGGCTAAAATGCGCGGCATACAGGTGATTTGTACGGTTAGAAATGGAGCGCAAAAACAAGCTTTACTGGATTTAGGAGCCAGCATCGTGGTTGACGTACAAACGGAAAACCTGGGTAAAATAGTGCGTGCAGCCGTAGAAACGGGTGTTGACGCTGTTTTTGACGCCGTCGGCGGAGAGCAAGGAGCCAAAGCGCTTGCTTGTTTAAAAATAGGAGGGAGCATGTTGGTCTTCGGATTATTAAGTTTAGAACCCATTCCTTTAAACTCAGGCTTATTAATTTTCAAAAACTTGAAAGTAGAAGGTTGGTGGTTGACCTCTTGGTGGGAAAGCTTAGGCCAAGAAGGAATAAAGAAAGCCTTAAAAGACGTTTTTACCTATTTAATGACGCAAGAGGTACATGTAGATGTTCAGGAGAAATTTGCATTATCTGAATTCAAAGAAGCGGTCATTGCCTACCAAACAGAGGGCAGAACGGGAAAAATATTAATTTGTTAAAGGAGAATAAAAACCTATTGCTATGAAAAATCAATTTATTGTCAGTATTTCTTTAATGATATGCCTTGGAAGCACACAGATTATGAAAGGACAAACAAACCAAAATGCAGTATCGACTGATTTATGCCGGGGAAAATATTTCACGGAGCTTCAGGGCGCAGAATTTTTGAATGCACACGTACCTGAGTCAAAAAAAGCCTGGGAAAGCAGGTCGAAATTGATCGTCCAACAAATCAAAGAGGGGATGGGCTTACAAAAATTTCCGGCCAAATTAAATTCAAAAGCCGTCATACATAGTAAAAAAGAGTTTGATGGCTATACCATCGAAAGTCTCTATTTTGAGAGTCTACCTGGGTTTTATGTCACCGGAAGTTTATACAGACCCACCAAAAAATACGCTAGCTATGCGGGTATTTTATGTCCTCACGGACATGATAATCAATTAAAAGGACGTACCAGAGATCAAACGCAAATCCGTTGCGCTACCTTAGCTCGCATGGGAGCCGTCGTATTTGCTTGGGATATGGTCGGATATGACGATAGCAAGCAATGTTCACATGGCATTGCGTCTTCGTTGAAATTACAAACGATCAATAGTGTTAGGGCATTGGATTTCTTATTGGATTTGCCATCGATCGACAAAAATCGGATTGGCATTACCGGTGAATCGGGAGGGGGAACGCAAACATTTTTATTAACGGCTATAGATTCTCGCATTAAAGTATCAGCGCCAACGGTCATGATTTCATCTCATTTCTTTGGCGGATGTAATTGTGAGAGCGGCATGCCGATTCACAAGAAAGGGGATTATCAGACCAATAACGTAGAAATAGCTGCATTAACCGCACCTAAACCTATGTTGATGATTTCAGATGGGGCTGATTGGACTCAAAATACTCCCAAAGTGGAATTTCCATTTATGCAAAAAATTTATGCACTATACCAAAAAGAAAACCTGGTAGAGAATGTGCACTTAGCCAAAGATGTACATGATTATGGACCCAATAAACGCATGGGCATGTATCCCTTCATGGCTAAATACTTATCCTTAGATTTACCAAACGTCATGGATGCAGGTGGCAATATAGATGAAGGTCCTTCTAAAGTCCTAAGCCCAGCTGAATTGAGTGTATTTAACGAAGCATATCCATTACCTGTCAATGCAGTCAAAGGGGATGTGGAAGTGATGAAATTATTGCAATAAATATCTAAAAAAAGCTTACTGGCTTAGATAAATTTGAATAGATGAAGGGGCTATTAGTGTTTTTAAGCATCTGTTTGACAGCAACAGGCTTACTATTTAATTTAATGTAATTGAATTTATCTAAAAAGAGAGACTCCACAGAGACTCAAGAATCTTAGACCACAAAAAAAGCCCATACAATGAAGTATAGGCTATCTTTTAAAATTGGTGGTGATCCCGCTGGGATTCGAACCCAGGACCCATACATTAAAAGTGTATTGCTCTACCAACTGAGCTACGGAATCATCAAGCTTGCGCTTGTATATTAATTGGTTCACTCTGGAACCGAAAGGAAGTTCAACCAACGGTTGGCCTTCGTTTGCAAAAAAGTAAATAAATACCTTTATTGCGGTGCAAAACTATCATAGTTTTTCGAATTATGCAAGCAAGCCATCTAAATAAAATTATATTTTCCTGCATTTTATATCTCGGTATTTGGCAAAACGCTAATTGCCAAATAGATACAAAGCAAATCAGCAAAGCAGATTCACTGTTTAAAACGAACCAACTTTTAGAAGCGGAAAAAATTTACCTACAATTTTATAATCCTCGATATAAAGAAATTGAAAATATTAAATTTAAACTGGCTTTCATCGCCAAAGAAAAAAATGACTGGGCCAACGAAATATATTATCTCTCTAGCATTCAAGCCGAAAATGCAAAACCCAGTATCAGCCAACGATTAAATCAGATCAGCCAAAAGCACCAATTAGGAGGATATGAGATAGACTTTATAGACCAATTAATATGGATTTACTTTGCGTTTTTTCCTTACATCATGGGATTTCTGCTGAGTATCGCCATGTATGCGGCCATTATTCTCATCTATAAAAAACAAAAAAACAGAAAATCTCCCCCTGCATACCTTTATTCGCTTAGCCTTTATCTTGTTTTTATTTATTTATTTGCCAATTTTCCTTCCTTTCTTAACTTTGGTATCATCACAAAAAATAAAGTGTATTTACGAGAATTTTCATCTTCAGCCGCACCTGTGGCAAAAATACTGAGCCAAGGAAATCGAGTTACCCATTGGTATAAAAAGGATATTTGGACCCTATGCTATTACGAAGGAAATGTGGGTTATATCAAAACAGAAGACTATCTGCCCATCAATTAAAGATGTAAAATCTCAAAACTTAAATCCAATATAATCTCTCGATCCGTGGTTTGTTGGCCTATTACCCCCTTCATCTTCAAATCCGCATTTTTTATAGCCTCAATAACTCGAACAACTTTCCCCAAAGGGTAATTACGCTTCGCCGTTAAATAATCTCGGACAAAATAAGGGTTTATGCCAAGGACTTTTGCCATCTCCGCATCCGAAACAGCACCCATATCATGTGTCTGAAGGACTTTAGCGAAAAAATTGAATAGCATAATCAACATCGGTGCAATCGGATTTTGCTTACTATTTTCAGCAAAATAAAAAGCAATTTTCTGGGCCTTTTCTACATTTCGTTGCATCAAGGCCTTTTGGAATTCAAAATAATTGTACTCACGGCTAATGCCCACATACTTTTCCACCTCCTCAATGCCCACTTCGGAACCTGCCGGTACATTAATAATCAACTTATCCGCCTCATGCGCCATCCTTTGTAAGTCAGCACCTACATTGGTCACCATTAATTCCAACGACACCGTCTGAATCAGCAAATTATGTTGAGCTAAATAATCCTTTAACCACTGACCGACCTTATCATCTGATATCTTTTTAGAGGTCACAATAACCCCTTGAGATGCCAAAGGCGGAAATAACTTAGATTTATCCGTTAGTAAATTTTTAATCGTAAAGACCAAAAGCGTAGAAGGAGTGGGGTTTTTACAATAATCTTCAAAGGCCTTCCACTCTTCATTTCCTTTTTCTTTTGAATTTCCTTCCGATTTGGTATCTATTTTTCCTTTGGCCAATGCTTCTAAAAATATAGCCTCCTTTACGATGATTACTTGCTTTTCAGCCATCATAGGGAACCTGCGCGCATAGGAAACCACCGAGGCCATCGTCTGATCCTTGCCATACAAAACAAATTGATTGAAACTTTTTTGATCTTCCGAAAGAATGCCTGCCTCAAACGCATCCGTTAGTTGGTCTATAAAAAAATGCTCATCCCCATGCAATAGATAAATAGGGGATAAGCTATTCTTGTGAATATCTTTTAATACTTCAGTCGTCGTTTTTTGCATAAGAAATCCAGGATAATCAGGCATGCAAATCTAATGAAAAGAGCGCATTGGCAAAAATTATATTTGAAATGGATTCATTGTCAAATTATTCCCGTAGGTTTGCCAAAAATATTCCAAAACTCATGCAAATTAAACCGAATTCAGTCGTTTTTATATCATATCAATTAGCTTTTCCGGGTGAAAATGGAGAAGCAGAAGTCGTTGAAATCGTGGATGATAAAGAACCTATGGTATTTATTCATGGACTTAGTGGGCTTCCTGAGGCTTTTGAAGCGAACCTGCTCAACTTAAAAGAGAATGACACCTTTGACTTTACTATTTCTGCAGAAGATGCTTATGGTAACGTAGATCCTGAAGCCATTATTTCCTTGCCAAAAAATATATTTCAAGTAGATGGACAAAATCCAGACGATATCCTCCAAGTAGGCAATTTCATCCCGATGACGGATGACCAAGGAAATAGAATGCAAGGAATGGTTGTTTCAGTAGGACCTGAAAATGTCATGATGGACTTCAACCACCCATTGGCCGAAAAAGACTTAATGTTTAACGGAACTGTATTAAAAATCAGAGAAGCTACCGCTGATGAACTCGCACATGGCCACGTACATGGCGATGGAGGAGTGGAGCATTGAAATTAAGTAATAGGTATTTTTAGGTAATAGGTAAGAGGTATCAAGTAAGAGGTATTTTTAGGTAATAGGTAATAAGTAAATCTTTTTTTCTATTACCTATTACATGTTACCTAATTTTATTACCTCTTACCTAATACCTATTACCTAAACATACTGTACTACTTCCACTCCGAATTTCCTTAAAAATTCAACGCCTTCGTCGGTGGGTAATCCTTTGTATGCCGCATATGAGTTTAAAAAGATCACCTTTTTGATTTTCATGCTATAAATTATCCGTGCACAAGAGATACAAGGTGACAAAGTGACGTATATCGTGGACCCTTCCATGCTTGCGCCATTTTTAGACGCATATAAAATCGCATTTTGCTCCGCATGCAAAGCTAATGAGCAAGAACCCTTCGAATCTTTTGGACAACCCCCTTCATCTTTAAAATCCTCATCGCAATTATGTGTACCAGAAGGAGGACCATTATAGCCAATGGAAATAATCCGAGTATCTTTCGTCAATACACAACCTACCTGCGCTCTCGTGCAATGAGATCTTAGCGCTAAATTTTGCGCCAAATCCATGAAAATCTCATCAAATGAGGGTTTTATAATCATATCCATACCTTAAAGGACTTTAAATTAATCATTAAATAAGAAAATAAAAAAGGATGACCTTGGGTCATCCTTTTTAAAGTAGCGGGGAGCAGAATCGAACTGCCGACCTTTGGGTTATGAATCCAATGCTCTAACCATCTGAGCTACCCCGCCAAATCAGGATGCAAAGGTAATCGAAAGCCTCAAGAAACTCAAATATTTTATGAATACTTATTAATTTTGAATCATATTTGGGAATTAACGTATAAATAATACCTTTGTTTACAGGAAATAAAAATACTTATCTCTCTAAATGTATTGAATATGGATCAACCACACTTTGAATTTGAATACGAGGTAAAAGCCTCTCCCAAAGTACTTTATCCTTACATTAGTACGGCTTCTGGACTCCAACAATGGTTTGCAGAAAAAGTGACCATCAAAAATGGAGATAATTTTAATTTTTTCTGGGATGATGAAAATCATTTAGCCACTTTAACCCACAGCAAGCAAAATAAATTTGTCAAATTCGAATTCAATAAACCTGAAAAGGGAGATGCCTTAGCCTATATTGAAATAAAATTAGACGTGAGCGAGTTGACAAATGCCACTTACTTAAAAGTGTATGACAGCGCGTCAACCTTCAAAAGTGATGAAGATGCCACAGAATTATGGGATTATTTAACCGATAAACTGAAAGAAATCGTCGGCAGTTAATGATAAAGAAAATTGACAAATTAATTTTAAAGGCATTCTGGGGGCCATTTATTCTAACCCTATTGGTTGTAATTTTCATATTTCTATTACGCTTAGTCCTTTTTTATTTTTCGGATTTATTTGGCAAAGATTTAGGAACCACCGTCTATGTGGAGCTTTTTTTCTATTTCTCCCTAATCACCATTCCACTCGCATTGCCTTTAGCCATGTTATTATCTTCCCTAATGACCTTTGGAAAATTAGGCGAGAATTTTGAGTTGACTGCCTTAAAAAGTGCAGGCATTTCAATTATCAGAATACTCAGACCCATTTTTGCCGTAGCGGTTTGCTTAAGTATATTCATGTTTTGGTTTACGAATGTCGCCTTGCCTTGGGCCAATTTAAAAGGCTGGAGTTTATTATATGACATCAAGACAACAAAAACTACCTTAAATATCAAAGAGGGCATTTTTTATACCGACCTTCCAGGCTATGCCATTAAAGTAGCCAAAAAATACCCTGACAATAAAACACTCAAGTCGCTCATCATTTATGATCATACCCACAATGATGGCAACCGTCATGTAACCCTCGCAGATTCAGCTCAGATGTACACCATCTTAGGAAAGAAATATTTGATTTTTGAGCTCTTTAATGGGAAAGATTATTTAGAAGACGCAGACCGAGGAAGTAATTTGGATGCCACAGATATGGCTTTACATAGTTTCAAAAAAAGTAAAATAGTGATGTCCTTGGACGCTTTTGACCTACACAAAACAGAAGAAAATCAGTTTGCCCATCATGAAATCATGCGGAACAATTGGCAACTTGCCGACGACTCTGATTCTCTGAATAGTGTCATTAATACCATGAAACGTGGTTTTACTAAATCTACCGGTCCTAACTTCATGTACCATCAAAGATCCCTTACGCAATCATTGATGTTTTTGGAAAATACCAAATGGATTAAAAAAAGATTGGCTAAAGGATTAAAAAAGTCCAATAAAAATCCCTACGACATCGCGCTCCAACAAACTCAAAATATGTTGACCTTCGGGCAAACCAATTTAGTGAGCTTAGATGACAAAGAAACTGTGCTAAAAAAAACAAACCTGGAATGGCATCATAAATTTACCAATGCCCTAACCATTCTAGTTATGTTTTTAATCGGCGCACCATTAGGAGCCATCATTAAAAAAGGAGGATTTGGAATTCCAGTGGTTGTGGCCGTATCCTTTTTTATCTTGATGTATATCTTAACCCAACAAGGAGATAAGATGGCGAAAGAAGGGAAATTGATCCTGCAAATTGGCGCATGGGCATCAAATACAATTCTAGGTCTCATAGGTATTTATTTCCTGCGCATTTCCCTAAACGACTCCAGACTTTTTGAATCAGATTTCTACCAAGTCACTTGGCAGAGACTAAAAGCTTGGATACATAAAAAAAGGCTTTCATCTTGAGCCAAGAATTTCGCTTGCATATAACATTCATTTTTTGTACTTTTGCGAATTAATTTATAAAACTTTAAAACTGGTAAAAGATGTATTTGTCACCCGAGAAAAAACAAGAGATTTTCGAAACTAAAGGGAAAGCAAAGTCAAAAATCGATACTGGTTCTTCTGAATCGCAAATTGCGTTATTCACGTACAGAATCAATTATTTGACTGAGCACCTTAAAAAGAACAAAAAAGACCATAGCACACGCTTGGGACTTTTAAAATTGGTAGGTAAGCGTCGTCGTTTACTTGATTACTTAACTCGGACCGATATCTCTAGATATCGTGCTATTATTTTAGAATTAGGTATTCGTAAATAATATATTCAGGGTTCCATTTAGTTGGAGCCCTGTTTTATTTGCCATTTATCAACATTTGTCGTCGACAAACAAAGCTTATTACACGCAAGATTGCGTGAGAATTTATTCACAAACGTATGTCATTTAACATTATTCAAAAAAATATTTCGATGCCCAATGGCAAGGAAATCCAAATTGAGACTGGCAAATTAGCCAAGCAAGCGGATGGATCTGTAGTTGTTCGTTCAGGAAATATGATGTTGTTAGCCACTGTGGTTGC
>CAMBGA010000007.1 GCA_945866095.1 Spirosoma fluviale
ACTTACAAAACGATTGTTGTTTCCGACTTGCACTTGGGTAGCAAGGGAGCTAAGGCTGCGGAAGTCAACGAATTCCTCAAAGCAAATTCTTGTCATCAGTTAATTCTCAATGGAGACATCATTGACGGTTGGCAATTAAAGAAAGGCGGTTCCTGGAAAAAGAAGCACACTTCATTTTTTAGAGCTGTCCTCAAAATGATGGATTCTTGGGATACCGAAGTGATTTACTTAAGAGGTAATCATGATGATTTTTTGGAGCAGGTATTGCCATTAAAAATCGGAAAGCAATTTTCAATCCGCCAAGATTATATGTTGAAGAGTTTTGGAAAAAAATTCTTCATCACGCATGGTGACATCTTTGACAGCATCACAAGTCAAATGAAGTGGTTGGCCTATTTAGGTGATATTGGGTATACCTTTTTATTATGGTTAAATAAATGGTACAACCAGTATCGTACTTGGCGTGGCCTCCCCTATTTTTCATTGTCGCAAACTATCAAACAAAAAGTAAAAGCGGCGGTTAATTTCATCTCCGATTTTGAAGAGAAATTAGCTGAATTAGCGAAAGCAAAGCAGGCTGATGGAATTATTTGTGGGCATATCCATAAAGCTGAAATCAAGGACATCAATGGAATCATTTACATGAATTCTGGGGATTGGGTAGAGTCGTTAACGGCTTTAGTTGAGACACATGAAGGAGAATGGTCCATTGTCCAATATCCAAATTACAACTTAGAGAAAGAACTTGAGGAGATTTGGGATGATCAAACATCAGAAGAAATAAAGATTTAATCCCATGGGGAAATTTATTTTCACAGTTCAGGGAGAAGGAAGGGGCCATTTAACACAGGCTATTTCCATGACACAGATTGCGCGCGAAGCGGGACATGAGGTCGTGGGATATGCAGTAGGTTCATTCCAAGGGCGGAAAATTCCTGCATTTTTTACTGAGTTTATTGGGGATGTTCCTTTGATACAATATGAAAGTCCGTCCATCAATTATGGAAATGGGAATTCGGTGCAATTGGGCAAAACGGCTATGCAGGCCATTACAAGGTTTAAAACGTATTGTAAAAGTGCCTCCTCCTTAGAAAAATTTATATACGAGCTTCAGCCAGACGGCATCGTTAATTTTTACGAATCCATTACAGGATTATATTTCCTAAAGACGAGATCTAAGATTCCGTGTATGTCGATAGGCCATCAATATTTATTATTAAATCGACATTTTAAATCCATTTCTGAAAAGAGGTTTGACCAATTTTTACTCAATATAAATACCAAATTTACGGCCATTGGGACTAAAAAATTCTTAGGACTTTCGTTTAGAGAAATGCCGGATGATCTAGAAAAAAATATTTATGTAGTCCCTCCTTTGTTGCGTCAAGAGGTAAAAAAGATCGTACCTATCGCCGGCAAATCTTGGCTTATGTATGTGACCCATTATAAGTTAGCAGATCAAATTATTTCTTGGGCAGAAAAGAATAGTGAAATTACGTTGGATTGTTTTTGGGATCATCCGGAAAAAAAAGAGGTATTTAGCCCAAGTAAAAATCTAACTTTTCACCCAATAGATGCCGAGAAATATTTAGCGAAAATGTCCATTTGTGCAGGTCTTATTTCCACCGCTGGTTTTGAGTCAGTAGCCGAAGCCATGTACCTTAAAAAGCCTGTCATGATGGTTCCCGTTCCTAATCACATTGAGCAGATGATCAATGCCTATGATGGGGAGATTTCTGGGGCTGGAATTGCGGCAAAAAGCTTTGACCTAGAAATTTTTAAACATTATTTAAGCCACAATAGAATGGCAAATAATGACTATGAGGTGTGGGCGCAAAAGACAAGTTTAAAAATCAGCGAACATTTGGACGGGTTAATTCAAATCAAAGCTAAGAAAAGCACATTCGAATTCTCAGATTTCTTCCTAAAAGTAATTTCCAAATTACTTCAAATCAGTCCCTTAAAAAGCGCTTAATATTCGCTTTACATCGCGTTAATATTTGGCCAAATTTCCAGTCAATTCATAACATTTTCTTAAATTTTAATCACTCATTAGTTAATATTTGATTTGGAAATTTGTAGAGATTTAAATCTCTCAAGATGAATAGACGATCTTCTATATTAAGATCTTTCGGTTTAATTGCAAGTGCAATAACTGTCCCTAAATTGAGTGCCTTTGCTGAAGCGTCGACTTCAAAAAAATCTTTCCGAATTGCACATATTACTGATGTTCACATGATGCCCTTGATAGGAGCGTCGAAAGGATTTGCCAAGTGCTTACACCACATTCAAAATTTAGAACAGCAACCCGACTTAATTTTAAATAGTGGCGACTCCATCATGGATGCACATCGAGGCGGACGTTCAGTGGCAGAAAAGCAATGGAAACTTTGGCATGATGTATTAAAAAACGAGCTATCGGTACCCATTGTTCAATCCTTAGGAAACCATGACATCTGGTGTAAATCAGAAAATGTCGCGAGCATCGAGGATGGAAAAAAATGGGCATTGGATGAGCTGAAAGAATCCCACAGATATTACTCGAAGGATTTAGGCATCTGGCATTTAATCAGTTTAGATAGTATCAGTCCTGATAAAGACGGCCGTTGGTATACTGGGAAAATCGATGAAGAGCAAATGGATTGGTTGAAAAATGAGCTGGCTCAAATTCCAGCTAACAAACCCACCATGATTGTTTCTCACATCCCTATTTTATCCGCCTGTATATTTTTCGATGGGAAGCGTTTTGAAAAAAATCAGTGGAATATTCCTGGAAAATGGATGCATGAAGATGCCTCGGATTTAAAAGATTTATTTTTCAAATACCCCAATGTAAAATTAGCCATCAGTGGACATATCCACTTATTGGATCGAGTAGAATACAACGGAATTAGTTACTGCTGCAATGGTGCGGTCAGTGGCGCATGGTGGGGAGGAAATTACCAACAAACCCAACCCGGTTACGCAATTATAGATTTATTCTCAGACGGAACTTTCACAAATAATTACCAAACATATACAACATAAGGAATGAAAAAAATTACACTAAACACTGGAAAAGAAATAGGGAATGGTTCCCCATGTTACATCATTGCAGAAATTGGAATCAATCATAATGGTTCTTTAGAAACTGCCAAATTATTAATCGACGCGGCTGTTGAAGCAAAAGTTGACGCAGTAAAATTCCAAAAGCGTACACCTGAAATTTGTGTTCCTAAGGATCAATGGGAAATCATGAGAGATACGCCTTGGGGTCCGATGACTTACATTGATTATAAGAGAAAAACGGAATTTGGTGCTTTAGAATATTCAGAAATTGACGCCTATTGTAAATCTTTGGGAATCGACTGGTTTGCATCTGCTTGGGACGAGCCATCTGTGGACTTCATGGAGAACTTTGAGCCTGTTATGTATAAATTAGCCTCCGCTTCTTTAACTGATGACCAATTAATCAGAAAGATTTGTGAAACAGGCAGACCTATCATGATTTCAACGGGAATGTCTCGCGTAGATGAAATCATTTTTGCGGTGGAATTGATTCGTGAATATGGAGATTATCCTTTGATGATCGCTCATTCGACATCAGCATACCCTTGCAAGCCAGAAGAGTTAAATTTAAAGATGATTCAAACGCTAAAAGATTTATATCCAGAATACATCATTGGATATTCAGGACATGAAACTGGATTAAGCCCAACCGTTTCTGCCGTGGCCTTAGGCGCTGAGTTTGTTGAAAGACATTTCACTTTAGATCGTGCCATGTGGGGTTCAGATCATGCAGCATCCGTTGAACCACAAGGATTTGTCAAATTGGTAAAGGACATTCGTGACACAGAAGTAGGATTAGGCGACGGCATTAAGAAAGTTTACGATAGCGAGGTAGGCCCTATGAAAAAGCTGCGGGTTAATATTACCGAGAACAGATTAATGGAAAAAGCATAATCTCATGCAATTGAATGCAGTAGAAATCTGCACCATACTTCTTGTTTTAGGAAGTGCCGTGCTTATCTATTTAGAAAGGAAATTCCCCTACCGAAGGGGAATTCCTTTTTTCAGAGAAGGCTTTTGGACTGATTTTTTAGGCTATACATTAGTCCAAAGCTTCTTTTTAAAAATTCTCATTTTTGATTACATCATTGCTCCTATACATACCTCTATTTCATGGGGTGATTTCCCGAAAGTAAGTACTTGGCCCATCGTATGTCAGGTTCTATTCTTTCTCATTACACATGATTTTTATATCTATTGGTTTCATCGCTGGCAGCATGCTAATAAATTATTATGGCGAACGCATGAAGCGCATCATTCCAACAAATACATCGACTGGATTGCGGGGGCTCGATCACACTCCGTAGAAATTTTAATTAATCAAACTATTGAATTTTTACCCATTTTCCTTTTGGGTGCAGACCCGGTCGTGATTCCCATCAAAGGACTCATCGACGGACTTTGGGGCATGTATATTCATGCGAATATCAACTTCACTTTTGGCCGATTAAAATACATTTTAAATGGTCCTGAATTTCACTTGTGGCATCACGCAAACCACAAAGAAGTATTTCATGCTAACTTTGCCACTAAGTTTAGTATTTGGGATGTCATGTTTGGGACGCTTTATGAAACCAAACAAAAACCACGCTTTTGGGGTTTGTATTATAAGTTTCCAAAGGATTACATCCGCCAACATATATACGCGATTTACCGTTGGTATTTCGAAGATTTAAAAGAAAATAAATTAGATGATAAAACCTTGGATTAATATACTGATTGCGGCGATTTTCGAAACGGGTTGGACCTACGCATTGAAGTATATGAACTTTAGCCAATTGAAAAATGCCTACCAAGCAGACACCCTAATGAGTAGATCAGTGGGGATGGAATTGGTTCCATTTTTAGCTTACATCATTTCCGGAGGTGGCAATATTTACTTTTTATCGTTAGCCTTAAAAGATATTCCTACCTCTACAGCCATTGCAGTTTGGACTGCATTTTCACTAGTGATGATTAAAATTTGCGATATTTTTATCTTTAAAACATCTACGTCATTGATGGAATTTTTCTTCATGACATTAATCATCGTGGGCATCATTGGCCTTAAAAATTACAGCGCGAGTTAATCTGTTTTGGCCTTAATAATCATTTCTGCCATTTCACGAAAACACCCTCTTCCTCCGTCAAGCGTTAATATTACATCCGCTTCCGCTTTAACTTGAGGTAGCGCATCAGCTGGGCAAAAAAACAAGCCCACCAAAGATCTAACGACTAAGTCGTTTACATCGTCCCCAATATAAGCAAGCTCTTCTGTTTTTAAATAATATCTTTTTAGGATCCGATTAACGACTCCCTTCTTTTCCTTAACCCCTAAATTCAATTCGGTAATGCCTAATTTTTCTGCCCTTTTAACCACAGATGGAGAAGATTCTCCGGTAATAATTCCTGTAGGTACTTGAACTAAAGTCCTCAATCGTTCCACTCCCATTCCGTCTCGAATATTAAACTTTTTTAGATATTCTCCTTCTTCACCGTAATATACTCCACCATCGGTAAGGACCCCATCGCAATCGGTCAATACCCATTTTATTTTAGCCAGTTTTATCTTTAAATCTTCCATCTTAAATTGTTGTAAATCCTCCGTCGACGACCAAATTTGCGCCTGTCATATAGCTTGACGCGTCACTCGCTAAAAACACTAAAGCCCCTGCATAATCATCTGGTTTAGCCATTCGCTTTAAAAGTGTTTTAGCCGAATATTGTTGCATAAAAAAATCGGTTTGTCCATTTTCCACACCACCAGGAGAAAGCGTATTTACTCGAATACCCTGCTCGCCCCAATAGGCCGCTAAGTATCTGGTGAAATTAATTACAGCCCCCTTGGTCGTTGGATATGCCGGTGTTTTAAAAAATAGTTGTTGGCCATTTTCGTCCTTATATAACGATTGATCTGGCCCCACCACCCCGTAAGTAGAAGCAATATTTATGATGCTTCCTTGCTTATTTTTCAACATGATTTTCCCAAACTTTTGAGAACATAAGAACAGTCCTTTCACGTTTACCTCCCATGATTTTTGAAACATATCCACCGGATAATTCTCAAAAGAAGATAAACTCAGCAAGTCCGATGAAGTCTGAAAATGATCATTGATGGCCGCATTATTGACCAAAATATCCAATCGGCCAAATTCCTTTTCTACCCAATCAGCACATTTTTCTACTTCACTTTCAACCGTTATTTCAAGGGCAATACCCTTCGAATGATTCCCTAAAGTGGATGCAAAATCGACACATTGTGCAATGGACAAATCGGCCACAATTACGGTAGCTCCTGCTTGGGCCAAAGCCTTACAGTGTTCCTTTCCAATAAGCCCTAGCGCACCGGTAATTAACGCTACTTTACCTGATAAATTAAACATGTCTTGACTATGCATTTTTTGGTTGAATGTTGTGTTCATTGATTTTTCTAAACACCGCTTCTAGCAATTCGCCTTTCAACAACGATTCAACTTGATTATTTTCAATCGCTAGTTTAAGCCTAGGTAAAATCTCAGCATAAGCTTTGATGGTATATTCTAAATCTTCTTTTGAGTGGCTATAAGAGATGTTATGAAATCCACCCCAAAGAATACCCTTTTGCAAAAGCTCTTGTTGCATGAACGTTTTTAATGCCAACGGATTTTGACCTTCTGCTTGGTACGTCAGCATAGACCGACAAGGATACCCGACACATGACGTTATTTCCGACATGCCTAAGTAGGAGGCCAACTTATTATATTCATTTTGAATCCATGCTCCTTTGCTATTGAGCGCTGCGATCACATCATGTTTTTGCATATACTCAATGGTTGCTTTGCAAGCAGCTAAGGATAAGGCTTCTCCGCCAAAAGTTGTATAAGAAAAAACATCTTTTTCAAAAAGCGACATCACATCTTTCCTTCCGGTTAAAATAGCTAATGGCATACCATTCGCACAGGCTTTTGAAAAAGTAGCTAAATCTGCCTTTACGCCAAAATATTCTTGAGCACCTCCTAGAGCTATTCTGAAACCTGTCCACATTTCATCAAAGATTAATAAGGTCCCATTCGCCTTACAAATTTCTGCTAATTCTTGAAGAAAATTATTTTGTGGTTTTTCAAAAATAAAAGGCTCCAAAATGACGCAAGCAACCGTTTCATCTAAGGCATTTTTAATCGATTCAACGTCATTAAATGGAAAGGTAAAACTCAAATTTTTTATGCCTTCAGGGATACCACCGCTACGAGATGTGATTCCGATATACCAATCGTGCCAACCGTGATAACCGCAACAAAAAACTTTATCACGACCCGTGTAAGCTCTAGCAATTCGTACCGCGGCAGAGGTTACATCGGCACCCGTTTTACTGTACTTAACCACTTCCGCGTTTGGTATAATTCCGTTCAGTATTTCAGCTAATTCCACCTCTAATGGGTGCATTAATGAAAACGTAATTCCATCTTTTAATTGGGCTTGAATCGCATCGTCAATTTCCGGAATGCAATACCCCAGGGACAATGGGCCGATCCCCATATTGAAATCGATGTATTCATTCCCGTCAACATCCCAAACCCGTGCGCCTTTGCCTTTTTGCAAATAGACAGGTGCCACACCTTTAGAAAATTGTCCTGGGCCTTTGGCCAACGTTTGCGTAATGGGTGATTGAACTTGCAAACCTCTTTGATACATTTCAAGTGATTTAGAAATGTTAGGTAAAGCTTCATTGAATTGAACAGAATTAGGCATAGGACAAATTATTTTTGAATGAATTTTTGTATTTTTTCGACTAAACTTTTAGCGTCTAATCCTTCATGAATAAGCACTTCGGAGAGTCGGCCTGGCTTAAACCAGCGATCCTCAAAAGCAATCGAATGAGTAGGAATGAGAATTTGGTTCTTGACCAAGTATTCCGCTAAAATGCTGAACAATCCTCCGGTTAAAAAATGGTCTTCGATGGTAATAAAACAGGAAGTTTGAGTGGCCAATTTTGAAATTAAATCCCCGTCGAAAGGCTTTAAATTTCTAAGATTAACTAAGCCCACTTGATAGCCTAGATCACATAATAATTGGTGCGCCTTGACACTTTCCTCCAGCATAAACCCGTAGGTTAAAATCGTACAATCTTTCCCTTCAAATATATGTTCAGCCTTTCCGAAAACATACGGTTTATGCTTCATAATTGCTGGCCGAGTATTAATTCGAACATAGCTTGGATTTTCGGTGGCCCATATCTGAGGCAACATTTCAACTAAATCTTCTTCGTCTGCAGGAGCAAAAACCTCCATGCCCGGAATTCCTCGCATGATGGAAATATCTTCTATCGCTTGGTGCGTAGGTCCGTTGCCGTCCGATAAAACTCCAGGAATAAAACTGCTTAATTTGACAGGTAAATTGGCAATCCCCACGGAAGTCCTTGTAAACTCAAAAGCTCTCATGGTTAGAAAAGCGGACAACGCATGAACTACGGGCTTTCTACCACGCAAAGCTAAACCTGCAGCAGCTCCTAACATCGTTTGCTCGGTAATTCCAGTATCTATAAATCGATTGCCCAAGGAGGTTGGCAAATTGCGAACCAAAGCTCTATTTTCTGCCGTCATGACAATAAATCGATCATCCTCTAGGGCTGTTTTTTCTAATAATTTTTCGTAAGTCATCATCTAATTATTTATCGTACAACCAATGTTTCCGCCACTAAATTGGCCCCAAACCCTTCATTTAATTCCACTAATAATTCCTGAATTTCGGGTTGTGAAAAATTACAAAACCAACGATCTGCTCGCGCTTCGATTGACGGCAATCCCTTTCCACGTACCGTGTCACAGATAATTACTTGTGCACCCGTTTGCCCCTTAATGTTGGAGAATGCTTTTTCTAAAGCCATGAAATCATGCCCATCAATTCGTTGTGTCATCATTCCAAAAGACTCAAATTTTTCTACTAAAGACTCGAGTGGAATTAAGTCTTCCGTGGCCATATTGGCTTGGAAATTATTTCGGTCAATGATAAAAGTTAAGTTGTCCAGTTTATATGCGTTGGCGACTAAAAAAGCTTCCCAACAAGAACCCTCGTTCAGCTCGCCATCACCCATGACGCAATAAACCCGATTTTCTCCTCCACGAATGATGATATCCATCGCAACCCCAATAGACACTGAAGGTAATTGGCCTAACGATCCTGAATGAAATTCTACTCCCGGAATGTTGCGATTGGGATGCCAATAAATATGATCTTCTGTGGATAAATGATTTTTTAATCGATCCGCTTCAATCCAACCAAGCTCTGCAAATATTCCATATAAAGCGGGTACATCATGCCCTTTAGATAAAAACAGATAATCTCTATTTTCATCTTTCAAATTTCCTTTATGCAGATTTAAGTGATCTACATATAAATAAGTAAGTAGATCAACAGCCGAAAGTGAGGCCCCTAAAAAACAGCCGCCATCTGATGCCATAGGAACGATGTGATTTCTAACGCGTTTTGCAAACTGTTGAAGCTGTACTAATTTTTCTTCATTCATCATAATAAATTGGTTTGACTGGGCAGAATGGTTTTTAATTCTTCTAAATGATTTCGATACCAATTGACACCTGCGAGGGATTGATTGATTTGAAAAATCTCTGGTTCAAAAACAAGTAGATCCAAGATATCCTTTAACGTAAATCGGGGATTTATTGGATATAATTTTTCATACACTTTGTTTATAAATTCGTAATCTTCTGGATAATCCAAGGTAAATCGATGAGACATATCATAGGTAAATCCGGTTTCCCAAACTACATTACCTATCGAAAAAAGATCTGGATTTTCCCAAAAATAAGGTGTCGTATGCTCACGTTCCAATGGCCTGACTGCTTCTTTCCAAGCTCTTTCTAAAGCACTAAAAGACATAATTTCCACATCATTTCCATCGGGATAAGAAGCGGGATGTAGGTTACTTACGAAATCAAATGATTGCTCATTTTTGAGATAATAGCTTAAAACTCGGTCGATAACAGCTGTGTCAATCAGTGGGCAATCAGACGGAATTTTGACAATGGTGGAAGCTTGATAAAAAACAGCCGCCTGATAATGTCGATCTAATAAATCTAGCAATGAGCCTCTAAAAACTTCATATCCATATTTCAAAGAAGTCGATTCAATAATATTATCTGATGGTTGGTCTGATGTGATCACCACTATTTTAGCTATTGTTTTAATTCTAGCAATGCGATTTAGTTGGTGGACCAACAAAGGAATTCCTAATACCTCTTTCATTATTTTCCCAGGAAAACGCGAAGAATTCATGCGTGCCTGAACCAAAATAAGTAATGGATTAGACATAGGTTTCCTTTTGAATGTTTGAGGGCAATTGATTTAAAAACGCTTCTTTTGAACCTGTAAATTCTAGGTACGTCTCACAAATTTTAGCGATCCTTTGGGCGGATTCACCCCCATTTTGTACAGGCATTTTTTCCAATAAATCAGCAAGGTCAAAGAACGAATGTACCTTTTTCCCTAAGGCAATTCCGGTATAAACAACGGTGGAATACTGCGTAATTAATTCTTCACAGTTGGCAATCATATCGTTTGTCGGCCCCTCCGTGTAGATCAATGTATCTTCAGGGCAATTCTCTTTTATTTCTCGAATAGCTCGATCCTTTTTTTCATTGGGATGTAACTTGAAAAGCATTTTTCTTCCTGCCGCTATTTCAACACATTGTTTTAAAAATTTGGAGCGATTTTCATATCGATACGTCTCGCGCATATCCGTGGTGGCAACCATCACATAGTCCCGGTGCTCAAAGTCATTTTGTTTATGTTGAATTAAATGATCGTAATTGGGAATACCTGTCACGGTAATTTTATTTTCATCCGTACCCTTTTCAATAAAATATTTCTTATACCCTTCAGATGCGGCACAATACACATCACACAGATTTGAAGTCCCATTTAAAGAAGTTCCAAAACTCCAATACCGCGGAATACCCGTTTTTTGAATAAAGGCACTTAGTAGAGTATATGGGTCAATCATTCCTTCTTGTACCCAAATTGTTTTTGTGTTTAAAAACTTTTTCTGGAAAAGCATATCGGAACAAAAAACAACTAAGTCATAAGTGTTTAATTTAGCCTTATAATCATTAGGTAACTGATTTTTTTGAATATACTCCTCCGCTCTTTTCCTTAATGGATTTCCCATGATCGTGGTATCCAAAACACCCCACTCAATAGCTTTTGAAATGAAAATATTTTCTGAAAAAAATTGGCTGAAATAACAATCGAATTGCGGCAAAAATTTTGAAATGGAATGCATTTGGATCGTCTGATTAATGGACCCTGTTAAAAATAAAATTTTCTTTTTGCCTAACATAAAATACCCAAATGATTACTATAAATTTAGCGACCATTATGATAAGATTAGAGGGATAAATTTCATTTAATGATTATATAACAAATGGATTAATATTTGCTAACAATAAGAAAATGATTTGTTAATTTAGGTTGGCAAGAATCAAACCATATCCCCTAAAGAACCAATTAATTATTGCTCCTCGCCCATACATGAGGCTAAACTTTAACTTCTGCCCTTTTTAAAATCTCGTTAGCCAAGTTGATGTAACTTTTAGATCCAATGCTTAAAGGGTCATGTAACATGACTGGAATTCCAAAACTAGGAGATTCGCTTAAGCGAATATTGCGTGGAATGATGGTGTCAAAAACCAAATTTTTAAAATGTTTACAGATCTCAGAAACAACTTGGTTCGATAGGTTTAACCGAGTGTCAAACATGGTTAATAAAATCCCTTCAATATTCAAATTTGTATTCAACCTAGTTTGAATAATTTTAATGGTATTCATTAATTTCCCCAGTCCCTCGAGGGCAAAATATTCACATTGAACAGGAATAATGACGGTGTCAGAAGCGGTTAGGCTGTTGATGGTCAACAAGCCTAGGGAAGGAGAACAATCCAAAAAAATATACTCATAATGACCACGAATACTCTCTAGGTGCTCTTTCAGAATGGTTTCCCGACTAATCGAATTAATGAGTTCTATTTCAGCGCCGACTAAATTTATATCGGCCGGAATTAAATCAAGATTTTCAAACACTGAAGAGACAATGGCACTTTTGATTTGAATTCTATTTAGTAAGATATCATAAATCGTGTACTCGCAAGTGCTTGGATCAAGGCCCAAACCGGAAGTGCTGTTGGCCTGTGGATCGATGTCAATAATTAATACTTTTTGGCCTAAAGTGGCTAAGCTATATGCCAAATTTATCGCGGTGGTAGTTTTGCCCACGCCGCCTTTTTGATTTGCGATTGATATTATTTTTGCCATCATAAGATTCGGTTATTTTCTACTAAAATCGGCTAAATCAAAAAAATAATCTTCGTTCAATAAAAACAGTTTCCACTTTTTCATAAACGATTTATATTCATGGCTGATCAATTTATTTTCAAGCGTAACCTCTTCGGCATCCTGCAAATTAAATTTAATCATGAGCAACTCCTTTTCTTCAAGATATTCAAAAGAGACATTTTCACACCTCGCATATTTTATAAATTCAAACCCATCTTGGTAATTTCGAAATCCCACTTTTCTAATTCTAATATATTTCATTGGGAATTTCATTAATTATTTAAAGCACTACTTAGTAATTAGGTCTGTAATATAATTCAAAGACACTAACGAATTTATGTTAATTCAGATATTTAATCATTTATTAATCGGAATATAATAAGAAGGCCATTTATCAAATATTGACATCAAAATCATTAACTTTTTATTCACTTTAATTTCACAATTCTGTATTCAAAAACTTATGAAAGGGCCCTATGTTTACTAAAAAATTAGCTTCATGGAATTACATTTCGGTACCTACCGAGAATTGGAAGAAAAAGATCAAGTTGAGATTAAAGGGCTCATTATAAAAGGCAATGAGGCGAATGCTAGTTTAGTAGACAGTCGGCTTTATTCCTCCGCATTAACAGCTTATTTTAAAGATGGAGATAGCATCATTGCCACGACCAGCATTAAGATGCCAGAATCCGATTACCTCAACGATATTTTTGACAAAGCGCTAGTTGATTTTAATCCATCCAAGTACACCTTTGAACTTGGGTATGTGTTTGTCGAATCGCTGTATAGAAACCAAAAAATAGCTTCCATCCTATGCTCGGAGTTGATACATAAATTTGATAAGGAGGATTTATTTTCAACCACTAGAACGGATAATCTAGGCATGCAGTCCATCCTAAACTCATTCGGATTTGTGCCGTCAGGCATCTCTTATTTAAGCTTGACCAAGACGAGATTACTCCAACTATACATACGGAACGGCAATCAGTTTAATCAAGAAAAATCTATGGAATTTGACTTTGACGAATGCATCAGTTGTGGGTAATTGCAAAATTTCTCTTGAAACAAATGGATCCTTATCCCGCAAAAATCCTTTCTACTCGAGTGCAAAAGCTTACAATTAGCTTTTCAATAATGGACAAATTACTATGGTTTAATTAACCAAAAGTACAATAACCTAACCTCATCATGAGCACAATTCTTAGACAATTCATTATAATTCTTCATCAAAAAAATTCTTGACAGAATAAAAATGAAATGTCTTGTTATTTGACATAGCCACAAACAAACCATATCTAAATCTTCTGTTAAGTTTATAACTTGTGATTTCACTGCCATCACTCTCGTTAGTTTGTGTCTTTATAACCTTAATCAATTCATGCTTATGCTTATCAACTGGCTCGCCCTCCCTCCTAAAAACGTGAAATTGATTAGCTTGTTGATCCGAAACTAAAATGAAACCTTTTTTTGCTGAGGTCTTGTAAATTGAAATACCTTCATGGTCTTCTGTGAAGCCGGTTTTGGCAAACAAAGCTAATTCGCGCCCCGAACTATCCGGATGAGCGTAATACTTTCGAACTCCTACAGTTTCATCAGAATAGTAAACGAAACCTAACTCATTATCCACCGCAATGGATTCAATTTCTTTCAAACCCGAATATTGACCAAACTTCCTAACTAGCTTACCGGTAACAATTCCCGCATCACCTACTTGTAGTAAATACTGAAATAAATACCCTTGCAAAGGGCCCTCTTTTCGACTTACTATCGCATAAATTTTATTTGTCTTTGGGTCCGTGAATAATGCAATTCCCATGGGAGAACGCTGAATTTCGTCTTGAAAAACATCTATACCACCTCCATCTATCAATTGCATTTCGGGCAACTTTATTACACGAATTTTATTCGTGTTTCGTTCGGTACACACAGCAATATCAATTTTACTTTTACCTTTTCCTAAAAGCCCATAAGCTATATCAATATTGTTAGGGCGATTAATGCCAAGCAGATTTTTACTCTCAATATTTTTGCCAAAAAGATCAAACACATAAATTCCTCCCTGGCCACTCTTCCCCCCCTTATCAGTACCCATGATTAAGCTTTTAGCAGGATTTTTTCGATTGTAATAAATGGCTGGATCATCTGTATCGAAGCTCACCGTATCACTTTTAAACTCAGGGAAAACTTCTATCGTAGGAATTTTAGAGGTACGTTCTTGCGAAATACTACTAAAGGGGATATTTAGCAAACATGCCAACAATAAAATAACATAGCGAAATTTCATAGGGTGTAAAAATAAAAAACGTTTGCTATAAAAATAGCAAACGTTTAATAAGAAAATCTATTTGTTACTTTTTACCAAAAAGATCATATTTTATTCCAAAACCAATTCTTGAATTATACATTTCTTCTTGGAATGTTCTTTCTCTAATCCCCTGATAATAACGCAATGGTTGGTTAGTAAGATTATTAGCTTCGAAATATACGCGAAGATTTTTGTTGAATGCATAAGATGCATTTACATCCAAAAATGTCTGTTTGTCATAAAAAATATCGCTAAATGCATCTCCACCGATGGCATCAACGTAATCACTCGTCATATTTAATGAAACGCGTAAAACCAGCTTCTTAGTTTCAAAAGATAGCGAACTGTTAAACATGTGATTCGCCGTTCCAGGAAGAGCTAATTTATCATTTTCTCTCCCTTCAATTCCGGTAGTAGTGGAATTTGTATAGGTATAGTTTGCATATACCCCAAAACCTTTCCAGATTCCTGGCAAAAAGTCAAGCTGTCTTTGAAAGGAAGTTTCAAACCCGCTAACACCTGCCGTACCACCATTTTCAGGTCTTGTGGAACTTACTAATTGACCATACAAAGGATCTGTAACGTTCAAAGAAGTTTTATCATAAATAAAATCCTTTAAATTTTTCTGGAATACGCCCACTGAAACCAAACCAATCGACTCAAAATAATTTTCGAACATCAAATCAAAATTCATCGCTTTGGTAGCTTCAAGATTGGGATTACCTCTAGTTAAAACTTGATTGTCCGGACTGTAATTTACAAAAGGAACTAAGCTGTAATAAGCTGGACGAGCAAGGGTATTAGTCCAAGCCGCTCTCAAAATCGAGCTTTCAGACAGATCATATTTAAAATGAGCACTTGGTAAAATATTTAAATAAGATTGAGAGACATCCGCAGTTTTACTTGCTTTTCCTTTAACGTTATCAAAACTATATCCGTTATATAAAATTGAGGTGTTTTCCATTCTAAGTCCAAACGTTGATGACAATTTGGAAGAAAGTTTTAAATCAGCCATGGCATAACCAGCTGTTATTGTCTCACCTGCCTCATAGTTGGAAGTAATATACTCTGCAAGTGCATCCGTTTTTTTGAAACGTGAGGAATTATACAAATCCAAATTACCTAAATAATCATTTTTTACAAAAGCTCCAGGCACATACTGTGGACCATTTAAGAAAATACGTTCATCTTGATTTGAAAGAGGCAATTGACCAAACGTATTTCCAGTAGCTCCTAAATTTGCGATAGGCGCATAGATATCGTAGGTATTAATTCGTTCCTTACTCTTATTTCGAACTCTACCGCCAAATTTAATAACGTTATCTTTATTTGCTAAAGGCAATTCGAAATCTACTTTTGCATTCAAATCACTTTCAGTGGTAAAATTATTTGACTCATAAATTTGATTAAGTGCTAATGCATTGGCACTATTTTTATCGACTAAATTTACAACATACTTAAACGGATCCTGCGCATCTACACGCACTATAGCATTACCCCGGTGCGTAATATATCGCTCATTAGGTCTATCTTCTTGAGCGTAAGCGTATGTACCCGACCAATTCATTTTTAATTTGCCAAAAAAGTCTACTCCTGATAAAGTTACATTAGCTACTCTTTGGTCCTCTAACCGCGTTTTTTGATTTCTATCGTTATCAATACCACCTTTTGTCTGAATAGCCACACGACCTTGAATTTGATACAAATTCTTTGAAATATCTTTAAATGAAGTTGCTTCAACAGGCGTATTTAGTCTGTCAACACGAAGACGGTATCTATTCTCGCGATCGTCTCTCCAATTGTACATGGCATTTAAAAAAATCGTATGCCCTTTGGCCAACTGATAATCTAATGCCAATGAACTACTTCTACGTACACGCTGCACATCATATTTTCTTAAATCAAAACCACTTAAAACCACTGGATATGCTGGGTTTTTTGTCTTTGCCCATACTCCCTCAAAATTATCTGAACCAAAAATATGGTCGTTATAGGACCCTGAAAATACAAAACCTAGTTTATCATTAAATATTCTATTGCCTAAGACAAACGAAAGGTTTGTTATTGGTTTATTGGTTAAAAAATTTACCCCACCACCCAATGTTCCAGAAACCCGTAGTGCATTTGGAGCAGTTCTAGTAATTAAGTTGACCGAACCGCCAATGGCATCAGCATCCATGTTAGGTAATACGGCTTTGTGAACCTCGATAGTTTGAACCATATCAGAAGGAATTAAATCCATTTGAATATTTCTATTGTCACCCTCTGCCGATGGAATCCTTTCTCCATTCAGTGTAACTGAATTTAATCCAGCAGCCATTCCCCTAATAATGATATTACGTGCTTCACCTTGATCATTCTGCATCGTTATTCCAGGAATACGCTTCATGGCATCACCAATATTTGCATCTGGAAACCTTCCAATCTGATCGGATGACACTACATTTGTAATGTTACCATTGTTCCTTTGTTGGTTAATCGCTTTTGCTTGACCCTTCAATCTATCACCTACAATGATAACTTCGGTGCCCTCGATAGCTTTCTCATTTAAAATAAAAAGCATTTCTTTTGCTCCAGCATCAAAATTTAATTTTTGAATTATTGTCTCATAACCAATGTAACTAATAGTAACTGTGTAAGAACCCTTTTTTAACGAGTTAAAAACGAATTTTCCTGATTGATCTGATACTTGAGACTTTACTAAATCGCCACTCAGTTTGACCGTGGCGCCGGGCATCGAAAGCCCTTGATTGTCAGTTATCTTCCCAATTAATTTGCCATTTTGTGCAACTGACATGTGACAAAATGCAAAAAAAGTAACAAGTAAAAGTAAGTTTTTAGTCATAATTTTTTTTGTTTAAGGTTGAAATTAGTTTTGTTAAATAATCACATGGTTACCGAAAAATTAAATAATTGTTAATTTTATATATTATGTAATTGGAAACTAATTTTAATAGCTTTACAAGCGAGTAAATACATCAAAAGCAACATCAGGACACAACCACTCCTAAGAAAAGTCAACTAGGTTAAACGACGTGCAAAATGCTCCACATGCTGCCAATGAAAATCAAGGAGAAGCCTATCCGAATGACATTTCCATAATTAGTTAATACCTAAGAAAATAAAAAAGGGATAGAAAAAATTTCTATCCCTTTATAACACTAAACACTATTATGAAATACTATTATTTAATCAACCACATTTGGTCGTTAATGTCATCTTTCCCTGCATATTGGCTAGTAATTGCAGCGGTATAATTAGTTGCGTTAGACGTTCTTTCTGTCGCTGGATAGATCCAACGCAAAGCGATGCGATTAAAATTTCCGTTACCTGCTCCGGTAGAGAAAGCTGGAAATCCAGTTCTTCTCCAGTTGAAGTATGCCTCCATACCTGAGTTCATGAAGAAGGCTGCATATTTTTGAGAAACTATTTTCTCAATGGCTGAGGCTGCATCATATTTTACAGTTGATTGTGCATAGAACGTGTCGAAATTGAAGTTCACGGTGTACTTAACTAAATCAGCAGCATCACGAGCACCAGACTTCGAATATGCCATCGTATTTGCTCCTTCCGCGATACCGTAGAACGCCTGAGAAGCCTTGATACCTTTAACGTACCAATCTTCCGCTGAACCCGTAGCCCATCCGCGTGCATATCCTTCAGCGATGTTGAAACATAATTCAGGATAACCCACAATGAATGTATTTTCACCTGTATACGTTTGGTAGTAACGGGCACGGTTTTGGAAAGAATAGATACCTGGAGCAAATCCCGCACCGTTTGAAATACCGGCATTTTTCGCCATGTCATCAATATTATCTCCTGAACCTGCTCCACGGTAAGCCGTAAAGTCTGAAGCTAATTTACCTGCCTTCAAATCAGCACCCGCAGGCTCGCAAGTAGCCATCACACGTGGATCCTGCGTCTTAGATAAAAATCCTACATACGTAGAAGCCATGTTTTGACGCGTTGCATCAAAACCGAAGTTATCTGGATTCGATGGATATTTGTTGAAGTTATTCCACACAAATTGCAATGACTCTCCATTCGAAGACAACATTGGGTATTTCGTCGGGTTACCGATCATCTCAGCAAATTTAGCTTTAACACCTAATTCAGCATCTGTATCTTTCTTTGATAACGTAATCAGAACACGCAGACGATAAGCGTTAACCACTTTTTGCCACTTTTTCAAATCCCCATTGAAATAGAAGTCACCTGAGATAGTCTCTCCTTTGGCAGCCAAAGCTGTCATATCACTATTCGCATCATCTAACCACTTTAAGATTTGCGTGTAGATAACTTTTTGTGAATCGTATTTAGGTGCAGTATTTTCGATCCCTTTTAATGCCTCTGTCATAGGCAAATCGCCCACACGCTTCGACATTTGATCAAAGAAATACGCACGGAAGAATTTTCCTAAAGCAGAATATCCATTCACGTCAGCTAAACCTAATTTTTTAGCTTCCTCTTCCATTTTTACGACATTTTTCAACGTCGTATATTGGTTGGGCATTTGGCCTAAATTATACTCATTATTTGCATAATAATTATAATTAGAGCAATAATACTGATTGTAACGCATCTCCGCAGAGAATGGACGACCATTGTCATTAATCACGTTTAATTCGATCGACTGCAACACTAATGATGCAGGAACTTGTACCGCACGGTTAGAGTCTTTCTCCAACTGGTCGAAGGTCTTCTCGCAACTGCTTAATGCAATTATAGAGAAGCTCAACATGCCTAAAATTATATTTTTGATTTTCATTGCTTGAATCATTTATAAAATGAAATATATTAGAATGTGAAGTTTAAGTTAACACCGTAACTTCTAACTGAAGGCGTTTGCGAACCTGAGTTCCCTTCTGTGATATACTGAGATAAGTCTATATCTTTCTTCTCTGCGAAGTATAATAAGTTACGACCTACCAAAGAGACTGTAGCACCTGATATTGATTTACCAAACCACTTAGCAGGAAGGTTAACACCGAAAACAACTTCTCTTACAAATCCAAATGAACGGCTCATTAAATTGCCTTCATCAGTGCCGTAGTAACGACCTATATAGTCCTGAACAAAAGTCTTGTTTGTATTAGGAGCGAATTGTAATTCAGAATAGTTTGTGATTTTTCCATTGGCATCTAGCTTGATTGCAACGCCATTTGAAACAACTACACCTTGACCTACGAATGCTTTAACTCCCAAAGCGTCTTGAGGACGCGCCGCAGCAAAAATCCCTTGTGTCGTTCCGATGTGACGACCACCGCGGTAAGTTTGTCTTTGCGTGTAGTTTGTGATAACACCACCTATTCTACCATCAAACAAAACGCTTAAGCTATAGTTTTTATATCTAAACTTGTTATTCAAACCAAACACGAAATCTGGATTTCTGTTCCCCAAATATTGAGCTTGAGCTCCAGAAACGTTTAGTGGAATACCTCCCGAATTGTTGATCATTTTACCATCTTGTGTACGAAGGAATGCAGATCCGTATAATTTATCCAAACGGTCACCCACTTTTATAAATGTATTTAAATTCGTGATGCCCGGATAGATGTCTGTTAAGCGCTCCTCAAATGTTGAGTAATTTGCTATCACATCCCAGTTAAAATCAGCTGTCTGAATCGGAGTACCTGTTATTGAAATCTCATAACCCTTCTTCTGTGTTTTAATACCATTCACTAAAGCAGATGTATAACCTGAAGTAGATGATATCGGTAAAGCAAAGATGGAAGGACCGTCATTTGAGATAAAATATGCAGCGTCTATTGCGATACGGTTTTTGAATAAACGTAAGTCCATACCAAATTCCGTCTGAGAAGTCTCTGATGGATTCAAGTTAGGGTTACTCAATTCGTTTCCATACGTTGCACCTGTTTGGTTATTGTAGAAGAAACCAGTTGAGTAAACCGTATTGTTTTGGTAAGATGGACCATCGTAAGGAGAGTTATAGTTTTCTCCAGAGTAAGTTCCTACGCGGTTATCAATGGTCGATGAAGTTAAACCATCTTTCACGTTAGCATATGATCCTCGGAATTTCAAGAAAGATATCGTTTCAGGCAAATCTATATAATCAGAAATTACAGAAACGGCTCCAAATGAAGGGTAGAAGAACGAGTTTTTACCCGCTGGCAATGTTGACAATTTATCTAATCTACCTGTAGCGAATACCGTTAAAAATTTCTTGTAAGAAAAATCTGCGGAATAGTAAGCAGAAAGAACATTCATGTCAGAACCAAAATTACCAACTTGAACCGGGTTGGCTGAGTTCGAGAAGTTATATAAACCTGGAACGTTCAAATAGTTGGTAGAAGCAAACATCGACTTGTATTGAAAAACACGTTGAGATGCACCCGCATTAATTTTTGTATTAAAGCCTGGTAAGATATCCTTGTCAAACGTTAATAATAATTCTGTATTATTCTCAAATAGAGAGCGGCGATCTTCGCGGTAGTCACCACGACGCTCATCACGACCATACGTACCAGCTGAATAAGGAAATTTCTCCGTACGAACCATATCCCAAGTTGTTACTTGCGTACGTGCTAATAAATTCAAGTTCTCGTTAAATGTATAACGTAAAGATGCTTGACCAATGACATCAGTTTTGTAATGAGAACGTAACCACTCGTATGACATGAAGTAAGGGTTATTGTAACGTTGGTATTCCGCATAGATTTGTTGAACACCTTCTTTACCTTTTTGCCAGTAGTTTTTCATATCATCCATGTTCCAGTCTGCTCCTGCCCAATAAACGATGTTGTAAATAATCGAGTTAGGACCGTAGTTAACGTCTGGAATGTTCGGTGTGTATTGGCGATTGTATTGTAGGTTCGACTCAAATTTCAATTTATTAGAGAATTTGTAATCGGCTGTTACGTTGAAGTTCGTCATGTTCAATTGGGTATTAGGAACAATACCCTTTTGATAGATTTGAGAAGTAGAAAAACGCAAATTGTATTTATCTCCTGTCGCCGCTACTGAAATGTTATTTGTAGAAAGAATACCTGTTTCTAAAAAACGCTTCAAGTTATCTTTTCCACGTGCGATCCAAGGAGTTCCTGAACGCTTACCTGTGATCGGGTCAACCGGTGAATCATACTGAGGAATTAATTGGCCATTAAATTTTGGACCCCAACCTCCATCATAATCACCATCATTTAATCCACCCCCTTTACCATCACCAAAAGCATAAGAACCGTGATCACCAGGACCGTACTCATCTTGCACTTCTGTGATAGCATAAAAACCTGATTGTAATTGAGTAGAAGAGTTCACCTCCACAGAGAAACCACGCTTGTCAGCCGAACCACGTTTTGTCGTGATTAAAATGGCACCGTTCTTTCCACGGAAACCATATAGGGCAGAAGCCGAAGCTCCTTTTAGTACTGAATACGTTTCAATATCATCTGGAGAAATATTCCATGTATCTGAGTTGATAGGTACACCATCAACAACATATAAGATAGTTGAACTACCACGTAATGAGATATTTGGCTTACGTAATAACTCGGGTTGAGCACCCACAGTTAAACCTGCCACGCGACCCGATAATGCATTGATTGCATTTGGCTCACGTGCCTTAATTGTACTTGAACCATCCACAGACTGAATAGCCACACCAATACGGCGAATATCTTTTTTGATACCCAAGGCAGTTACAACTACCTCTTGTAATTGGCGATTATCCACATCTAACACAACCTTTAACGTAGATTGATTTCCTACAGTAACAGATTTGCTAGTATACCCAATCATGGAAAATTCCAAAACTGAGTTGGTTGATGCAGAAACAGTAAACTGTCCATTAGCACTTGAATTTGTTCCCTTATTGGTTCCCATAACCTTAATGGAAACACCTGGAATTCCTGCATTGTCATCACTCCCGATGACCACACCTGTAATAGAACGATCTTGGGCTTGAACACCCACGAAGGCCAATTGGCACAAGGTGAAAATGAACCAAAAACTCCTTCTAAGAGTCATTTTGGATCCTTGTTTTTGTAAATTCTTTGTCATAAATGTTTTATTTTATTAAAATTTTCACAAAAATAAAGAGAGAACTCTTTATCTATCTTAAAGAAAAAATAAGAAATGATTAAGAAAAATGTCGCTTTGTGACTGAATTGTTTCTCCTGTATAATCAATATGTTATCACACATAAAATATTTTAAAAAATATTAAAATTATGCAATTTTATTTCCTTAATAATAATTTTATGTTTCAGTAACACAATAGGCGGATTGAATTTGTTAATTTTGGAATCTTCTTTTACATACAATCATGAATCCAATCAAATTAGTCGTCCTAGATATGGCTGGCACTACGGTACTAGACCAACATGAAGTTGAGAAATGCTTCAAAGAGGCCGCGATAAAAAATGAATTATGGGCTAGCGATGAACGGATTTTGGCTTTGCAGGGCTATGCCAAATTAGAAGTATTCACGATGTTATGGGCCGAGCAACTGGGCTCCTCAGACACCTCTATTTCACAAAAGGCATTAAAATCATTTGAAGATTTTAAAACCATATTGGAAGATCATTATCGAAAAAGCCCCATATTTCAAACGGAAGGATGCCAAGAACTTTTTGATTATTTGCATAAAAATGGAATTTTCATTGCCTTAACCACTGGGTTTTACCGAACAGTTGCGAACATTATTTTGACTAAACTAGGCTGGAGTCAATCCTTAAATCAGAATTTTATTAACCTTAGAAATAAATCAGGTATTCATCTTTCGGTGACTCCAGATGAAGCAGGCGAAGGAAGGCCGTCACCAAAAATGATTCAATTTGCCATGAAGCAAATTGGGGTTACCCAGTTATCCCAGGTCATCAATGTAGGCGATACGCCCGTTGACCTAGCTTTTGGCAAAAATGCTGGGGTAAGACTCGCATTAGGCGTTTGTAACGGAACTCATACCCGCGAACAATTAGCCTCATTCCCCAATGATGGCTTGTTAAATAAAATAGATGACCTCATCCAAATTATCGAAGATTTAAAGAATGAAAAAATATGATTTAATTGTTATTGGCGGTGGGGTAATCGGCACTTTTAGCGCATACCATGCGCTGAAAAAGGGGAAAACAGTTCTATTGTTAGAAAAGGACTCACAACCATTTGAAGCAAGTTTTCGGAATTTTGGTCAGGCGGTTCCTTCGGGACAATCATTTAATAAGTGGTTTGATTATGGCCGTAAATCCTTGCAGATTTATAAGGATTTACAAAGTGAAACCAATATTTCTTTGGTTCCTAACGGATCTTGGTACCTTGCTTCCGATGACCAAGAATTAACGCTCTTAGAAGAGATTCAAAAACTTTTTGATGAGCGAGGATATTCAAATAAATTGCATTCAGCCATTGAATGTCAAAACTCAAATCCGCACTTTAAAAAGGATTATGTCAAGGGTGGCTTATTTTTACCTGAGGAGGCATCCTTAAATCCGAGAGTAATGGTGCATCGGGTTCGAGAATTTATGATCCAGCATATGGACCTTCATTTCCAAAATTTATGTCCGGTGGTAGGGGTTGAGAAAAAAAGAGGTATTGCTCGGGTTTTCACTGCTTCAAATCAAAATTTTTGGGCCGAGAAAGTGATTGTGGCTAATGGTCGGGATACTCAATTTTTATTGCCCGAACATTACCCAGCTACAGAATTGAAAATTAGTAAACTACAAATGCTAAGGCTGGCTGCTCAAAAACCTATGTTAAAATCAAACATATTAACAGGGCTTACGATACGCCGATACGAAAGCTTTCATTCATGTCCTTCCTACGCTAAATTGACGTCTACTGAGGAGCAAACAAATTTACAAAACAAAGGCATTCACATCCTCTTTAAACAAGCGGAGGATGGTTCCATTATTTTGGGAGATTCTCATGAATATGTGCAAGCAAATAGACAAGCTGACTTTGGATTTGAGATATCGTCCGAAATCAATGAAATGATGCTCCATGAAGCTAAAAAAATAATTGATTTACCTGATTGGAACGTGGATGCCACGTGGGCTGGATATTATTTACAAGGGACGCATACGGAAGTTTATACCAAACAAGTAGATGATGTGATTCACATTATCAATGGAATTGGGGGAAAAGGAATGACCACAAGTCCTGGCTTTACTTCTGAGTATATTCAAAAACTGTATCAGAAATAACAAGTGAATTTTTCATGCGAATTCTTGAAGCCCACAGCTTTATAAAATTCATGTGCATTCACTCTCCGTTTATTGGAAGTTACTTCAATGGATTTTATATCGAAGGGTTTTAAAGCTTCTCGAACGTGATTGACTAATAATTGGCCTATCCCCTTTCCCTGATACGTTTGAGTGACTATTAATTCCTCAATCTCATACACTAATCCTTCGTGATGCAATAATAATTGGCCTAAACAGCTGATAAAACCAATGATTTCTTGTTGGCCATTTTCAGCAGCAAAAAATAGCGCATTTTCTCTAAGTAAGTAATGCTTAAAAATACGCTGAAAAACTAAGGGATCTGAAGTCCGATTTTCTAGTTCATCCAATAAAATTCGAATAGCATTTTCATCGGTTTCAATCACTTTTCGAATGTTGACAACTGCTTTCATTTTACGAAATTGTTAAGGACTCGTAAACAATAAAAAATAAATCTTAGAACCCTTCTTTCCCATACTAATGCTTGCTAATTTACAAGCAAAATTTTGAATAATATGTCTGAGATCATAGAAAAAGTAGTGCATCTGTTTGAAAATCATGGAGATTCTCAATACGGAGGAGAGGCCGTAAGCCAATTGGAACATGCGTTGCAAGCAGCCCATTTTGCCGATGAAGCAGGTGAAAAGAAGAGCATTATCGTCGCAGGCATTTTACATGACATAGGACATTTGTTGCATCATTTACCTGATGATGCACCAGAAAATGGGATAGATGATTTACATGAGAATTTAGCCAATGACTTTCTACAGCAATATTTTACGCTAGAGGTAGTCGAGCCCGTACGATTGCACGTGGCGGCAAAAAGATATTTATGTACGGTGGAGCCGGAATATCTTGACATTTTAAGTGAGCCATCCATCATCAGTCTAGGTTTGCAAGGAGGTCCTATGTCGGCGGATGAATGTACCGAATTTGAAAAGAACCCATTTTATGCGGATGCGGTTAAATTGAGACGTTTTGATGATCAAGCCAAAATAGAAAATTTACAAGTAAAGGATTTGTCTTTTTACATTCCGTATATGGAGGCTTTTGTTAAATGAACGCCAATAATAATCGAATAAATTTTTCTGGAAAGCTCGTATTTAACCATCCATTGTGGTCCATGGTGGCAGCCTTTGGTTGCTATTTTTGTGTGTATGGATTTAGAAAACCCTTTACAGCAGGTTTATATACGGATCAATTTTGGATCGGGATTCCATGGAAATCAATTTTGATATCTTCTCAAATTGCCGGTTACATGTTATCCAAATGGTGCGGAATATTCATCGTTTCTGGTATTTCATGGGAAAAAAGGACGCGAGCAATTCTCATCAGTATTCTAATCGCAGAATTGGCTTTAGTCGGTTTTGGACTAGTTCCTAGGCCATACAGTATTCTGTTTTTAGTGATTAATGGATTGCCCCTAGGCATGATTTTTGGGTATATTCAAGGCTTCTTAGAAGGCAAAAGAAACACCGAATTATTTATAGCGGCGCTAGGCAGTAGCTTTATATTAGCCGATGGTGTTTCTAAATCAGTGGGTACCTGGTTATTAAATATATCGGTAACTGAACATTGGATGCCTTCGTTGGCAGGGTTGATTTACACTTTGCCTTTCATATTTTTTGTGTGGATGTTGACAAAAATTCCCAAGCCCACTGAGCAGGATAAGCAGGACCGCGCAGAGAGGCCAGCTATGACACAGCAAGATCGCATCGCGCTGATCAAAGAGTTGTGGCCCGGTATTCTGTGCATTAGTTTGTTGTATTTGTTTGCTTCACTTTTAAGGGGAGTTCGCTCTGATTTTGCCCCTGAAATATGGAAATATTTAGGCTTTGTTGGCAACGCCTCCATTTATGCTCAAACGGAAATTTGGGTCACCGTGGGAATATTAATCATCAATGGCAGCCTTGTACTAATCAAGAAAAATCACATTGCCTTTTTTATCAGCATGTCAGCCATCGCAACAGGCTATCTATTTTTGCTTATTGCAGGAGTGTGGGGGGTGAATCACTTGGATCCGTTTTGGTTAATTGTGTTGACGGGATTTGGTATCTATTTGCCTTATTTGACGATAACCACCTCCGTATTTGAGCGAATGATTGCCATTACCAGACATAAGGCTAACATAGGCTTCTTGATGTACATTGTGGACTCGATTGGGTACTTAGGCTACAATGTGCTCTTGCTCTTCACGGGCTTTATATTGCCTAATTTAAACCTGCCATCTTTATTCTTCACTTGGATTCTGATACTAGGCATTGTAGGTCTTATGATAAGTAGTTTGTCAAGTTTATATTTTTACAGGAGGTTGAAATAATCAATTTAAATAGCTGGTTCAAAATAACAGAGAATTAAAGATGGCTATCCTCAGACAATTATAAACAGAAATGCCGCAAGGAAACCCCCGCGGCATTATCAATAATACACCAATATAAAATTTTAAAGTCCTAGGGAAGAAACCCAAGTCCTTTTTTGTTTGTCATATTTCAATGTGGAATCTGGCCATTCCACATAATGTTTCATGGCAAGATATTTAGTCAATGAGCCAGTTTTACCTAGTTCCCGGAATAAAAATCCACCACGTTCCTTTACTGTTTCTTCATCAAAATGAGGCGTATTCGCTACCTCTTCGAATTGATCTATTTCAGTAGAATTTGGTTTTAAAGTAAACGTGCCAATAACCCCTCTACGTAAATCTTTGAGTCCAGCTACCGGCCTACTAATTAAATAGGTATAAACTCCACTCGTGTCTTTGGTCAAATGAACAAACCGAAAAAAGGGTAATCTATTTACATATTCTGCACGAAACCGTGCTTGATACTTCGTAGAATCTGTCGCATAAAGCGCTTTTTCACTGATAATGCTGATGATATTGGTGAGTAAGGTATCCCGCTCTGAATCAGAAAAATAATAGGCAGCTTCATCTTTCGAATGACAACCTGCAATGCCAAAAAAACTAATAATTAAGTAAAAAAGTATTCTCTTCATATTGGTATAAAAAAAGGCTGCACGGTAAACGTGCAGCCTTTTAAAAGTTTGTTCTTACTTGATGTAAAGAACTGAATTCGGGTTGAACTCAGCCCAACCAGCTGTCCAATCAGTACTTTTAAATGCACCAACAAAATCGGTTGCATCAGTATTTGGTAGTGTAGGTAAAGCCGTTCCGATTAAAGACTCAGATGTACTTGCTGTCAAAGTTAAGGTAGGACGTGCCGACCATAACGCCGAAGAAATTCCAGTGTTAGCAGTAGAAGTCAACATCTTATTTCCTGCAATTGCCTTGAACCAATCAGATGCCTTAACGCCAGCACCTATTTCGATAGGTCTTGTAGCTACGGTACCTGTAGCACCCGTTCTTGCAATTTGCTCTTCGTCTACTACTGGAACACCAAAACCATATAATCCAGAGTTTAATGATGTAAAGCCTGTAGTTCCCCAACCAGTTGTACCAGCGATTACCACATTCTTAACAATTAATTCTCCATTAGCCGCATTCGTCTTCGCCGAACCACGCTGACTGTCAATATATAAACCTGCAGGATATCCTGTCATAAATGTATTATATACCTTTACCTTTGCATTACGACGCAATTGAGCTCCGTTCTGGAAGTTGGCATCTAAGTAATCAGATGACTTACCTTTAGCACCAATAATCGAGAAGTTTACTAAAGTAGCCGAGGTAAATGGTGCTAAGCTTGAACCTGCAGCATCATTATCAATTTCAAAACCATTTGATCCAGAAACGTCAGCCAAATTACCATCACGGTAACCTAAACCAAACTGAATAGTACCTGAGTATCCATTATCCATATCAAAATCATCATCTGTACCTTTGAATGCCACTAAATACTTGCAATTCACTGTACCACCAAACCACTCAAATGAATCATCTAATCCAAATGATGTCATGATGTATTCAATTTTTGTACCTGATCCTACAGAACCCATCGTCAATGAGTTGATCTCTTGATTTGGATTCAATGGAATTCCAGCATACTCAATACGCACATACTTTAAGCTTCCTGAGTTGTCATTAGCAACAGTTCCACCATGGAATCCTTTATATCCACCCTCTAATTCAGCAACACCTGTCAAGTTGTTAGGAGCTTTACCACAGATAACAACTCCACCCCAATCACCTGGAGAACGTGAGCCAATCCCTTCAGCTGATGTAAACACAATCGGCTCAGCGACTGTGCCTTCCGCGATCAATTTTGATCCACGTTGTACAACCAAAGTTCCTTTTGTTGCCTTATCCCCAATGATAACAGTACCTGCCTGAATGGTTAGTGTAGCTGTTTCAGTAACATTACCAAAAGTTGGTTCTTCGCCTACACGAACATAGCCTTTCAAACGGTAAATCTTATCTTTTGTCCAAGTCGTATTAGTTTTTATCACACCTTCCACGTCAATAATCGATTTAGGAGGAACAACAGAAACAGTAACTGGGATAGAAACTAAAGAAGAAACCTGATTCTTAACATCTGTAACTTGAACTGTAAATGTTACTGATGAACCAACCGTTCCCTCAATCACGTAATCTTTCGAATACTCAGCTGTTTTCTCGCCAGTGAAAATTTTTGAATCAAATGCAGCACCATTTTTCAAAACAGTAACTGACTTAATACCTGCAGGCGCATTAATAGATGCCTTCACAGTAACTGTGGCTCCTGGAATACCAGCTAGTGTACCAGAAGATGAGATAGTTGGAGCTGGAAAAACCTCTTCTTCCTTTTGGCAACCCGCTAATGTTACTACCGCGATAGCTAACATAGCGAAAACTTTAAACATGTTTGTTTGTAAGCGTTTCATCACTTTTTAGATTTAATTGTTTGAATTGATTATTTTGTTGTTTAATTAAATGGAGAAATAATAAGGCCTAGTGAAGCTACGCGCCCCGGTGCGTAGTTTTGTATAATTTGATCTTGGTTGCGATCGAAATTTTGATCTTGGTTTCCGTCTTGCAAAATGATATTCCCTTGATTTAAAATATCGCTAATACCACCTTTGATCATAATGGCTTTCGTAATCTGCTTGGAAAAATTAAAATCGATCACATTTCTTGGTATCTCATACCAGTCTGGATAAGGAGCACCAAAGTTGTTACCTACTGCGAAAATACGCTTTCCGATGACATTGTAATTTATATTCAATTGCAAGCCTTTTTGTGCATCGTTAAAATTAATCCCGGCATTGATGATGTATGGAGACTGCCCTTGAAGCGGTCGGTTATCTGACTGATCAGCTGCTAATTTTTCATCCAATTTTACGCGGCTATGAATGTACGTTCCGTTCAAAACCAAACTTGTACGACCCAAAATTGAGTTAGGCGAGTTTGCACCTAAATTCTTGCGAATTTCAGCTTCTAGACCGGTTGAGAATGCCGACTTCGCATTCGAGAAATTCAAAAGGGGATTAGCGCCAGATGCAAAGACTACTTCAATTGGATTTGTAAAATCTTTGTAGAAGGCCGCGATACTGATTAATTCCGATGGCGTTGGGTAGAATTCATAGCGAAAATCGAAATTATCAATATTGGCATTCTTTAACGTTGGATTACCAGAAACCGTCCGGTTATTAACGAAATCATAGAAAGAAAAAGGTGCAAGTTCGCGGAATTCAGGACGATTTAAGGTCTTGCCGTACGCTAATCGCAACAATGACTTTTCAGTGAAATTATATGTAAGGTTCATGGATGGTAATAAATCCAACCGTGTGTTATCGTAATTGATTGCCTTGCCAACTAAATCAGCAGAATTCAGTTTTTGACTATTTTGCTCTGCTCTCACACCGGCAATAACATTAAATTTTTTCCCTAGCGCATAATTGGCCGACAAATAACCAGCGAGTAATGTGTTACTAGCATCGTAGGAGTCATTTGGATTGGTTTGCTCATCTACACGAATACCCGTTCTCGTATTAAAGTTTTGAGCTGAAAACAATTGATCAATGGGTAAAGTGGTTCGAAAACTGGGCGTAGACTTTACATAACCAATGTTTCGTGCACCAAAATCACGAACCTTATCTTCAAAAAATAAACCTGTTTTTAATTCAAGTTCTTTACCCTCTTTTAAATCAATTTTCTTCACTGCGTTGAATGCCGCTGTATACGACGACTCCGTCATGTCGATGTACGTTCTTCCTAATACCGTAGTTTGAGCCGCTCCATTCGGAATGAATAAACTCGCATTAGCCCCGTCGACATTATATCTAAAACGCTTATAATCGGGTTGTTGGCGATATGCTTGATTATAACCCACCATCCAGTCAACCTTTAATGTACCCTCCTGCAAATCATGGCGACCGGTTAATTGACCCGTATAAATTCCGCGATATACTTGATCAAACGAACGAATATCCCAATTCGAACCATTATCAAAACCTGACCGTTGGATATATTGCGTGTTAGCTAATTGGTTAAATAAGTTTTTAAATTCAAGTACAGAACCATTGGCAAATCGAGCTGACCAGTTGTTTGAAACTCCCAAACGAATCGCATTGGTATATTGATTATCTATAAAATTGAATACTGCATCAGGCTCACCTTTTTTATCGATACCGATATTACTGTAACCCCAATCATTCCGCGCCATTTGAAAATTTGAACGCGTATTCGAATAATTAATCGCAGTCACATTTCCCAACTTCGTAGCACCCAAGTCAAACTTAAATCCACCAGAAAGTGAGGCACGCATATCGGGCATTGCATTAGATTCATCAGTTGTCCAATTATTTTTTAATGATGCACCGATAGCATCTAAACCTGCAGAACCCACATTTAATAATGCTGCGCGTGATGTAGGAAAGGAGTTAGGCAAATCAAAGTATCCTTGATTGAATCCAGTCCAAGCTAAATTTGAATTTTTAGTGGCAAAGAAAGTAGATCCTGTTGTGCCCTCTCGGTAAGCACTTGAGATATCGAGCGTCAAGAAATTATTTTCGGGAATCGATTTAGTGAAAATTTTCACCACACCTCCAGCAAACTCACCTGGAATTTCTGCGGATGGGGATTTAAATACTAAAATACGATCTATTTGGCCAGCTGGAATAATATCAAATGAAAAAGAACGTACATCTGTTTCCATCGATGGTGCAAAAGCATTATTCAATTGAACCGTATTGTATCGCTCATTCAAACCACGAATGTTGATGAAGCGATCACCAAAAATCGTAACACCTGGAACACGTTTCACTACCTCAGCAGCTGTACGGTCTAAGGTTTTGGTGATTTGCGCGGCAGAAATACCACTTACTATTAATTGGGCTGCCTTGATTTCCGAAATAACGGAGACTTCTGTATTGGTCAATCGCTGAGCGACTACTTTAACTTCAGCTAACGTTGACGATTCTTCTGCAATAGTTAAATTCAAGTCAGTCACTTGGTCTGCCTCTACTTTAACATTTTCATAAATTTTTGATTGATATCCAACAAAAGAAATCTTTAGCGAATAAGTGCCTACAGCTAATTTTCCAAAAGTGAAAAAACCATTAATGTCTGTAGCTGCGCCTTTAGTAGATCCTTGTATTAATACAGTAGCCCCAATGATATCTTCTTTGGTCTTAACATCCTTAATGGTTCCTCTAATTACTCCGGTTTGTTGAGCAAAAGATGCGATGGAAAGAAATAAGAATACGATTGAATAATAATGGGTGCGATTCATAATGAAAGTCATATTGTATGATTAATTGGTGTATGGTTTCTAATGTATTGTTTCAAAATATTTGCAACAAAATTAGCTTAATGAAAATCATCATTCATTATGATACCGTTAGTGTACTATTAACAAATGGTTAAAATGATTTGCGTTTATTAACAATTTGTTAACACAGTCTTTCTTCCCTAATTCTCTTTGCATGATCGCACATTAGCTTTCCACAAATTCAATTAAATTTTTTGCACAATTCAAAGAAATATAATTTTTTAAAGAAGAATTTTCTTGGAAAATTTAAATTTCTTGCGGATTTAATTGGTGGATAATACTAACGTGCTAGTTTTGTTCAAACAAACGGAAATAATTCCGCCTAAGTTTTATAAAAATACGTTTATGAGAAATTTCACTAACAAAAATTACATTGCAGCTTTTATGTTGGCTGCCACCATGTCTATCGCTTCTGCCGCCTCCGCCGCAGAATTAACCTCGCCCGTTAACATCGAGCAAGTGGGTAAAATGAAATTCCTCGTTCGCGCTGAACCGAAATCATCTCTTACTGTAATTATTTATGACACAGAAAATAATATCCTTTATAATGAGCAAATTTCCAACCAGAAATTATTTAGCTTCTCTGACCTTTCAGATGGAAAATATCGAATGGAAGTATTAGACTCTCGCAAGAAATTAGTTCAATCAAAATCATTTAATATCAAAACTGAAGTGAAACGCGACTTAGTTGCGATCCAATAATATTTTGAAAAATTAAGGGTATAGAGGCGCAGAATATCTGCGCCTTTTTCCGTATTTTCGTGGCCCAATTACACGCGATAAAAAAGAAAATATGGATTTTTTGGATGGCTTAAATGAGCCCCAACGACAAGCTGTTGAGTACATAGAAGGACCCCTCATGATCATCGCCGGCGCAGGATCTGGCAAAACGAGAGTACTTACGTATCGGACCGCTTACCTAATCCAAAAAGGCATAGATCCTTTCTCCATTTTACTCCTAACTTTTACCAATAAAGCAGCCGGGGAAATGCGCCACCGAATCGAAACGGTCATCGGCGGCCAAGCAAAAAATATTTGGATGGGGACTTTTCACTCCGTTTTTGCCAAAATTTTGCGTTTCGAAGGAGAGAAATTAGGCTACACGTCCAACTTCTCCATTTATGATACCGATGACTCAAAATCCCTTATTCGGGCGCTGGTCAAAGAGCAAAATTTAGACGATAAAGTATATAAAGTTAACCTGGTTTTAAACCGAATCTCGAACGCAAAAAATCGACTCATCAGCCCCGAGCAATACCTGGCCTCCTCCATCGTAGAACAGGAAGATCGCTATGCGAAAATTCCGATGATGGGACAATTATATAAATCCTATTGCCTGCGCTGCTTTCAAGCAAATGCCATGGATTTCGACGACCTATTATACCAAACCAATATTCTTTTTCGAGATCATTTGGATGTCCTGAATAAATACCAACATAAATTTAAACATGTGATGGTGGACGAGTTTCAAGACACCAACGTTTCCCAATATTTAATTACCAAAAAATTAGCGGCGGTCAACCGCAACATCTGTGTGGTAGGCGACGATGCCCAAAGTATTTACGCATTTCGCGGGGCCGACATCCAAAATATTCTAAATTTTGAGCGCGATTATTCAGATTTGAAAACCATCAAACTGGAAGAAAATTATCGGTCCACCAAAGCGATTGTCGCCGTAGCCAATTCCATTATTGCCCGAAATAAAAGCCAATTAAAAAAGGATGTGTTTACGTCCAATGAGGAAGGGGACAAAATAGAAATTATACGAGCAGGTTCTGATAATGATGAAGGCCGAATTATTGCTTCGACGATTTTTGAGGGGCGACAAAAAGATGGACTCAAATGGTCAGATTTTGCCATTTTATATCGTACGAATGCTCAATCTCGGTCTTTTGAAGAATCTTTGCGCCGATTAAACATCAACTACCGAATCATTGGCGGCCTTTCTTTTTATCAAAGAAAAGAAATCAAAGATGTATTGGCTTACCTTCGTTTTGTCGTCAATCAAAATGATGAAGAAGCTTTCAAGCGAATTATCAACCTTCCCAAAAGAGGAATCGGCGATACCAGTATCGCTAAAATTTCTGTGACTGCAGCCGAGCATCAAGTGTCTGTGTGGGAAGTGGTTAGCCACATCAACCAATATCCTGGGGCCAGAGGGGGAGCATCCATTGAAAATTTTGCTGACCTCATTAAATCCTTTAAACTATTAGTGGAGGTAGAACAAAAAGATGCCTATGAAGTGGCATCCCATGTAGCGAAATCATCAGGTTTAGTTAGAGAATTGTATGAAGATAAAACGGTAGAAGGACTTGCCCGCTATCAAAACGTTCAAGAACTCCTCAATGCCATCAAGCAATTTGTCGACTCAGAAGAAAATGAAGACAAATCACTCAGTACTTTCCTGCAGTCTGTGTCCCTGTTGACGAACGCAGATACCAACGAAGACCCCAATGATCGCGATAAAGTAACCCTCATGACGGTGCACTCCGCGAAAGGCCTTGAATTTAAAAATGTATTTTTAGTTGGCCTAGAGGAGGATTTATTCCCAAGCCAAATGATGCTTCAAAGTCAGGCCGACCTGGAAGAAGAACGGAGATTGTTTTATGTGGCCATCACCCGAGCAGAAAAGAAATTGATGATTTCTTATGCGGAATCGAGGTATCAGTTTGGCCGATTAAAAAGCTGTGAGCCGAGTAGATTCTTAGATGAATTAGATTCCACCTACCTGAAAATGGCGAAGACACCAGGGAAAAAAGACACGAGCTCTTTTAGACCCGTGCAAAAAACAGGCTTTGTGGAAAAATCTACGTCTCCTTCTGCAGCCCAATTGATTCAAAAGCCCCAACAAAATACCAATTATCAGCACGTCCCATCCGTAGATTTTAAGCAAACAGATGCGATGCAGTTGATGGAAGGCCAGCGTGTGGAACATCAAAAATTTGGTTTTGGGATGATTAAAAAACTAGAAATTAATGGAGCAGAGAGAAAAGCTCACATCATATTCGAAAAAGGAATAGGAGAAAAAGTACTCTTACTTAGTTTCGCAAAACTAATGGTGATTGAATAACTATTTTTTCTTGTAAAAATATAGCCGGACAGGTCCGGACCCATCTAGTTCAGAAATGGTATAATACCCATTTCCATCAGAAGCGAAAGTGATTGCCTCTCCTTGAGGCTCCATTTTATAAGGCACTGTTTTGGGAGTACGTGATAAAGCATCTGAAATACTTTCTCCTGCCTTTCTTTTCCAATAGTAAATTTCTAAATAATTTTTAACCAATATTTCCGAGTTATCAGCGGAAATGGACCCGCCTGTAATATAGGCAGCGGTTATGAGCCTAGAATCCGTAGAAATTGGTTTTGAAAAGTTCAACTCACGAATAAACTCAGCCTTCGCTGTTCCCCCAGCGACAACGCTAGAAGCGGCAATTTTATATAGACGTTTAGTGGTTTCTCGTTTACTGATGATAAAAATATCTTTGGTTTTTTGGTCCACCAACAAGCATTCCATATCCCTCGCCCCATCCGATAAAGTGAAGGTTAATTTACTAACCTGAGAAATTGTATTTGCTAAAGGAGTATTCGTATCTACCATGGGCTCTTTGCACCAATACAAAGCGTAAGATGAATAATTCGCATTATTATCCCCAAAATCGGCCAGGTAGATTGTCGCGGACCCATCCGTCTCACTCACAATTCCCATATCTTCCCAATCTCGATTTTCTGCCCCTTGTAATTTAAACTCCCGTTTTCCCTTGCCATAACTGTCGATAAGGAAAATTCTATTTCCATCTCCCGAATCATTATGAGCCCATAAAGAACCTGCATTCTTTCTACTTGCCACGAGGCCAGAAGCTTCCTTTAATGAGGGATTTTCTATAGGTCCCCGGTCCTCAAATTCAGCATAATTCGATTCTACATCCGTAATACCAGGGTTAGGTGTAGGTGATTGAGTAGGATCACAGGAAACCAACAAAAAATAAAAACTCAACAAAAAAAATACCTTATTTTTCATCATCAAGATTATTCAGCTCAATCAAAGGCTTATCTACTTTTATGGTCGCCTTGATCTTTTTAATTCTTCTCGTGTCCACCGATTGGACTTTAAAGATAAAAGGTTCAAAAATCAATTCTTCATTGGCATGAGGAATTCGGCCAAATAATTCGATCAAAAACCCACCCAATGTTTCACTTTCCCCCTTCTTATCTTCAAAATGGGTCACGTCAACATCAAATATTTTCGAGAAATCATTTAAGGAAGTCTTCGCCTCAAAGATGTAATTATGTTCATCTAATTTTTTGTAATCTACTTCCTCATCGTCAAATTCATCATTAATCTCACCTAAAATCTCTTCGATGATATCCTCCATGGTCACTAGACCTTCTGTCTCACCGTATTCATTGACAACGATCGCCATGTGAACCCGCTTCTCTTGGAAATCATACAACAAATCGTCAATTTTTTTATTCTCTGGCACAAAAAATGGCTGATGTAATAAAGAAACCCAATCAAAATTTTCATCTTGATCTATATCCTTTAACAAATCTTTGATGTATAAAATACCTTCGATTTTATCAATGGTCTCCGTGTACACGGGAATTCTTGAATAGCCATTTTTGTTGACCTTGTCCATCAGTTCATGAAAATCCATGTCGGTGTCTAAGGCCATAATGTCCCTGCGCGCTTTCATGACTGATTTTACAGACGTATTTCCAAAATTTAAAATTCCTCGAAGGATATCCTTTTCCATTTCAGACGTATTTTCATCCGTGGTAATTTCTAACGCTTGATTTAATTCATGGGTCGTCAGCGTATAAGACTTTCGTTTTATTTTTTTCTCAATTAGGCTGGATAAGCCTAACAACACCTTAGACAAAGGGGAAAAAATGAACGTGAAAAAATGAATTAATGGAGCCGTGTATCTGGCAAAATTCAGGTTATTTTGTTGGGCCCACACTTTAGGAATTAATTCCCCAAAAAAAGTAATAATAAAAGTAACCCCAAATAATAAAAATAAAGTAACCAGTAATGTACCCATCGACTGAGGTCCCAAAACTAATTCGGTTAAGTAATTTGCCAGGGTAATAAATATGATATTAACAAAATTAATGGCAATTAATAATGTGGCTAAAAGTTGCTGAGGTCTTTCTAATAGATGGCTTACAGCCTTTTCTGAGGCCCCTTCACTCTCTCTTAAACTCGTTCTTTGGTCTGCATTTAATGAAAAAAAGGCCACTTCAGAGCCGGCCAATAAGGCAGAAAGTAATAGTAAAATGATTAGAATCCCCCCAACAAGAAAATAGGTGCTTGCATTAGCTGCTGGGTCGATCAATAATAATAAGGGTATGGGATAGGGGTCGGGGTCCATATGAATTAGGTACTAATGGAACAAATTTACAAAAAAGGGAATATGTTTTGATCAGATTCCCTTTTTTAATAAAAATTTAAAATGGAAGATCATCGCCTTCGGCCATCATGGGAGGAAAAGCAGTACCGTTATTAGAAGATTCGCCTAAAGAAACACTCTCTGGCTTAGGCCTAGGTTCTGGAGAATCGCCTATTGGCCGATCATTTTTACTGCCAATTAAATTCATGGATGTGGCTCGAATGCGATAACCCCGCATGGTGGCACCCGATTTGTCTTGCCATTCTTCAGAGCGAATTTTACCTTCAATATAAACTTGATTTCCTTTCTTTAAATATTGCTCAGCGATGGTGGCCAAATTATCCCATAATTCTACTCGGTGCCATTCCGTTTGTTCCACTCGCTGACCATCCTTACCCGTATAAGATTCGGAAGTAGCAATGTTGATATTAGCCACTTTTACGCCACTAGGAAGCGCTCTTACTTCAGGATCTCCTCCTAAATTACCTAGAATAATCACTTTGTTTACACCTGCCATAATATTGATTTTTTTGAGTTAGGTAGACAAAAAACCTTGTCCGCTATAAAGGTAATTTTGTTTAAG
>CAMBGA010000008.1 GCA_945866095.1 Spirosoma fluviale
GGATTTTTAATTAGGATTGAATATATTTACACAATTAAAATTTAGAAAATATGAACACAGCAAGTATATTATTGTTTTTGAACGGTTTAGGTGGCGGAGAATTGTTACTTATCGGATTAGCCATATTATTGTTTTTTGGCGGTAAAAAACTACCTGAATTAATGCGAGGATTGGGTAAAGGTATTCGTGAATTTCAAGATGCCAAAAATGAAGTTAAAGATCAGATCAATAAAGAATTAGACGAAACTAAAAAATAGTTTTAGTTTATTCTTTTTTAAAATGCATAGTTGGATCTTCCAACTATGCTTTTGTGTTTAATTGAACCCCCATTTTTAATGGAAAATTTCCCTCAGCCTTATTCAGAAATAAGAAATAGTTTATTTCAAGGCACGTTGTCCTGTGTTGATTTGGTTAGGCAATATTTAAGTCGAATTGATGCTTTAAATAAACAATTGAATGTTTTTTTAGAAGTCTATTCGGAGGAAGCTCTTGCCTCAGCGAGGTTAATTGACCAAAAAATTAAAGATGGGAAAGCGGGTAAATTAGCTGGAATGGTGGTAGGCATGAAAGATTTACTTTGTTATCAAGATCACGGGGCTCAAGCGGGTAGTCAAATCTTAAATGGATTTAAATCAACTTTTTCAGCTACAGCGGTCCAACGAATTATTAGTGAAGATGCGATTATTATTGGCAGACAAAATTGTGATGAGTTTGGGATGGGGTCGACCAATGAAAATTCTTCTTTCGGACCTGTATTGAATTATACGCATACCAATCACGTTTCTGGGGGTAGCTCAGGCGGTTCAGCCGTAGCTGTCCAGGCAGGAATGTGTCATCTTTCATTAGGTACAGACACGGGAGGTTCAATCCGTATGCCAGCATCTTTTTGTGGAATTTCAGGACTGAAACCTACTTATGGACTTGTTTCCCGTTGGGGATTAATTGCATATGCCTCTTCTTTCGATTCTATTGGTCCCATGTGCCACCATCCCGTTGATCTCAAGCTAGTTATGGATGTGATTTCCGGCCCTGATGAATTTGATAGTACGGTTAGCAGCTTGGATAAGAAAGAATTTATACCCCAAAAACGGCTAGCCTACATTAAAGAAATTGTCGAGCATCCAAGTTTACAAACCGAAATTAAAGAGCAATTTTTTCTTAAAGTAGCGCAATTAAAACAAAAAGGATTCGTTGTTGAATCTGTTGATTTTGCCTACATAGATCAAATGTTACCTACTTATTATGTGTTAACCACAGCTGAAGCTAGTTCTAATCTATCAAGGTTTGACGGAGTTAAATTTGGCCAAAGAACTCAAAGTCCTCGAGATTTAATGGACCTGTATAAAAAAACAAGGAATGAGGGTTTTGGCGCGGAAGTTAAACGTAGAATTATGTTGGGCACCTTCGTCTTAAGCGCTAATTATTATGATGCTTATTATACAAAGGCGCAAAAAGTTAGAAGGTTAATCAAAGAGCGTACGGATGCGATTTTGAAAGATTTTGATTTTATCATTTCGCCAACGACCTCTTCTACCGCATATCGTTTAGGGGAAAAAACACTAGATCCACTCCAAATGTATTTAGGTGATTTATTTACCGTACAGGCAAATGTGACTGGTTTGCCCGCTATTACTGTTCCTGCTGGACAGGACTTACATGGACTTCCGATTGGATTTCAGGCGATGGGACCAGCTTATTCAGAGGATGAATTGGTTGATTTTACTTCATATTTATAATATAATTCGTTGAAAATAAAGATTACATATTTACTGTATTTTTGCTTCCTTTCAAGCTCTTTGTTTGGGCAGGTTAGGAGTGCATTTTTGCCAAATATTGATCGTAAGTTTATTGATTCCTTAGCGCGAATTGAGCAAGGAATACCCACATCTTTAATGATAGACCCTTCCTTAATTCAGAATCGGTTAAAATCAATTCAAAATGTAATACCTCTTATTTACAATCAATATTCACATCAATATGTTGAATATTTTGCTTTTAAGAAGGCCGCATTTACCCAACATATGTTGGAGAAACGTGATTTGTATTTTCCTATTTATGAGAAATACCTCAAGCAATACGGGTTGCCTGATGAGTTAAAATATTTGTCTTTGATCGAATCTGGACTTGAAACCAAAGCTTTATCCTTAAAAGGGGCTGGTGGTTTATGGCAATTTATGCCCTATACTGCAAGAGGTGATTTTGGACTTCGAGTAGATTCTTATGTGGATGAAAGATTTGATCCTGAACGTGCCACGGAGGCGGCATGTAAATATATGCGCCAATTGTATCGAATTTTTGGAGATTGGCACATGGCCTTAGCTGCCTATAATACTGGACCCGGGAATGTTAAACGGGCGATAAGGCGTTGTGGATCAACTAACTTTTGGGGTATTTACAATTGTCTTCCAAAAGAAACACGTAATTATGTTCCTCAATATATTGCGATTTCATATATGATGAATTTTCATTGGGACCATGCCATTCAACCTCAGGAATGGGCTTTTCACATGCCTTCTGATACCTTACATTTGAAAGGATTTGTCAATTTAAAAGTTTTATCGTCTTTAGCTGGATTTTCTTTAGACACCTTCAGAGTTTTAAATCCTCATATTTTAGGGAATTCAATTCCTTCTGATGTAGACAAAATTATTGTACGCATTCCCAAAGATAAATTTGCTTTTTTTAGTGAGAATCGCATAAAGATTCTTGATTCTGCGAGTTACTTTGGTACGCGCAAAGTTGTAGGTATTTCTTTAGGATCAATCGACTCCACAGCCGGACTTCGAATGTTGAAAAATTCAAAGAAGAAATACGTAGTCCGAAGAGGAGAGACTATTTATACAATAGCTCGGAATTTAGATGTTTCAGTACTCGAATTAAAACGTATTAACCGCTTGAGGTCTAACCGCTTAAAAAGAGGAAAGGTAATTTACTATTTTGTCAAGGAATGGGTTGATATGGATGTGGCAAATGCTTCATCAAAGGTTGAGACATATAATACGAAACATCCTGATTTAAAAACAAAATCAAAAAGAAGACCTATTTATCACCGAGTTAGGCCTGGTGATACATTATCTCAAATTGCTGAGCAATACAATGGCAGCACGATAGCAAAAATTAAAAAATTAAATAGACTTCGTTCTTCGGTTTTAAGGCCTGGAATGAGGTTAAAAATTTCATAAAATGATCGCATACCTACAAGGAAAATTAGCTTACAAAGACAGAGCGCATGTCATTATAGACGTTCAAGGTGTCGGCTATGATGTAAAAATTTCATTGCAAACATATGATTCACTTGCTGAGGGTGATGAAAATTGTAAACTTTTTACCCATTTACAGATCAAAGAAGATGCACATACCCTTGTGGGTTTTTATGAAATGGACGAAAAGTTATTATTTCTAGATTTAATCAGTGTTTCAGGGGTAGGTGTTACCACGGCCTTGGTCATGTTATCTTCCTTTTCAAGTGGAGAAATAAGAGGGGCCATTATGAATGAAAATATAGCTTTGATTCAATCGATCAAGGGTATTGGGTCTAAAACAGCGCAACGCGTTATTTTAGAATTAAAAGACAAATGTAAAAAGGATACTTTGTTTGTGGAAGCTGGTAAATCCTCTCCTGATAAGTCATATGGCGTTAAGCAAGAGGCTTTAGGTGCATTGGTAACACTAGGAATTCCTCGAGTAGCAGCTGAGAAAAATTTAGACCAATTATTGAAATCTAATCCAGATGCTACTATTGAGCAGCTTATTAAACTAGCCCTTCGTTAATTTATTATTTGTGCAAAGAGACGGCAATATCGCTATAAAAGTCATTTTAAAAGGCCTTTTTTTCTTGGCCTTTGCGGTGTTACCTTTCATTTCTTTTTCTCAAAATGCAGACTCAACCACGACCATTTTAAAAAGTGGTCGCAGGCCTCGTTTCCAACTTAAACCTTTTGATTTTTATCAATCAAATAAGCAATTTTCAAAATCGCCTTTTTCTATTTTTTCAATAAAAGGAAGTCGGAATCAAATCGATTTTAGCCAAAATCAATTAATCTCTTCTCAACAATTAGGTGATATTTCAATCTCCCCATCCCAAGCTTTTAGTTTGAGTGACTATAGTAATTTGCAAAATAAAGATTTGAATAGGACCTATTGGAATGATTATTCAAAGAGCCTTGACGGGAACAATTCGGTTCAATCTAGAGGGCTATTTCCAAAAATTGAATTGCCACCTTCAATTGATCGGATTTTTGGTGGGACCGAAGTTTCATTCAAACCCAATGGTAGCTTATTGTTGGATATAGGTTATATGGGTCAATTCGTGGATAATCCTGCGGTTCCGGTCCAACTTCGATACGTAGGGAATTTGTTTTTTAACGAACAAGCTCAAATCAATTTTCAAGGTAAGATCGGTGACAAACTTAACCTAAATGCCAATTTCGATACGAAAGCTAGTTTTAATTTTCAAAACCAACTTAAATTAAATTGGAAAACCCAAGAAGAAGATATTCTTCAGAATATAGAAGCTGGAAACACTTCTTGGACGCTTAATTCTCAATTAATTCCTGGTGTTCAAAATTTATTTGGTCTTAAAACATTATTGCGATTTGGAAATTTGGACGTGACGGTTGTCGCGGCCCAACAACGTTCTAAGCAAGATTGTATCACTATGAAAGGAGGGACTCAGGGTCGTTCTTTTGAAATTAGAGCGGATCAATATGATGAAAATAGGCATTTCTTCTTATCCACTTACTTCAAAGATAATTACGAAAGATCTTTGCGAAGCTTGCCTGTTATCACCAGTGGAATAACCATCACTCGGATCGAGGTATATGTAACAAACAGAACTCAAAGCACAGAAACATTAAGAAATTTAGTGGCTTTAGCTGATTTAGGAGAATCAAATCCCAACAGTAGAAATAAACCCGCGGTCCAACCCATCATTCCCAATCAATCCGTTGACAATAAAAATAATGGTCTTTATGATAAATTGGTAAATGACCCACAAATACGCCGTTCCGATCAATCTTCTTATCAGTTAGAGTCTGTTTATAACTTGCAAAGAGGCACGGATTTTGATATGTTAAAGGGAGCTAAAAGGCTGAATGAACGTGAATTTAAGTTCAATTCTTCCCTTGGGTATATTTCACTGATTTCACCGCTACGTAATGATGAGGTGTTAGCTGTTTCCTATGAATACACATTTAATGGCCGTAAATATAAGGTTGGCGAACTAACCGAAGATTATCAAGCTCGACAAGATAATGAAGTTTTGATTCTAAAAATGCTTAAATCTTCTACGTTACGGAATCATTTGGAGCATCCTATGTGGGATTTAATGATGAAAAACATTTACTCATTAAATACCAATTCATTGTCAAAACAAAATTTTCAATTACGCATAGTTTATAAAGATGATGCTACGGGCATTGATAATTCAAACTTGATTGAAGGAGAGAAATTAAAAGATATTCCATTGGTCAAAGTTTTGGGATTAGATAAACTTAATTTTTCTGGAGATGCCCAACCGGATGGCAATTTTGATTTCATTGAAGATATAACGGTTGATTCCAAAAATGGAAAAATTATATTTCCAATTCTAGAACCTTTTGGAAAAAACCTGAAAGCAAAATTCACATCCTCTGAATCAAATCTGGTTGACAAGTATGTTTTTCAAAAACTGTATACGAGTACGCAGACGGATGCCACCCAAATAGCGAGTAAAAATAAATTCTTTTTAAAAGGTTCTTTCCAGTCTGGAGTAGGCGGTGGCGATATTTCGTTGCCATTTGGAGTAGAGGCAAAATCAGTTACGGTAACCGCTGGTGGCCAATCTTTAAGTCAAGGGACTGATTTTATCGTGGATGGCCAATCGGGTCGTGTCAAAATCATCAATGAGGGAGTATTTAATTCGGGTCGTGAAATTAAAATTTGTTACGAAAAGCCTGATCTTTTTTCGAATCAAATTAGAACTATGCTGGGAACTAGATTAGACTATAATTTAGGTCAAGACGTTCATTTAGGAGCTACTATTCAAAATATGAGTGAAACGCCACCTGCCTTTTTTAGGCGAGTGGCCATTGGAAATGAACCTGTTAATAATACGTTAATAGGTTTTGATGCCAGTATTTTGAAAAAATCAAACGTCTTAACCCGCATGATTGATGCATTACCGATTGTTTCCACGAAGGAATCATCTGTGATCGACTTTCAAGGCGAATTTGCTAAGTTGATCCCGAATGTCAATGACCGTGTTCAGGGGAATGCATTTATTGATGATTTTGAATCAGCCAGAGTGGTTTATAACTTAAGTTCTCAGCCAACTTATTGGCGCCCTGGTGCCACCCCTAAAGATTTTATTTCAGGAAATCCAAGAGACATAAGTTCAAATTTTAGACGTGCTAAAATTTCGGCGTATAATGTTGACGCAAGTATTTATGGCCAAGGTGGCTTTGCTTTGGAGGTTCCTGGACTTGACCCAGCCCAAGTAAACTTATTTGCTTATGAGCGCGTCGTAACGCCAAAGGGTTTGTTTCCGAATAAAGACTTTGCCAATAACATTACTAATTTACCTTTAGGTGTTTTAGATGTGGCCTATTTTCCATCGGAACGTGGTATTTATAATTTCAATCCAAGTTTGAATTCACAAGGTTTGTTGCCAAACCCAAAATCAAATTTCGGTGCAATTACACGTGCGATTGCGTCAGACACAGATTTTGATAATGCGAATGTAGAGCAAATTGAATTTTGGATGATGGATCCTTTTGTGACAGGAGATCAAGGTAAAGTTCGGGATGGTATTTTTAATAAAAATAACCAAACAGGTGGAAAGCTTATATTTCATTTAGGTGATGTCTCAGAGGATTTTATGCCTGATGGATTTTCTAATTTTGAAAATGGAATTCCTGCCGGTGAAAAAATCACTTCAGGGAATACTCAGAATGTTGAAAAGACCTTATGGGGATTAGCTCCTAAGCGCCAATTTGTCATTAATGCCTTTGATAATCAAGGGGGTAGGGCGCAACAAGATATCGGTCTAGATGGTTTGTTGAATAGGTCAACTGAAGCTTCCGCCGTTACAGAGGAAACTTATTTTAAAGAATATTTGACTCAAATATCTGCCAAAGTAAGTGATCAAAATGCGATTTCAGCTCTTAAAAATGATCCAGCTGGCGATGACTTTGTACACTATTTGAGCGATAAATTTAATAAAACGGGCAGTATCATTGAACGGTATAAAAACTTCATGGGTCTAGAAAATAACTCTCCTACCACTGATAATCCGACGAATTCAACGATTACCGAAGCAAGTAGTATGATGCCTGATCGGGAAGATTTAAACAATGATAATACGGTCAATGAAGTTGAGTCTTATTTTCAATATCAAATTGATCTTAAGCCAGGCCAATTGCAAGTAGGTCAAGGTTTTGTGGTGGATAAGGTGAATGAAGGGGGAGTGGATTGGTATTTATTTAGAGTTCCGATAAAAGATAAGCGTAATTATACCACACCGGCAGGTGAAATATCGAGCTTCAAATCCATTCGTTTTTTTAGAATGTTATTGAGTGATTTTCAAGACCCTGTCGTATTGCGATTTGCTCAATTGCAGCTTTCGGGATATTCATACAGGAAGTTTATTGGAAATTTAGATGTTAAAAATGGTATGGATTTGCCAGAATCCTATGATGCTAAATTTAGGGTGTCAAGTGTCAATGTAGAGGAAAATGGACCTGCAACGAAGGGAGCCAATGCAATTCCCTATGTAGTACCTCCAGGTTTTGTCCGCGATCAAGATATTACGACCATCAATAATGCTCGATTAAATGAGCAGTCGATGAGCTTATGTGTTGACAATCTTAGGCCTGGAGATGCGAGGGCTGTATTTAAAAATACGATGTTTGATTTTATTAATTACAAACGGCTTAGAATGTTTGTTTCTATGCAAAGTGCTGACCAAATTTCAGGCCATGTTTCTGCCTTTCTACGCATTGGTACAGATTTAACAGATAACTACTATGAGGTTGAGAACACAGGCTTAATTCAAACACAAAAAGGGCAAAGCTTAGATACAGAAATTTGGCCAATGGAGAATGAATTCGATATCGAGTTTGAATTATTAAAGCTTGTAAAAATTGAAAGGGATAGGCAAAATAAGGGTTTGAATGATCGCTTTTCTATGTTGATGACCAGTTCTACTGGTAAAGTTTATCGAATAACCGTTATGGGAAGACCGGATCAAAGTGCGACCATGACCACGATGATAGGTGTTCGTAATACCACAAAAGACGCTCAAAACAAATCTTTTTGCGTGTGGGTGAATGAATTAAGGGGATTTGGTTTTGATCAAACCTCCGGGGAAGCAGCCATTGGTAAATTAGGGGTTAAGTTGGCCGACATAGGCCAAGTGGTATTCAATGGAAGCTTCAAGAATTATGGTTTTGGTGGGGTTCAATCTAAGATATCGGAAAGATCACGGGATAATTTATATGAAATAGGATTAACAGCTAATTTGAATTTAGATAAATTTTTACCTCTTCAGTGGGGATTCCAAATCCCATTTTATATATCATATGACAAAAGAAATATAGCTCCGCAATTTGATCCATTAGATCCAGATATTTTTCTGACAAACTCTTTAGGTAAGTTTAGTTCCGAATCAAAAAAACAAGAATACTTGAAGCTAGTGCAGGATAATACGGAAAGGCATGGTTTTAATTTCTCTAACGTTAGGAAAGTCAGAAGTGCTTTAGCTAAGCATGCCTATTTATGGGATCTTTCAAATTTTTCATTTTCATATGCGTATTCGGAAATGATGAGATCTAGTACTTTAATTGATTCATATACTCAATTGAGCCAGCGCGGAAGTGTTTTGTATGCGTATACGTCCAATAGTAATTTTTGGGAGCCTTTTGCAAAAATGAATTCTGACTCTCCATGGCTTCTACTATTTAAGGATATGAATGTCAATTTAGTTCCGACTTCCTTAACAGTTAGGGCAGAAATGGATCGCAGTTTTATTAGGACTCAATTAAGGAATGGCGAATTGACCACATTAGGAGTGGCTCCTCAGTTTGAAAAATACTGGTACTTTAATCGGCAATATGCGTTGAATTGGAATTTGACCAAGAGTGTTGTGTTGAATTATAATACAATTGTTAATTCTATTATAGATGAACCTTTTGGCGATTTAGATACTCAAGCTAAACGTGATTCCGTGATGTTCAATATTAAGAGTCTAGGGAGGGCGAAGAATTTTGACCAACAAGCGGGAATGATTTGGCGATTACCTTTGCAAAAATTGCCTTTAACCGACTGGATTAACGCTGATTACTCGCATCGAATTGGTTACAATTACTTTGCTAATTCGTTTGATATTCGAGATTCCTTAGACTTACCTTTTGGAAATATTATCAAAAATACGCGGGAGCGCTCCATTAATGGAAAAGTGGATTTTGTAGCGCTCTACAACCGTATTAAAGCGCTAAGATGGGCAAATAATGGCAATCCGATAGGTAAGAATGTAGCTAGAAATCCAGGAGATGATGATGATATTTTAATTTCTCCTAAAAATGCACTTCGGTCATTGACTCGCTTATTGTTGACTTTACGAGGAATTCAGGTTAATTATTCGATCAACGAGTCCACGACTTTACCTGGATTTTTACCAAATCCAGGGTTATTGGGGATGAATAGTCAATCCACAGCTCCGGGTTTTGATTTTATTTCAGGTAGCCAAAGTGATCAAATAAGGTTTACAGCCGGTGAGAATGGTTGGCTTTCCAAAAGTATCGTTCAAAATATACCTTTTACGCAGACTAAACAAGAGAAGTTTTCTTACATCACTCAGCTGGAGCCCAACAAAGATTTACGAATTCAAGTAGAAGGAAATTACAATAAAGGAGATAATTACCAAGAATTTTTTAGGCCTAAAACAGTCAATGGAGCATTTGCATCTGAAAGCCCGATACGTTCCGGAAATTACTCCATGTCATTTTTGTCATTTTTAACTGCATTTGATGATCCTGCTTTAGTTTTTGAAAAATTCAGAACCAATAGATCGATTTTGCTTAATAGATTAACTAGGGCCAAACTCGCCGAAGGTGGAGATTATAATATTAATTCGCAAGATGTCTTAATTCCTTCATTTTTTGCTGCATATTCGGGTGTGTCGGCCAACGATGTTAAATATTCTCCTTTTTATAATATTCCATTGCCCAATTGGAAAGTCGATTACAATGGCTTGAATTTACTTCCTTGGATTACGAAGAAATTTTCTTCTTTCACGATTACTCATATGTATTCGAGTACTTATAGTGTGGGTAATTTTGTTTCGGCTTTGGAATATGGCCAATTTGAAAATGATTATACTAATTTGACGCTCAATAGCTTACTTTATCCTTTATCGTCTAGATTTGACGCAAAAACGAATACGCTGATTCCTGTTTATGTTATGAGTACGATTTCGTTTTCAGAGCGTTTTTCTCCTTTAATTGGCTTCAATGCGATTACTAAAAGTAGGGTTTCCCTTCGTTTTGAATATAATCAAGATAGGAATGTGGGGCTAAATCTATCAAACAATCAAGTGGCTGAATTATCAAATAAAGATTTAACCTTTGCGATTGGTTTTACGAAAGCTAATATGCTGATTCCTTTTAAGATTAATGGGCGTAATGTTCGTTTGCCTAATGATTTACGATTCAACTGCAATTTAACCATTCGTGATACGAGGACATTGCAAAGGAAATTAGATGCGGAGACGATTGTCACTCAAGGATTTTATAATTTCCAATTTCGTCCTCAAATTAGTTATGCGATCAGTGATAAATTGTCTGTTACTGCATACTTTGACAAAATGTTTAATAATCCATTGGTTTCTAATTCATTCTATCGATCAACGGTAGCGGGTGGTTTTCAAATTCGATATAGTTTAAATGAATAAATTCAATTATTGAATAAAATTATTTGCAATAAATCATGAATTTCGTGACCTTTGCATGCTAAAACATTACATATGAATTTTCCAGTAGCCTTAAAGTACACCCAAGAACACGAATGGATTAAAATAGAGGGAGATATAGCCGTGGTAGGAATTACTGATTTTGCCCAAGGAGAATTGGGTGATATTGTGTTTGTTGAAGTCGAGTCGATAGGAAAAAACATAATTAAAGATGGCGTATTTGGAACAGTGGAAGCAGTTAAAACGGTTTCGGATTTGTTCTTGCCTGTTTCTGGTGAAGTAATTGAATTTAATACAGCATTAAATAATAACCCAGAATTAATTAACACAGATCCTTATGGTGATGGTTGGGTAATCAAAATGAAACCAAGTGATTTGGGTGATATAAGCCATTTGATGGATGTTGAAACCTACAAATCCTTTATTGCACATTAATTTTTAACCCTGTTGATCAGGGTTTTTTTTTACCATAGAATCGCATGAGAATTTTATTTAAATCGGTTTTAATACAAGATAGTCTTTCTGACTTCTATAATCAGGTAGTAGATTTATTATTTGAAAATGGCCAATGGGTTCAAATTGGAAATAATTTGAATGAAAAAGCCGATTTAGTCATTGACCAACCTGATTTAGCTTGGTCACCGTCTATGATGGATCTACGTGTTCATAATACCTTGCCGGGTGGGGAGTTTAAAGAAGACTGGACAAGTTTGTCAGCAGCAGCTAAGAAAGGTGGGGTGTTGGATTTATTACTTTTGCCTACGGGGGATCCTGTACCTCAACAACCACAGGCGCTTGAGTTTGTTAAAAACATGTCTCAAGTTCATGGGGTGAACTTTATGGCTATGGCACCTTTGACGATTGATAATCAAGGGGAGAATTTTACTGATTTATTTGACTTATTCTCTTCTGGAGCCCAATGGTTTGCCCATGGAAATTCAAGTATCCAGAATGTAGATTTAATGAGCAAGTGTTTGCAATATTTACAATCGTTGCCCGCAACTTTAGTTTCTAGGCCCGATACGACTGGACTGTCTCTGTATGGTCAAATAAACGAAGGATTACAAAGTACTTTATTAGGACTTAAAGGTATACCTGATTTGTCTGAGACATTAAGTGTAAAACGTGATTTAGATTTACTTTCTTATATCTTGTCTAATTCTTTTGGTCACACTCATGCTAAATTCAGGCTACATTTCTCTTGTCTTTCTTGCAGCGAATCAGTGGACTTAATTCGGGCAGCTAAGAAAAAGGGTTTGCCTATAACTTGTGATGTGGCTGCTCATCAATTAATATTTACGGAGGATTCGATCAGTGATTTTGATACCATGAAAAAGGTTTTTCCTCCATTTAGAACTGAGAGTGATGTTAATTCTTTATGGAAAGGTATTCAAGATGGTACAATTGATGCCATTGTGTCTGATCATACACCTCATGAAAGTGAAGTAAAAGAAGTGGAGTTTGACCATGCCGCTTTTGGTACAATCGGCTTAGAAACATTGTTTCTCTCATGTTACCAAGAGGCCATTCATCGAAAAATTTCTTTTATTGACAAATTACTCTCTTCCAACCCCGCAAATTTAGTTGGGCTAAATATGCCAGCGCTAGGAAAAGGGAGTAAAGCCAAGGGAATTTTATTCCAAAAAGTACCTGCATATACTTATGCAGTAGATCATATTGTGGGCAAATCTAAAAATTCAGCTTTTCTAGGATATACTTTTAGCCATAAAATTTTAATGGTGCTGAATCAACAAGAGATTGCGTATAATAATCAATAAATGAAAAATCTGATCAAGCATTGGCCACAATTATTGGCAACAAGTCTATTTGCCGTTGGTTTAATTATCCTTTATTGCATTATCTTTTACTCCCTGGGTATTTTGCCTCTTGGAGGGAAAAAAGCACCCAGTTTTGTGTTAGTATTAATTCTTCAGTATTTAATGGTCAAAAAGATTTTTAAAACAGATGCTGCCCATTTTTTGAAAATTTTTCTGTTTCAATATATATACATTCTTTTTGTGGCTATTTTGAGTTCAATGGTCTTGTATTATTTCTACGTGTCTGAAATTGGTCTTGGAGTTTTAAATGAATATATACAATTTAGTGTCAGTGAATTACAGCAGTACAAATCGGTGATTATTGAGCATGAAGGAATTGAATATTATAAAATGCTACTGAATGGCATTAATGGAATAGATGCTGGAAGTATAGCTAAAGATGATCTCACACAAAAAATTGTGTTGGCATTTTTGCCAAACCTACTCATGTCTTTATATTTTAAAAAGAATTAATCATGGAAAAACAGGAAGATTTAAAATTGTCTAATTCCGTTTTAGCATTAAAATGGGGAGTTATAGGTGGTATTACTAGTTTTGTTTTAACTCTGGCAACCAAATATTCAGGCTTAGAGGAAGACTTTAGCGAAACATTAGGGTGGGTTTCATTTCTGGGCACGCTTTTAATCAACACAACAATTCTTTATTTAGCATTAAAAGAAGTGAGATCAAACCAAGATGATCTAATTAGTTATGGACAGGGCTTAGGTAATTCGCTATTAATTGGCGCTATATGGGGTGTTGTTAGTGGTGGTTTTAATTATATCTATTTGAATTTTATTGACCAAGGAGTTCTTCAAAAACAGATGGATATCGCTAGGGAAAAATTAGAAAGTCAAGGTTTAACTGAAAGTCAAATAGAAGATGCTGAAAAAATTACTAAGATGATGTTGGGGCCCGGCGTTCAATTTATGATCATTTTTTTCTTTTCAGTTTTATTTACTTTTTTACTGAGTTTGATTGTTTCAGCGATTTTGAGAAAAGAAAAATCTATTTTTGAGGATTAATATGTGGGCGATCATTCAAAAAGAATTTAATGTGTTTTTTACCTCATTCATCGGTATAGGACTCATGTTTTCTTTTTATTTATTGATTGGCTTTTATACTTGGTTTTTCCAAGGCAATGTCTTAGATTTTGGCTTTGCAGAACTAAGTGTATTTTTTGATTTAAGTCCTTGGTTTTTTTTATTTTTCACGCCTGCCATTTGCATGAGGCTATTTTCGGAAGAGTTTGAATTAGGTACTTTTAATCTTTTGCGTACATTGCCTATATCCATTGAAAGAATCATTTTTTCCAAGATCCTAAGCCAAATATTTCTATTGGCCATCATTTTAGTGCCGACCATCATTTTTATCTACAGCATTGGAACATTAAGTTCGCCGGCTTTTAACATTGATTTTGGTATCATATTTAGCGCTTATTTCAGTTTGCTTTTGCTAATCATTGTATTTGTCTGTTTAAGTGCTCTAGCTTCTTCTATGGCGAATAAACAGGCATTATCATTTGTATTGGGTGTTTTTCTGAATTTTGTTTTTTGGCAGGGACCTCAAGAAATGAGTAAAATTTTTAATTTCGATTTTACCTTTCAAAGTTTAAATTATCACTTCCAAAATATCAGCAGGGGAGTGTTAGATTTTTCAAGTGTAGGTTTTTACCTAGGACTAATCTTGATGATTATGGGGCTTATAATTTTACGCTTCCGTTGGAATTATTTGAAATCTAAAATTTGAATTCGCTCTTCGCAGTATTTTATTTCTGATTCTTCATTCGATGCAATGATGATTAATTTATCTTTCTCCGATTCTAGTTTATTTTGAAACCAGGTTTTTGACTTAAGGTCCAAATTAGTCGTGGGTTCATCTAAAAACAAAAATGGCCTTGGTGCCGATAAAGCAAGGGTTAGCTTTGTTTTTTGCTTCATGCCCGATGAGAAATCTCTAATTAGTTTATTGGGATTCGTTTTTAATTCTGAAAATTCTTCAAATGCTTGGACGTTGAATGCTGAGGGCAAATTTTGAAGGCCAACTAAAAAAGAGATTAATTCACTGATGGTAAATTCTTCTATGATTTCACTGTAGGGAGCCGCAAATGTAATTTGCTTAAATGCAAGATCACTATCTACGGGGTTTCCTTGGTTATCTAAGTACTTTACGGAACCTTTAGTTGGTAAAGAATATTGACTCAGCAATTGGAGTAAGGTCGATTTACCGGAACCATTTGGCCCTACAATCGCATATTTCTTATGATCTTGAAATTCGAAATTAAAGTTTTTAATGACATATTCTTGGCGGAATTTCTTTTCTAAGTTTTCAGCAAGAATTTTCATAGGAGTTCGCTTAGCCTTTCATGATTCCCCTTTCTGAATTGCGAATGAAATCTATGATTTCATCTCTTTCAGGAGATTTTCTGATCGATTTTTCAATTTGTTCTAACGCGTCGTTAGTATTTAATCCCTTGTTGTACAGGAATCGATATACCTCTTGGATTTCATTAATGAGTTCATCTGTAAATCCACGCCTCTTTAATCCAATCGAATTAACTCCCGCATAAGTAAGAGGTTCTCTGCCTGATTTTGTGAATGGGGGCACATCTTTTCGAACAAGTGAGCCTCCTGAGATCATGACATGTCGGCCTATTTGTCCAAATTGGTGAACAGCTGAAGAACCTCCGATGATGGCAAAGTCTCCTACATTCACATGTCCAGCTAATTGTACCGCATTGGCTATAATGCATTGGTTTCCAATGACACAATCATGGGCTATATGTACATAAGCCATGATTAAACAATTGGGGCCAATGACTGTTTTTTGACGATCACTGGTTCCTCGATTTACGGTGACACATTCCCTAATGGTTGTATTATCGCCAATTTCAGCTGTTGTAATTTCTCCTCCAAACTTTAAATCCTGAGGTATTGCTGAAATCACTGCTCCTGGGAATATTTTGACATTTTTTCCTATTCTCGCTCCTGGAAAAATAGTTACATTTGAACCTATCCAACTACCTTCTCCGATTTGCACATCTTCATGTATGACAGTAAATGGATCAATTTGTACATTGAATCCAATGATGGCATTCGGGTTAATTGAAGTTAATGGATAATTCATAAATTTTGTACTATGATTTTCTAACTAAACTCGCAGTCATTTCTGCTTCACAAACTACTTGGCCCGATACATAAGCCTTACCTATCATTTTGGCAATTCCTCTTCGTATAGGTGCTAGAAGCTCACATTTAAATATTACAGTATCTCCTGGGATGACACTTCTTCTAAACCTGCAATTTTCAATTCCGACCAAATAGGGCCAATAATTTTCAGGATCGGGTACTGAACTAAGCACTAATATCCCCCCTGTTTGAGCCATAGCCTCTATTTGCATGACCCCTGGCATCACAGGATTATTTGGAAAATGTCCCATGAAATAATATTCATTCATTGTCACATTTTTCACGCCAACGACACTATTATCATCTAAATAAATAATTTTATCGATCATTTGGAATGGATATCGATGTGGCAATAACTCATAGATACGCTCATGTGAACAAATAGGAGGTTGCTTTGGATCGTACATAGGAACATTGTTCTTTTCGGTTTCCAACATCAATTTCTTAATTTTTTTTGCTAATTCGATATTGGAAGCGTGTCCCGGTCTCGAGGCCAAAATTTGCGCTTTAATGGGTCTTCCTACTAAAGCCAAATCCCCCATTAAATCCAATAACTTATGCCTTGCCATTTCATTTGGAAAGTGTAAGCTGGTGTTATTTAGGATTCCAATTTCTTTAGAAATGCTTACTTTGGGTTTTCTTAAAACATCTGATAAATGAGCTAATTCTGCCTCAGAGTAATCACGATCGGCAATGACAATGGCATTGCTTAAATCACCCCCTTTAATCAGGCCCTCTTTATATAAAACCTCTAATTCATGCACAAAACAAAAAGTTCGACACATGGCAAAACCTCTTTCAAATTGTGAAACGTGACTCAAATTGGCATGCTGGCTCGATAAGAATTTTGAATTATAATCCACCATCACCGCCATTCTGTAATCATTTAGAGGCAATGCAGCTAATTCAATATCTTTATCTGGATCCTTGAAACGTACTTCCTCCGTTACTTCGAAAAATTTACGATGTGCCTCTTGTTCAACAGGTTCCGCATCTTTTAATGCTTCCACAAATTTGATCGAACTTCCATCCATAATGGGGGGTTCTGGACCATCTAATTGAATTAAAACATTATCGATTTCAAGGCCTACTAAAGAAGCCATCACATGTTCTACCGTATTTATTCTTGCTCCATTATGTTCAATAGTCGTTCCTCTTGAGGTATCGACTACGTAATCAACATCGGCATCCGCGATGGGTTGCCCTGGTAAATCTATTCGCTGAAATTTTATGCCATGGTTAGATACTGCCGGCAAAAATGTCATATTCGTTAAGACTCCCGTGTGTAAACCTACTCCACTTAAAGTGACTGATTTTGATATGGTGTGTTGCTTATTATTCATAATAAGGGTAAAGCCAACTCAATATTATTTGTTGCTTTGATTAAATTTTTCAAAAAATTCTGGTAACTGCCTAATTAATGCATTTCTTTTTAAGAAATCTACATTATTGGAGGCTGGGGTACCACCCAATGTTCTCCCTGGTGTTTTAACACTTTTTGTTACGCCAGATTGACCGGTTACAATCGTTTTAGACGCAATAGTAATATGTCCCGCTACACCTACTTGGCCCGCAATCAAACAATTCTCACCCACTTTCGTCGAGCCTGAAATACCTGTTTGCGCTGCAATGGCAGTATTTGAACCTATTTCTACATTATGTGCTATTTGCACTAAATTATCTATTTTAACTCCTTTTCTGATGATTGTTGATCCCATGGTGGCTCGGTCAATCGTCGTATTCGAACCAATGGACACATCATCCTCGATCACTACATTTCCTAATTGGGGTATTGATTTAAATGTTCCATCGGCTTGTGGAGCATGCCCAAAACCATCTGAGCCAATCACAGAATTTGCATGAATAACGACATTGTTGCCGATGACACAATCTTTGTAAATGACAACACCTGGAAATATCGTGCAATCGCAACCAATAGTTACATTTTTACCGATGCTAACCCGATCATAAATTTGTGAATTCTTTCCTATTTGGCTTCCCGCATCCACAAACGTAAATCGTCCCACAAAAACATTTTCTGAAATATGTGCGCTATCAGCCACATAACTAGGAACTTGAATGCCCGTTTCTTTATTTTCTACCAATTCTTGGTATTTCTGCAATAAGATCGTAAAGGCTAAATATGGATCCGAAACACGTATTAAAGCGGTTTTAACAGGTTTTTTTAAGGCAAGATCTTTTGAAATGATTACTGCTGACGCGTCAGTTTGATATAAAAAAGATTCGTATTTGGGATTAGAAAGAAATGAAATACTACCTGATTTTCCTTCTTCTATTTTATCGAAATTACTAATTAATGTAGCCCCATTGCCATTTACTGTACCTTCTATTAAATCTGCAATTTGGTCAACAGTAAATTTCATGTCTTAAATATATGGTGGCAATTAGTTATTAAAAATAAGTTAGCTCAATTCTCCTTGCAAATATACGCTCTTTGGACAACAAAAATAGTATTTTTTCACAATCTTACTAAGTGCCTGGATGGTCGGTAAATCGGATGCAAGCATTAACTCGACGACTTGACCTTGTTTATCGACCATTTTGATTGTATTGTCGCCTTGCACATACGCCGCATTGCTTGTGGAACCCTCTACGACAAAATAGGAAAGTTCCTCAAAACCGATGCCTAAACTTTCCTGAATCTTACTCTCTATTTCTGTTATTTTAGATTTGGGCAATGGTTGAGTTCCTAATTTACATTTAAATAATTTTCTAGTTAAAAATGACTCACATAAATGCCTTAAAATTTTATCTTTTTCGTTTTTCCAATCTTTTAAAGCTGCCCAAATATCGTGATCATCTAAATCAGTAAATGCGATCAATAGCTTATCATTATTAGCAAACTCATCCCAAGTATATGTCCGACTTAGAAATACATAAAGTGGCTTTGAACAATTTAATTTTGTGCCTTGAGCCATTAAATCTTTGGCTCGCCTTAAAATTTGAATTAACATCGTCTCGGCTGCTATGGCGGTTTTATGTAAATATACCTGCCAGTACATGAGTCGACGAGCCATTAAAAAGTTTTCAATGGAATATATACCCTTTTCTTCTAAAACGAGTTGCTCATTTTTCAAATCCAGCATACTTAATAATCTTTCTGAGCCAATAAACCCTTCTCTTACCCCCGTGTAAAATGAATCTCTACTCAAATAATCCAATCGATCCACATCTAATTGGCTCGAAATTAATTGATGAAAAAACGGTCGATGGTAGCGATTATTAAACATTTCAATGGCCAAAGACAATCGACCCTTAAAATACTCATTCAATTTTTTCATAAGTAGATTGGAGACCTCCTCATGTTTTACTTCATTTAAAATGGTATTTTCTAATACATGTGAAAACGGTCCATGACCAATATCATGTAACAAAATAGCTATTTCAGCAGCTTCTTGTTCAGCCTCCGTAATACTATAGCCTTTTGCTTTTAAATTATTTAATGCTTGGTCCATCAAATGCATAGCTCCTAACGCATGATGAAAACGGGTATGATGTGCCCCTGGATAAACAAATTCAGCTAAACCTAATTGTTTAATTCGCTTAAGTCTTTGGAAAAACGGATGGTCAATTAACCCCAATATCAGTGGATTATTAATTTTAATAAATCCATAAATAGGGTCATTAATTATTTTTGTTGGAAACATAGCGTGGTCCACAGGTTTTATACCAAAATGTATTTAACGATAAACAAATGTAAGATTTATCTTTTCTATTCGAAAATAAGAGAATTCAATCTTTTAAATCTTAAAATATTTAATCAAATGTAGTTAGAAAGGCAATAATTACTTAATTTTGCAGCACATTAGTTTAATCTAATGTGGACTTGTAGCTCAGCTGGTTAGAGCACCTGACTCATAATCAGGGGGTCCATGGTTCGAGCCCATGCTGGTCCACTCTATTAAAAATAAAGCACTTACGTCATTTGTAAGTGCTTTATTTTTTGAAATAAAATCAGGGAAACTAATTAAAGCTCTTTAATTTCAGATACGACTTTTGCAATAGTTTGTTTAGCATCTCCAAATAGCATAAGGCAATTCGGGTAACCAAACAATTCATTTTCTACTCCAGCATAGCCTTTTCCCATACTTCGTTTGCTAACTATAATGGTTCTTGCCTTGTAGGCATTCAATATTGGCATTCCAAAAATTGGACTTTGAGGATTGGTTTCTGCCGCTGGATTAACTACATCATTTGCTCCCACAATAAAGACCAAATCAGTATTTGAAAATTCATTATTTATTTCATCCATCTCAATTAATTTGTCATATGATATATTAGCCTCAGCTAATAATACATTCATATGGCCAGGCATTCTACCCGCAACAGGATGTATGGCAAATTTAAAACTGATATTTCTTTTTTCACATTGCTCCATCAGTTCTCTAATAACGTGTTGAGCTTGAGCAACAGCCATTCCATAACCAGGAACTACGATAACCGATGATGCGCCGTCAAATAACATGGCAGCTTCCTCTACGCCAACTTCCTTGACAATAATGGAAGGTCCTTCCGTTTGTTCGCCAGCTACCGTTTGACCAAATCCACCTAAAAGGACATTCACCAGCGATCGATTCATCGCTTTGCACATAATTTGTGTTAATATGATTCCAGATGCTCCTACAAGTGCACCCGCCACAATTAATACATTATTATTTAATATGAAACCTGTGGTGCAAGCGGCCATACCTGAATATGAATTTAATAGGGAGATCACAACAGGCATGTCTGCTCCACCAATCGGGATGACTGTTAATATGCCAAGTACTAGTGATATCAAAACTAAAACAACCATTAAATTAATGTCCGATGGATTCATCCAGGTAGCCACTGAAGCCAGTATAAATGATATCAACATGATTAAATTTAGCGGATGCTGACCTTTAAATGTGATTGGACTTCCTGTTATTCGACCATTCAATTTTAAAAAAGCCACCATTGAGCCTGTAAAGGTGATACCGCCGATAAATACACTTAGTATAATGCTGACTAAAATTATGATATCAATGTTTGCAGCCGTTATTTGACTTTTTAACCAATAATCTGAAATGGCCACTGCTACGGAAGCCAGTCCACCAAATCCATTGAACAGTGCCACCATTTCTGGGATTTGAGTCATCTCCACCTTGTAAGCATAATAAAGGCCTATCAGTGAACCAATAAGGATACAGATAAAAATTTCTACCATGGAAATGACCTCAATTTGCATTAAAGTCGCTATTATGGCGATGAGCATTCCTACTGAAGAAAGTAAATTTCCCGCCCGCGCATCTTTCGTTTTATTCATCATTTTAATCCCAATGATGAAAAGAACAGAAGAAAATAAATACAGAAGTTGGATTGTTATATTCATTTTTTTATTTCTTGAACATTTTAAGCATTCGGTCCGTCACTGCATAGCCGCCAACTACATTTATGGTGGCTAATATAAGTGCGATCATACCCATCCACTTACTTAATGTTGTATATCCTAATTCATTACAAGCCAGTAATGCGCCTACAATGGTAATTCCAGATATGGCATTGGAACCTGACATGAGGGGAGTATGTAGCGTAGGGGGTACCTTAGCGATTAATTCGAAACCTAGGTAACTAGCCAAAACTAGCACGTAAATTAAAATAATGAGTGAGTCAATAGACATAATGAATTATTTAAAATTATTTTAAAATTGATGCGGTAAATTCATGCACTAATTTACCTTGGTGAGTAATAAGTGACCCTTTAGTGATTTCTTCTTCCATTTCCCAAAGAAAATTTTCAGGGGTGGCCAAATGTAAAATTAATGCACTGATGTTAGTGGCATATAATTGACTAGCATTGGTTGATAATAATGAAGGAAGATTAGCAACACCAATTAAGGTAACGCCATGTTTAACGACTGTTTGGTTTATTTCAGAAAGGGCACAATTTCCTCCTGACTCGACGGCTAAATCGACAATCACTGAACCCATTTTCATGGATTTGACCATTTCTTCTGTAACTAAAATTGGAGCTTTTTTTCCTATAACAAGGGCTGTCGTGATCACAATATCAGCATCCTTTATTTTATCTTCGATTAATTTTTTCTGTTTTGCTAAAAATTCAGCCGATATCTCACTCGCGTATCCACCTTCAACTTTTACCTGATCAACTCCCTCGACACTCAAAAAACGTCCTCCCAAGGATTCTACTTGTTCTTTTGTCTCTGGTCGCACATCACTTACTTCTACTACAGCTCCTAATCTTTTAGCCGTGGCAATAGCTTGCAAGCCCGCCACACCAGCGCCAAAAATCAGCACCTTCGACGGGGTAATTGTTCCTGCGGCTGTCATCATCAAAGGAAAAATTTTCCCTAAAGCATTCGCTCCTAATAAAACAGCTTTATATCCTGCGAGGTTGGCCTGCGAACTTAAAGCATCCATTTTCTGAGCCCTTGAAATCCTAGGTACCGCATCCATCGAAAATGAGCTGATATTTTTTGATTTTAATGCGTTGACCAAATCTGCCTGCGTGTAGGCATAAAGAAATGAAATACAAACAGTTTCCGATTTCATCTGATTTACCTCAAGAATGGTAAATGGATTGACTTTTACCAGTATTTTTGCTTCGTATATTTCATGGGCTTCAACTATTTTTGCACCCGAATCTTTAAAATTTAAATCCAAAAATGCGGAAGATAATCCTGCGCCAGTTTCTACTAAAACTTGAAAACCTTTTTTGATGAGTAGCTTTACGATATCTGGCGTCAATGCCACTCTTTTTTCGAACTCCTTTGATTCTTTTAGTACGCCAATTAGCATTTTTTAATTGAATTAAATTTAATGAATTTATATATTTCAAAAGTATTAAAAACTTATTCTAATTAAAAATAAAGGGTTACTAAATTGTTCATTTATTGAATAATAGCATTTTAAGGTAAGGCTAATGCTACATAAGAATTTCCTTTGGTTGTTCCCAATTTTGTGCCTCCGCATGCCAGCACAATGTATTGTCTTCCATTTACCATATAGGTGGATGGAGTGGCAAATGATGCCGCAGGCAAAAGATATTCGAAGAGTAATTTTCCATTAGATCGATCAAAGGCTCTGAATTTTCCATCTTTTGTTGACGCGATCAATAGCAATCCATTTTGGGTAATTATAGGCCCGCCATAATTTTCAGCTCCTGTATTTTTTATTCCTTTTTTAGCTAATATAGGTTCATCACCAAAGGGAATTTTCCAGAGATATTTACCTGTATTAAGGTCGATAGCATTTAAAGTTCCCCAAGGAGGACTTATTCCTGCCATCCCCTCCGCATCTAAAAATTTATTATAACCAGTCATTTTGTACGGAGGAAGATTTTTAGATTTTAAATCTTGGACACTTATTATTTCTTTGGGTGCTTCTTTAAATAAGAAGGCTAATAAATTTGATTTTTCTGTAGCGGTCAATTGCTCAAATCCGGGCATCATCCCTTTGCCTTGAGTCACTATTTCGTTGACAAATGCTTTTTTCCTTCTTTGATGAATGGTATTCAATTCTGGGAATCCACTTTTGACATTTCCTTCTAATTCCGCGCCATGGCATGACTTACAATACGTTTTATATACGTTTTCCCCCGTCGCTTTTAGGTTAGTGGCAGCTGGTTCCATCGTTTGAATCCAACCCATTTCGTTTGAATTAATGTAAATGATCCCTTTTTCAGGATCCGCACCAGCACCTCCCCATTCACCACCTCCATCAAATCCTGGAAGGATTAAGGTTCCTTTTTTTGATGGCGCCGCATACCAATTTTTATCTATTGATTTTAAGGTTTGTTTTAGTTGGGATATGTTTTGAGAATAAGGATTAACGTCTTCGCTCGATAATTCATTTGATTGTCTTGCATAAGGTTTAGGTAATGTGGGCACCGGTTGGGTAGGCCAAGCGCTTTCTTCAGAAAATTCAGATTTTGGTACTTTTTTTTCAATGATTGGAAAAAGAGGTTTTCCACTTACTCGATCGAAAACAAACACATAACCTTGTTTAGTGATTTGTGCCACGGCATCTATTTTCTTCCCATTTTTAATGACGGTTATCAAATTAGGCGGAGCAGGAAGGTCTCGATCCCATATATCGTGATGTGTAGTTTGAAAATGCCAAAGCCTTTTTCCTGTATTGGCATCTAAAGCCAAAAGGCAGTTGGCAAATAAATTTTGTCCCTTTCGATTACCACCCCAGAAATCATATCCAGCTGATCCAGTAGGTACAAATATGATTCCTCTTTTTTCGTCGACGGCCATTCCGGCCCAATTATTTGCGGCACCTACATACTCATTTTTATAGGCATCTTTGGGCCAAGTGGAATATCCGAATTCACCGGGATAGGGGATCGTATGGAAGGTCCAAGCAATTTTCCCTGTGATCACATCGAATGCTCTCAAATCACCTGGGGCAGCGTCTGCACCCTCAGATAATCGTACAGGCATGATGATTAAGTTTTTATAAATCGTTCCAGGTGTATTGGATATAATGAATTTATCTTGGGCAATTTTGGGTAATCCTTCGTGCAAATCTACTTTTCCAGATTGACCGAAAGATAAAATCGGTTGGCCTGTCTTCGCGTCTAATGCCCATAAATTAGGTCCAGCCGTAAATAATATGCGATTTTCATGTTCACCTTTCCACAAACTAACCCCTCTGCTGGTACTTGCCCAGTTTTTTAAAGGATCACCAAATTTCCAAATTTGTTTGCCGGTGGCAGCATTTAAAGCAAATGCTTGAAGTCCTGAACTGATCCCATACAAAATCCCATTGGAAATAATGGGGTTGCTTTGCATTTGGCCCGAATCAGGCATGGAATAGGTCCATGCTATTTTTAATTGGGCTACATTATCTTTCGTAATTTGATCCAAGGTGCTGAAATGATTGCGGTCAGAGCCACCTAAATAGGAGTCCCAGTCATCATTTTGATTTTGACTAATGAAAGAAATTAAAAAAGAACTCGATATAAAAACGATGATTCCTGCAATTATTTTCGCGTTAAAAGAGAATTTATTTGCTTTCATATGGGGTATAAGTATAGTAATTTGAGGATATATATATAATTTACCGATGAATATTTTATACTATATTTCAAATTTAACATTTTAAATTAATTCCATGGGCTCTATTTTAGGTTTATTCTTTCATTCTTTAGGAGGTTTTGCTTCGGGTAGTTTTTATATCCCTTATCGCAAAATTCAAGTGTGGTCTTGGGAAAGTGCATGGATTATTGGCGGACTATTTTCTTGGATTTTGGTTCCTTTATTGTCAGCCTATTTAACCATTCCGAATTTCATGGAAATTATCATGAATGCGGATAGTAATGTTTTGCTATGGACGTTTGTATTTGGTGTATTGTGGGGAATTGGTGGATTGACTTTCGGATTGGCCATGCGTTATTTAGGCATGTCTTTGGGAATGTCTATTGCCTTAAGTCTATGTAGTATTTTTGGAGCTTTAGTTCCGCCTATTTATCGAGAAATAGCGAAAGTTAAAGGGGATACCATTTCTCATATCGTGGGAAGTACTGGAGGTCAAATTGTCTTATTAGGTATTTTGGTTTGTGTTCTGGGCATATATTTATGTGGAAAAGCGGGGATGATGAAGGAGAATGAGTTATCTCAAGAACAGAAGCAAGAAAGTATCAAGGAATTTGATTTGACCAAGGGTTTGATTGTTGCCACCATTTCAGGTTTGTGCAGTGCTTGTTTTAATTTTGGTATTGAAGCTGGCAAAGATATGGCAGCAGTGGCGGTTGAGAAAGGCTCTGATCCCTTGTTTCAAAATAATGTCATTTTTGTGGTGGTATTATGGGGTGGTTTTCTGACCAATTTCGTTTGGTGTATGTATTTGAATTTCAGCAATAAAACCTTTGGGGATTATTTAAACAAGAATTCACCTTTGCGAATGAATTATACATTTGCTGCTGTGGCAGGAACAACCTGGTTTTTGCAATTTTTCTTTTATGGCATGGGGGAGAGTAAATTAGGGAATGGAGCTAGTTCATGGATTTTGCATATGGCTACGATCATCATCACGTCAAATTTTTGGGGAATTTATTTCAAGGAATGGAATGGCGTTTCGAAGTCTACTTATAGGACAGTCGTGGCAGGTATTGTGGTTATTTTAGTTTCGGTTATTATTGTTGGCATAGGAAATTCATTTAGCTAAATATGGCCATTTTTGAGTTTATACATATAGATGAATTTTCATCAACGCCGAAATATCGCCAATTGGCGAATTCGATTATTGAAGCTATTCAGAAAAACAAATTGAAAAAAGGGGATGTTCTACCATCCATCAATGAAGTTAGTTTTCATTATTACATATCTAGGATAACCGTTGAAAAAGGCTACAATTATTTAAAATCAATCGGGATTATAGAATCAATTCGGGGAAAAGGTTTTTTTATCAATGTAGATTCTATCCCCGTCACTTATCGGATTTTTTTATTGTTTAATAAGCTTAGTGAGCATAAGAAAATTATATATGATGCTTTTGTTAAAGAGTTGGGAGAAAATGCGGTAGTTGATTTTTACGTATATAATAATGACTTCAATTTGTTTAAACGAATTATCGAACGTAGAGAAAAAGATTATACACACATTGTAATCATTCCACATTTTCTAGAGGATAATGAAGATGCTTACAAATTAATTAACACCTTGCCAAAAGAGAAATTAATTATTGTAAGTAAGAAAATACCAGGGATTACAGGGCAAATTTCAATGGTGTATGAGAATTTTGAAAAAGATATCTATGCAAGTTTAATGGAGGCTAAGGAGTCCTTGGCAAAATATAACCGCATCAATTTAATTTTCCCATATCACAATAATAATAACATTGAAATAGTTCAAGGATTTAAGAGTTTTTGTCAAGACTTTGCTTTTGATTATGCGGTGCTGGATTCATCGGCCAATGTTAACTTACTGAATGGTGATGTCTTTATAACGGTCATGGAGGATGATTTGATAATTTTGTTAGATCAAATATTAGCTCAAAAATTACAGATTGGTGTTGACATAGGCCTAATTTCCTATAATGAAACTCCGATAAAAAGATTGATTGGCCAAGGGATTTCCACCATATCAACTGACTTCAAGCAATTGGGAATTTCAGCTGCGGAACTGGTCATGTCAGGAGATAAGGTACAAATTGAAAATCCTTTTTACTTTACGCATAGGCCATCCATTTAATGCCTGTTTGGTTGGTTCATCTTTAGGAATTTTACGGATTACAGGTATTTTTTCTTTGCTTTTTTGCAAAAAAAATAGCAATTTTAGGGTTTAGGTTTAATTAAATAGATTAAAATATCAAATTTTTACAATGAGCAACTCCCCAAAAACCTTGTTTGATAAAGTCTGGGATTCACATGTTGTTCGTCAAATTGCTGACGGGCCAGATGTTTTTTTTATAGACCGACATTTTATTCATGAAGTGACTAGTCCAGTAGCCTTTTTAGGTTTAGAGCAAAGAGGGCTTGGTGTTTTATTTCCTGAAAAAACGTTTGCAACTGCAGATCATAATACACCTACCATAAACCAACATCTTCCTGTCGAAGATCCTTTGTCAGCGAATCAATTGCTGCAATTGGAGAAAAATACAAGCAAATATGGCATTTCACATTGGGGTTTAGGAAATCCTAAAAATGGAATTGTTCACGTAGTTGGACCAGAAAACGGAATTACATTACCCGGAATGACCATTGTTTGTGGGGACTCACATACTTCTACGCATGGGGCCTTTGGCGCTATTGCCTTTGGAATAGGTACTTCTGAAGTGGAAATGGTTCTTTCTTCACAGTGTATTATGCAGCCTAAACCGATTAAAATGCGGATTAATGTGAATGGCCAATTAGGAAAAGGGGTTACGCCGAAAGACGTGGCTTTATATATTATTTCAAAATTGTCAACTTCAGGTGCTACAGGTTATTTTGTGGAATATGCAGGAGATGTTTTTGAAAATATGTCTATGGAAGGACGTATGACGGTTTGTAATTTAAGTATTGAGATGGGTGCTAGGGGTGGAATGATTGCTCCAGACCAAACTACTTTTGATTATATCAATGGGCGCGAATTAGCCCCTAAAGGAGCAGATTGGGATAAGCAATTGACTTATTGGAAAACATTGAAAACAGACTCGGGTTCAGTATTTGATAAAGAAATTACTTTTTTAGCTTCTGATATTGAACCTATGATTACTTATGGTACCAATCCAGGTATGGGCATGGGTATTTCTAGAAATATTCCTCAAGCAAAAGATTTAGAAGGAGGCGCGTCAAGTTATGCTAAGTCTTTAGATTACATGGGATTTGAAGAGAATGATTCGATGATTGGTAAAAAAGTCGACTATGTATTTATTGGGTCTTGTACGAATGGCCGCATAGAAGATTTTAGAGCATTTGCTTCGATCGTTAAAGGTCGGAAAAAAGCGGATCACGTAACGGCTTGGGTGGTTCCGGGTTCACATGTGGTGGAAGCTCAAATACATGAAGAAGGTATTTTTGATATTTTGACTGAGGCGGGTTTTGCCTTACGCCAACCAGGTTGTTCGGCTTGTTTAGCCATGAATGACGATAAGATTCCTGCTGGGAAATATGCGGTGAGTACATCGAATCGTAATTTTGAAGGTCGCCAGGGACCAGGTTCTAGAACCTTATTGGCCAGCCCATTAGTAGCCGCTGCAGCTGCAATTACTGGGGTTGTAACCGATCCAAGACAATTTTTATAATATTTAAAAAGATTATTATGGCTTACGATAGTTTTAAAGTTTTACGTAGTTCTGCCGTTCCTTTGCCCATAGAAAATGTGGATACGGATCAAATCATTCCAGCTCGTTTTTTGAAGGCTACCGAACGAAAAGGTTTTGGTGACAACTTATTTAGAGATTGGCGCTATGACAAAAACGACCAAGCGAAATCTGATTTTATTTTAAATAACCCTACTTATTCAGGTAAGATATTAGTGGGTGGGAAAAATTTTGGATCAGGTTCTTCTCGGGAGCATGCTGCTTGGGCCATTTATGACTATGGTTTTCGCTGCGTAGTTTCTTCTTTTTTTGCTGATATATTTCGTGGAAACTCGATCAATGTAGGTATTTTACCTGTTCAAGTAAGTCCAGAATTTTTACATCAAATATTTACAGCGATGGAAAAAAATCCGAAAGCAGAATTGGAAGTAAGTCTTCCAGAACAAACCATTACGATTGTTTCAACAGGTGCTTCCGAATCTTTTGAGATTAATGGGTACAAGAAAAATAATTTATTAAATGGCTTTGATGATATCGATTATCTTCAATCGATGAAGGGGGAAATAGCTACGTTTGCACTTAACCGATAAGCATTTGAAACGCCACATAGAAATAATGGACACGACTCTGCGCGATGGAGAACAAACAAGCGGAGTGTCGTTTTCAGCTTCTGAGAAATTAACAATAGCGCAATTACTTTTAACTGAATTAAAAGTTGATCGGATTGAAATTGCCTCTGCTCGGGTTTCTGATGGCGAGTTTCAAGCAGTGAAAAAAATCACAGAATGGGCAGCCATTCATGGTTATCTGAATAAAGTTGAAGTGTTGACTTTTGTGGATGGCGGAACTTCGGTGGATTGGATGATATCTAGCGGTGCTAAAGTCATGAATTTGCTGACCAAAGGTTCTTTAAATCACTTGAAGCACCAACTGAAAAAATCTCCGGAACAGCATTTTTCTGAAATAGCGGAATCCATTCATTTGGCCGTTTCTAAAGGATTAGAAGTAAATGTGTATTTGGAAGATTGGAGCAACGGGATGCGGAATAGCAAAGAATATGTGATTGAATACCTTGACTTTATCCAACATTTGCCCATCAAACGTATTTTATTGCCTGATACTTTAGGAGTTTTAATTCCTTCTGAGGTCGCAGCATTTATTTCGGAACTCGTTCAGCGGTATCCGAAAATTCATTTTGATTTTCATGCGCACAATGATTATGATTTAGGTACTGCCAATGCGCTTGAAGCCGTTAGGAATGGTGTTCATGGATTACATTTAACGGTCAATGGCATGGGAGAACGAGCAGGAAATGCTCCTTTAGCCAGTGTTATAGCTGTTTTAAATGATTATCAAAAAGATGTTTCTACTTCTGTTTGCGAAAAATCATTGTATAGCGTGAGTAAGTTGGTGGAGACTTTTTCAGGATTTAGAATTCCTGCCAATAAGCCCGTAGTAGGCGAAAATGTATTTACCCAAACTGCTGGAATTCATGCAGATGGAGATAAAAAGAATAATTTATATCACAATGATTTAATGCCTGAGCGTTTTGGGCGGGAGCGTAAATATGCGTTAGGGAAAACGAGTGGCAAAGCAAACATTGCTAATAATTTGGCCCAATTGGGTATTCAACTTTCGGATCAAGATCTGAAAAAAGTAACCCAACGGATTATTGAATTAGGAGATAGGAAAGAGGTAGTGACTCAAAATGACCTTCCTTATATTATTTCAGATGTTTTGGATAGCAGTTCGATTGAGGAACGTGTTCAAGTGTTAAATTATGTGCTGACACATTCCAAGGATTTACGACCTTCAGTTACGTTAAAAATTTCCATTGACGGTGAATATTTTGAAGAACATGCACAAGGTGATGGTCAATACGATGCTTTTATGAAAGCATTGTTAATTATCTTTGAAAAAAATGGTAAAATCTTACCTCAATTAAAAGATTATGCAGTTCGAATACCTCCTGGTGGAGATTCAGATGCATTGTGTGAAACAATTATTACCTGGGCTCACGGGGATCGAGAGCTCATTACCCGAGGCTTAGATTCTGACCAGACGGTTTCTGCGATCAAAGCCACTCAGAAAATGTTGAATTTAATTTAAAATAAAAATGGTGAAAAAGCATATTTTAATTGTTCCAGGGGATGGAATTGGCCAAGAAGTTACGGCAGTAGGTAAAAAAGTCTTAGAGAAAATTGCGGCCAAATTTGGCCATGAGTTTACGTATGATGAAGCATTAATTGGGCATGAGGCTATTGAGGCAACAGGTGATCCACTTCCTGCAGAGACTTTAGTAAAAATGAAAGCCTCGGATGCCGTTCTTTTTGGCGCCGTAGGTCATCCCAAATATGATAATGATCCTTCAGCCAAAGTTAGGCCTGAGCAGGGTTTATTGAAAATGCGTAAGGAATTAGGTTTATATGCGAATTTGAGACCTATCAAATTATTTGATGAATTATTAAGTGCGTCAAGCATTAAACCAGAAATTTTAAAAGGAGCCGATATTTTATTCTTTCGTGAATTAACAGGTGATATTTATTTTGGCGAAAAGGGTCGCAAAAATAATGGCGATACGGCTTATGATGTTGCTGAATATAGCCGTTATGAGGTTGAGCGTATTGGCCGAAAGGCATTTGATGCGGCAATGACGCGTAAAAAGCATTTAGTTTCCGTAGACAAAGCGAATGTATTAGAGACTTCTCGATTATGGAGAGAAGTTATTCAGAAATTAGCTTTGGAATATCCTGAAGTTACAGTGGAATATCAATTTGTGGATACGACCGCGATGTTGCTAATTAAAGATCCTAAGCGTTTTGATGTGGTGGTTACCGCTAATTTGTTTGGAGATATTTTAACGGATGAAGCGTCTCAAATAGCAGGTTCGATGGGGATGTTGGCTTCTGCGTCAATCGGAGATGGAACAGGTGTTTACGAACCTATTCATGGTTCTGCGCATGATATCACTGGAAAAGGTTTGGCTAATCCATTAGCTTCTATTTTATCTGCAGCTTTGTTGTTAGATATATCATTTGGCTTAAAGAAAGAGTCGGAGACGATTATAAACGCGGTGGATGCTTTATTGAAAAAGGGTTTTAGAACCCGTGATATAGCGGATGCGAATACTTCAGCGAACATGATTTTAGGTACTGAGGCGATTGGCGAGGAAATTCTAAAATTGATTTAATTCCAAATATTTGTATTTTTATGCTCAGGGATTTGTATCTGAGCATTTTTTATGGAAGTCATTGTCGTTTTAGGTTCTCCCAATTTTCCTGATGGTACTTTAGGTCCCATTGCCTTGGATCGTCTGCAAGGCTGCTTGTCTATATTCAATTCCCAAAAACATAAAATACTTTGCACGGGTGGCTTTGGTGCTCATTTTAATACGAGCCCTGTTGCTCATGCGAACTACCTAAAGGATTTTTTAATTCTAAAAGGAGTTCCTTCAACTGCTTTTTTACCCTTGGCCCTCTCTTCAAACACCGTTGAGGATGCGGTGATGTCTAAATCTATTCTGATGAAAACTGTATTTAAAGACCTTATAATTACCACATCAGAATATCACGTAGCCCGAGTGGAATTTATATTTACTGAAATTTTAAAAGATTTCAATTTGAATTTCAAAGCAGTTGCCCATCATTCTATAGATGATGTGTTGGAGCCATTGATCCAACATGAAAAAGTGGCTATGGACAAATTAATTTCAAACGGCTTATATTATTAAAACCTTTTTTAAAATGAAAAATTACATATTCTATTTTCTCATTCTATTTTCGACCCAATTGTCTTTTGCACAGCAGAATACGTTAAAGCCGATTGAAGTAACTGATATGTTGAAAATCAAAACGATTGGAAAACCGCAAATTTCCCCAGATGGATTACATGTTCTTTTTTCGATCATGGAAATTAAAGATGATGTCGATAAAAAAGGAGATTTTACCTATGTAACACAATTGTATTTGGGTGAAATAAAAAGTAAATCCTATAGGGCATTGACCTCTGGCAAATATTCGATTTCATCCCCTTCATGGAGTCCAGATGGACGTTCCATTTTATTTTCAAGAGATGTAGGCAATAAATCCCAAGCCTATATTATGAAGTTAAATGGGGGAGAGCCCATGGCTTTAACCACGTCTTCTAGAGGTGTTATTAAGCCTGTTTGGTCTAAAGATGGCCAATTTGTCTTTTATCAAGAGCGAAAATCAATGAAAGAATTTTTGTTGGATTCTTTGAATAATCCCTCCAAATTGATCCCTTCTTGGAACATTGAAAAACCAAAATTAGATGCGAATGTTTATACCTTTTCATCTAAAGCTAATCCCAATGGAAGCTTAAATGAGGTTCGAGCTTATTTATATCAAAATGAAAAAGATAAGAAGGCAAAAGTAATTAATCGTTTAAATTTTCAAGAAGAGACCACGACAACGGGTGAATTCCCGATTAACTTGTTATTTAAAATTGCAGTGGATGGCTCCTCTAAACCCATTTTAATCAATAATCCGTATGAACTTTGGACAGAATGGCTAGAAAGCCTTAAAGGTATTATAGCCATCATTCCAGTGGATAGTTTGTCTCATCCTGATCGAGTTTTAGATCATAAAATTGTGGTATATAATCGATTAAATAATCAATATAGGACCCTTGTTGAAAAGAAAGGTTTTGCCTATTCGAATATCAATTTAAGTCCAGATGGAAATTGGATCACATTTGTAGAAACAAATACTTCGGTTGTTCGAAATGGTGTTTTAAAGATTCTTAATCTGAATAACTCCGCCATGATCGACGTACCTATGGATCGGGTCATCACTCAAATTAAATGGTCAGAGAATAATGAAAATATTTATTTCACAGCTCAGGATCGAGGGGGTGTTCCCATTTTTGTTTTCAATGTAAAGTCTAAAAAGGTTAAACAAATTACTTCTGAGGTGGATGGAGTATTAGGTTATGATGTTAAGGATGCAAATTTTATGTATTCAAAAACTTGCGTAGATAATCCATCTGAGCTTTATATAAATGATTTAGAAGGAAAATCAGAATCAATTTTTACCAATGAAAATTCAACATGGTTGGCCGGTAAATCGATTTCAAAACCAATTAAAAAATCGTTTATTAATAATAAAGGTCAGCGAGTTGAATATTGGGTAATGAAGCCATTAAATTATCAATCAGGAACTAAATATCCCTTGGTTGTAGACATTCACGGAGGACCTTCCGCGATGTGGGGAACTGGTGAGGCTAGCATGTGGCACGAATTTCAATATTACGCAAGCAAAGGTTTGGGAGTAGTTTACGGCAATCCAAGAGGAAGTGGGGGATATGGATCCAATTTTTTAGCTGCCAATGTTAAAGATTGGGGAGCTGGTCCCATGGCAGATATTATGCAAATGACCGATTTAGCAATTAATGAGGGTTGGGTCGATACAACGCAATTAGCTGTTACGGGTGGATCTTACGCAGGTTATTTAGTTACTTGGATGCTTGGTCACACGAATCGCTTTAAGGTAGCATGTTCACAAAGAGGGGTATATGAGTTAAGTACATTTTTTGGCGAGGGAAATGCATGGCGTTTAAATCCACGATATTTTGGTGGCTATCCTTGGGAGAAAATGACTCGAGTTATTTTAGATCGAGAGTCGCCCATGACCTATGTTCAAAACATTCGGACTCCATTGATTATTTTTCATGGAGAAAATGATTTGAGAACAGGAGTTATTGGTAGTGAAATGTTGTATAAAAGTTTAAAGATATTGGGTCGTGATGTTGAATATGTGCGACATCCAGAAGCTTCCCATGAGATAACGAGAGCAGGAAATAATCGTCAAAGAATCGACCAAATGCTTCGTACCTATGAATTTTTTAGTCGGTATTTGAAGGTGAATTGATTGATGTTAAAATTTAATATACAAAAAAGGTGAATGGAAACATTCACCTTTTTATTTGTCGATTTGTAATTTTTAGATACGATCTTAGCATTTAACTAAAGTACCTCCAATCTTCATTTCCTTTTACTTTAAGTAGCGTTTGGTAGATTAGGTCGATAACGGCGTTCATGTCATCTTTGGCGATCATTTCTACTGTTGTGTGCATGTATTTTAAGGGCAATGAAATCAATGCTGAGGCGACTCCCTCTGTAGCATAAGCAAAAGAATCAGTATCGGTCCCGGTAGATCTTGAAACGGCTTGCCTTTGGTATGAAATTTTATTTTCCTCGGCCACGTCAATGATGAAATCGCGAACATTATTTTGTACAGCAGGGCCATAGCAAATTACAGGCCCTTTTCCGCAGGACATATCGCCTTGTGTTTTTTTATTGTACATCGGTGATTGGGTGTCATGGGTGACATCTGTGATAAAGGCCAAATCAGGTTTTAGTCTACGCACAATCATTTCGGCACCTCTTAATCCTATTTCTTCTTGAACAGAATTAACGATATATAAGGTATAGGGCAATTTGATTTTCTTCTCTTTAAGTCGTCTGGCTACTTCAGCGATCATGTATCCACCGATCCGATTGTCTAATGCTCGGCCCACTAAATATTTTTTATTTAGTTCCATTAAGCCGTCTTCGAAAGTAACGACACAGCCTACATGTATGCCCATTTTTTCCACCTCTTTTTTATTGGAGGCGCCACAGTCAATAAATATATCGGATATACTCGGTGCTTTGTCTTTCGCTAAATCGCGCACGTGTATCGCAGGCCAGCCAAATATACCTTTGACGATTTTATCTTTCGTGTGGATATTCGCCCGCATGGAAGGTGCGATTAAAGCATCTGAACCACCATTTCTTCGTAAAAATAAATATCCATTATCATCAATGTAATTGACAAACCATGAAATTTCATCTGCATGGGCTTCTATGACAACCGAATAGGGCTGACCAGGATTGATAACACCCACTGCAGTGCCATAGGTGTCAATGATTTTATCGTCAATATAAGGTTTAATGTAATCTAGCCATATTTTTTGGCCAGACATTTCAAAACCAGTAGGTGAGGCGTTATTTAAATAATTATATAAGAATTCGTTCGCTTTGTTTGACATCATGTGTATTTTTTTTGCAAGTTACTAAGCCTTGTTTATAATTAATTTTTAATAAAATAATATTTTTAAGTTTTTTTGAATCATTAAAAATTTATTTTTGCTGATATAATTTATAAAGATTGTATTTTTGATTGTATGAAAGGTTGGAGTGATAAAAATTTTATTGAATGAAAAAAATAGCTGTCTTTACATCGGGAGGTGACGCTCCGGGAATGAATGCTTGCATTCGCGCTATTGTCCGCGGTGCCGCTTATCATAATGTTGAGGTTTTTGGTATAGTTAGAGGATATAATGGAATGATTAAAGGAGATATTATTCCTTTACATTCACAGTCGGTCAGTAATATCATTCAACGAGGAGGAACGATCTTAAAATCAGCTCGGTCAAAAGAATTTATGACTTCTGAAGGGCGTCAAAAAGCGTACGATCAGTTGAAGGAAAAGGGAATAGAGGGTTTAGTGGCTATCGGTGGAAATGGTACTTTTACCGGTGCTGAAATTTTTTACAATGAATTTAAAATTCCGACGGTTGGTGCTCCAGGCACCATCGATAATGATTTATTCGGCACAGATTATACCATTGGGTATGATACAGCAGTCAATACAGCTTTAGATGCGATTGATAAGATCCGCGATACAGCAGACTCTCATGACCGAGTATTTTTCATTGAAGTAATGGGTCGGGATTCTGGATATATCGCAATTGAATGCGGTATAGCAGGAGGAGCGGAAGCTGTCATGATTCCTGAAAATTTAACACCTGTTAGTGATATTGTAAGCATTTTGCAAAAAGGTTTTGCTAAAGCAAAATCTTCATCTATTGTGGTGGTAGCCGAAGGTGACGAAGAAGGAAATGCACAAATAATAGCCAAAAAAATCAAAGAAAGTATGAATGCTGAGTTAGATATTCGAGTAACTACTTTAGGTCATATTCAACGTGGGGGTATTCCAACAGCCTCTGATCGAATTCTCGCAAGTCGATTAGGTTTAGGAGCTTTAGAAGGATTGTTAAGAGGGGAGAAGAATGTAATGGCTGGTGTGGTTAATAATCAATTGGTCTACACTCCATTTCACGATACGATTACAAAAAAGAAACCTGTTTCTGAAGATTTAATCCGAATGGTAGAAATCTTATCTACTTAGCAATAGCCCATTATTTTGTAAATAATCAAGCCGCTAATCTCACGGATTAGTTGGGATGTTCTGGAAAGATTTTGATCCGAAGGAGTAATCAAATCAAGTAAACCAGATTCATTTTTGCTTCCTTTTTTGTCGACCGGATAGGCCTTAACCTTAAATCCCACTTTTTCAAAACAACGAATCGACCTAGGCATATGCATCGCTGAGGTGATTAAAAGGATTTCTTCTTTTTTAAGGAAGTTCTTTAGCAATTGGGCCGAATATAATGCATTCTCTCTAGTATTTCGGGCTTTGGTTTCCATGTAAATGTCTTGTGGCTTTACACCCATAGCGATCATTAATTGCTTAACGTCATTGGTTTCATGACCCTTATCTACTTTAATTTTCCCAATACTGGTGTTTCCCCCCGTAATTAATATCTTCTTTATTTTTCCAGCTTTGTACAATAGTATGGGTTGTATAAATCGATCTGCAGTTTCCCCCACATTTATTTTATCAGATTGATCCGCATCGCCTGGTCTTACCATGCCACCACCCAACACTACTCCCCAAGTGCAGTTTTCATTTTTCAATAAAGATATCGTGGGTTGTTCATATGAAATATATAATCGGTTCACAAACCAAGGATTACTAAACAATGTTAATATGACTAGCAGCGCTAAAAGAGAACGGTTTCTTGATTTTTGGTTTTTAGAAAAGAAAGAAATCAACAGTAAAATAAAAATCCAACAGATTGGCAAAAGAATAAAATCTATAATTTTAGATAGCGCGAAAAACATCGTAATTTTATTTTTGTTTATTTGTAAAATTATTCTAATTCCATGAAAATATTTTTTGTTTACACGTTTATTTTCTTTTCTTTTTTCTCTGCC
>CAMBGA010000009.1 GCA_945866095.1 Spirosoma fluviale
ACCCGTGAAAATAAGGAGTATACTTATATTTTTTATGTTGGTTTTGCCCATTGCGTTGGCTCTAGGGCAAACTCCTATGAGACCACAATCTCCTATGAGACCACAATCCTCCGGACAGGGTTCAATGGATCCATCCCAACCTAATCCTAACGGTGGATTTCCTGACCCTAATTTGACCAAAACTCCCACTCAATCCTCCAAAAGCGGCCGAGCGGCGTTGGATGATTCGACCAAACAAATTTATGGCCCCAATTCTACACATTATTTTTTAGAAAGTGATATTCTAAATGCTAAACTAGTTGATCGAAATATTGACACGTCTCTTCATTTATTCCAGCGTTACCTATTTCAAGAAAAAGCCTATTTTTTAACAACTAATCTTGGAAATGAAGGTACGGCCGTGCGAAATGTTTTTGTTAAATCTCCTGGTTCCTTGGGAACCCAATTAGGTTATAATGCCTATATGCCCTATGCCTTTGACACGGATGAAGTCAAATATTACAATACGAAATCACCATTTTCCGACATTGATTATAGCTTAGGGGGAGGTGGTCAAACCCGATTAAATTTCTCATTTGCTCGAAACATTGACTCTCTTTGGAACGTAGGTTTAGAATTACAGCGTGTAGTCGCAGATAAAGTACTAACCGATGCGGCGTTTAAAAAAGGGGATCCATTTTTATTAGGCCAGTGGGGTGTTTTATTGCATTCTAATTTTCGATCTCGAAATAATAAATACCGCATTTTAGGACATTTTAATTATTTTGACCAAGGTATCAATGACCAAGGGGGAGTTAAATTGACCACAGGACAGACGCCAACGGCTGCCTTAAATTACCTCGATAACACAGCGATTTTAACCAACTCCACTAGCCAATCCAATGATCAATTTTTAAAGTTTCATCTATACCATGAATTTATTGGCTTCAAGGGCTTACAATTTTTCCAGCGATTTGACTTAGAGACCCGAAAAGTTAAGTATAGAGACATGGATTTTAACATGTCGCTGGCAGATCGTTTCTATCCTAAAACGTATATAAATTACATTCAGGCCCCTTCAGTCCCTGATTCGATGTATAACGAAAATCAATGGAGTTCATATAGTCATCAAACGGGCATTAAAGGCGTATTTAGGAAATTCATTTACCGAGCTCATCTCAAGCAACGTTACTGGTCTGTCTACAATCCTATGAATGATGCGAAACTAGATCGTTTTGAAAATTACCTAGGTCTCTGGTTACATCAGTCCTTCTCGGATCAAACAGATTTTACAGCGGAAGGAGAATATCTTTTAGGATCAGATTATAAGTTAGCTGCTCAGTTCACTTCCCCCTGGTTTTATGCTAATTTCCAACGTACCTCTACGAGCCCTAGCATCGCACAAAATTGGGTGCATAATATTTCGTATCGATGGAAAAATGATTTTGCTAATATTCAATTTGACGTATTAGAAGGAGGATTGACCTATCGGTCGAAACAGTTTTATGTCAAACCTTATGTCACCATTCAGCGCATTGGAAATTGGGTATATTTTGATTCATTGGCCAACGTAAAACAAACGAAAGAAGCCATTGGAGTATTTAGGACAAGTGTAGATCTAGGTGGAAATTTCGGGAAGTTTGAGTGGGGAACTCGGTTTCATGCTAATACAAGTACTGGACCTGATATTATACGAATGCCTAGTTTTGTGGCAAATGCCAACTTAGCCCTGAATGTGCAATATAAGAAGTTACTGTATTTACAATTTGGTATAGATCTTCAGCATCAATCCGCTTATTATGCAGATGCTTATATGCCAGCATTCCAACAATATCACCTTCAAGATAAATTTCAACTGCCTGCATTTGTCCAAGCCGATGCCTATGTTAATCTTCGAATTAATCGTGTCCGATTATTTTTCAAAATGTCCAATGTCACTCAAGGACTTTTAACCACTAACTATTACGCTGCCTACTTGCATCCAGCGATGGGTCGTGTTTTTGGGTATGGAGTTAAATGGCTTTTGTTTGATTAAATAAAACCCGATCAGTATACAGAAACAGGGAATATTTAATAAGTTTGTGCTTTACATAAACCTATTACATTATGTCTCAAATTACACGTCGGGAATGGGTCAAAGGGATGGCCTTGGCTACCTTAGGAACCGTTGCTTTTTACGATGCAAAATCCTTATCCCCTTCGAATTTTAATTTCTCTTTGGCCGAAGATCAAACCTTAGAATTAATCATGGGAGCCATTATTCCCGAATCTTCCATACCAGGTGCCATCAGTTTAGGAGTGCCCAATTTTGTGAAAACGATGATGAAAGATTGTTATGAGGTCAAAGCCCAACAAAGTTTTAAAAATGTTATGGGCGATATTCCCAAACTATTTTTGAATGAAAATAAAAAGGAAATATCCATTGCAAGTGAATCGGAAAAGGAGCAGTTTTTATTTCAATTAGAAAAAGGAAAACATGGGGTTGAAGCACAAAAAACTTTGGCTACCTTAAAAGGCCTAACGATTCAGGGATATATGTCGACTGAATACATTATGGTCAATCATTTAAATTATCAAATGGCTCCCGGATTTTTCAACGGCTGTGCCCCAATAAAGAAATAATTCATGTATATATTAAATAACGCAGAAAAGCGCACATACGGAGCTATCGTAATTGGTTCAGGGATAGCCGGTGGTTGGGCCGCGAAAGAATTTTGTGATAAGGGAGTTAAAACTTTGGTCTTAGAGCGAGGAAGAAAAGTGACTCACAATGAGGATTATCCAACTACTTTAATGAGTCCATGGGAATTTCCACACCGAGGACGTTTAACCCAAGAAGAGATCGACGCAAACCCGATTGCCAGTAAATGCTACCAGTTTAAAGAAGATTCGAAACACTTTATTGTCAAAGATAAAGAGCATCCCTATGAGCAGGATAAACCCTTTGATTGGATACGTGGGTATCAGGTAGGTGGCAAATCATTACTCTGGGCTAGACAAACTCAGCGTTGGTCGCAGTTCGATTTTGATGGTCCTGCTCGAGATGGATATGCCACGCCTTGGCCCATCAATTATAAGGATATTGATCCATGGTATTCGCATGTGGAATATTTTGCAGGTATTTCTGGTAATAAAGATGGATTAGATTCCTTGCCAGATGGCGATTTCTTACCTGGTTACGAATTGACTTGTGTGGAAAAGCATTTTCAATCTGAATTAAAAAAGCATTATAAAGACCGACATGTTATTTCGGCTCGTTGTGCCCATATTTCTGAGCCACGCGAAATACATCTACAACAAGGAAGAGGACGTTGTTTAAGTCGTAATTTATGCCAAAGAGGTTGCCCTTATGGAGGTTATTTTAGTTCAAATGCATCCACCTTACCCTGGGCAGCTAAAACAGGTAATTTGACATTGCGTCCAGATTCTATCGTGGAATCAGTTATCTACGATGATAAAAAGAAGAAGGCCGTAGGAGTTCGCGTGATTGACGCCCATACCAACGAAATGGTGGAGTATTACGCGAAAGTAATTTTTGTTACGGCAGCGGCTTTAAATACGAATGCCATTTTATTGAATTCAAAATCTGATCGCTTCCCTAATGGTTTAGGCAACGATAGTGGAGTGTTAGGTAAGTTTGTGGCTTTCCATAATTATCGGGCATCAATATCGGCTGAATATGATGGGTATTTTGACTTTAAGACGGAAGGTAGTCGGCCTACTTCAGGCTATATCCCACGCTTCCGCAACTTATACAAACAAGATACGAATTTCTTACGTGGTTATGCTGCTGGAATGAGTGCAAGACGTGCCAATACCACCGATCGAGATTCCGTAGGCGAGAGCTTAAAGAACTCGCTATTAAATCCCAAATGGACTAATTGGTCTGCTGGTTCTCACATGATGGGGGAAACGATTCCGAAGGAAACCAATAAAATCACCTTAGATCCCGTCAAAAAAGATGCACATGGTTTGCCGATTATGCACATGGATGTTTCTTATGATGATAATGATGATAAAATGGTGAAAGATTTTATCGAGCAATTTACAGAGATGTATACCAAAGCAGGCTTTAAAAATATTCGTTCTCGAGATTCCAAACAAGCTCCTGGTTTAGATATTCATGAAATGGGCGGTTGCCGCATGGGAAATGACCCTAAAACTTCGATGCTTAATAAATGGAATCAAATGCATGCTGTTAAAAATGTGTTTGTTAGCGATGGGGCGAGTATGACTTCCACCTCTACTCAAAATCCATCTTTGACCTACATGGCATTGACTGCTCGGGCTGTAGATTATGCAGTAAAAGAAATGAAAAAGGGTAATTTATAATGCATACATTTTTAGGTAAAACAGCAGCACATATTTTTGGGGAGCACTCCATCGAAGAATTAAAAGATATTGCTATTGTGATGCCCTCGCAGCGTGGGGTACTTTACTTAAAAAAAGAGTTAGCTATTTTAGGGGATAGACCTTTTCTATCTCCTTCGTTTTTTACCATTGAGGAGTTTGCCCTCCAAATGACTAATTCTACTTTAATTGACCCCATTCAGTTGTTGCTGAAGGCTTATGCCTGTTTTAAGCAGGTGGATGATCAAGTTGATTTTGATCGTTTTATTTCTTGGGGCCAATTAATGTTAAAGGATTTTGAAACGTTAGATATGTATTTGGTCGATCCAGCCCAAATATTTTCTTTTTTATCTGAAGTGAAATCCATTGAGCGATGGGGAAAAGAATATGGAGAAGATCATCCTGAAAAATTTATCACCCCACATACCAAATCCTATTTTAAATTATTTGATCATTTACTCGAGGTGTATATTCGTTTGCACGCAAGCTTAAATGATCAAGGTTTCGTTTATCGGGGCATGGCTTACCGAAAATTAGCCGACCATTTGTCCGATGGAAAAGCGTTACCCAAGATGTTTAAAAAAATATATTTTATGGGTTTTAATGCACTTTCGAAGGGAGAGGAAGAGATTATTCGTTTGTTGATTAAAAACGGAATGGCTCAGACACTTTGGGATGCGGATGCTTATTATGTGGATAATGCGTATCACCGAGCAGGTAATTGGTTAAAAAAATATTCGGATAGCTCCACAAATGAATTTTTATCAAGAGGGCCATTCCAATGGAAAACTTCGGATTTATTGGATAAGCCTAAGCGGCTAGAAATTTTAGGATTAGCAAATCCAAGTGCTCAGGTGTTTGTCGCGATGGATATCATCCGCAAATGGCAACAAGAATATGGTTCAGAGGAACAAGTGGCCCTAGTTTTAGCTGATGAGTCGTTATTAGACCAAGTGATGTTATATGTGGGAGAGTTTAAGGAACGATTAAACATCACCATGGGATATTCATTGAAAAAGACACAAGTATTTTCCTTGATTAATTTTTGGTGGGACTTGCAAAAGCAGTCGGTTCAAGGAAAATTTTCTGTATCCTTATTCAAATCAGTTTGCTCACATGGATTAATCGATTTGTACATCCAGCAAAAAAGCAAGGTTCAAAAACGAGATTTCAAAAGGGAATTAAACGAATTATATACGAAGACCGATTTGTATGTTCGTTCAGATAAGATTTTAACTTTAGCCGCAGACCTACCTATTTTAAAAGAGTTGTTTGCCCCTAGTTTTAATGCCTTTGTGGCTATCTTGAAATGCCAAGAAACCTTATTGGAATTAATCTTAAAGAGCATTCCAGACCAACAATGGGATCAAGAGGCGGAGGCGGTAAAACAAGCCTTAGCGGTTATTGAGTCTTTAATACTTTCATTTGAAGCGGATGATTTTGCATCGATCGCTAGTGGGAAAATAGTATTGACCCAATTACTTTCCCAGCAAAAATTGACTTTTGTGGGAGCTGAAAATCGTAGTCTGCATGTCATGGGTTTGCTAGAGACGAGGACATTGGATTTTGACCGAGTGATTGTTTTGTCGATGAATGAGGGGAGTTTACCCGGAACAAGAAAGCGTGAAAGTTTAATTCCATTGGATATAGCCAATATGGCTCATTTTTCGTTGCCTACGTTTACACAGGCAGATGCGGTGGCTTCATATCACTTTTATCGATTGTTGCAAAGGCCTCGAGAAGTGGTTTTATGTTATGTTCAATCATCCGACAAATCAGGGGTAAAGGAGATGAGTCGATTTATTAAGCAAATTAAGCACGATTGGAAACGAAAGAATCCATTGATCGAGATTCATGAACCATGGATTGATTTTTCTGCCAATGAGGCTGATTTTGAGCGAAATGATGGATCTGTAGAAAAATCCCCCGTCATCTTAGATAAAATTAAAAGTAAATTAGCCAATTCGGGGCTTTCCACCTCTTCCATCACCATGTTTTCTACTTGTAGCTTAAAATATTTTTATGCTCAAATTTTAGGTATGCGCAAGGAAAAGCAATTAGAGGATGAGTTAGGCGCAGACGTATTTGGAACTTGGGTGCATAAAGTTTTGGAATTAGTTGACAAGGAGGTTGTAGAAAATTATGAGGGCGTCTATGATCGGGTCAATTTAGCGGATGTTGTTTTAGGTTTAGATGGTTATTTGGAAAAGGCAATGGCTTCAATTCAAGAAAAAGAAGGGGTCTTTGAAGTAGAGAAGGGATTTAATTTTGTGCTTAAAGAAGTAGCTAAAACGTTGTTGGAGTCCTATTATTCAAAATCTAATTTTTCAAAAAACACGAAAATAATTGATTTGGAATCCATATTGACCGCCAACCTGAAGGTTGCTTGGGAACAAGAAATACTAGACGTTAAATTAACGGGTCGAATTGATCGATTGGATGTTTTAGAAGACCGAGAAATTCGAATTATTGATTATAAAACGGGGAAAGTGGAGAAGTTGGAGTTGAAATCTGGAGAATTGGGTTTACGAAATTCAATTTTGACGGGTGAATTAAAACCTAAAATACTTCAGCTTTGGTTATATAAATATTTGTTGGCCTCCGAACTGATACACGTTTCTCCCAAAAATGAAAAAACTTTTGCAGGATTAAGTCTTCAAACACATTCGATAAAACCTGGAATTATATCGTTTAGAAATTTAAAGGAAGGAGTTTTAAGTGATGAAGAGCATGATTTATGGTTTGAATCAGGGCCTATTTGGGACACCTTCCTGTTAGATTCTCAGTCGGTAATTGAGGGTTGGGTTCGTAAGATTTTAGATGTAAATACTAAATTTGAAAAAACAAAAGAAGTTGCAGATTGTCAGTATTGCGATTTTAAGGTGATTTGCCAACGGGAATTATAAGATTGTTCCTATATAAAACGCATAAAAAGAATTAATTTTGCCTCACAATAAATTTTATCAAAATGACATTTCAAGAAATCAACGACAAAATTGTTTTATTAGCTGCTCAAAAAGGAGGCCAAGGGGTTTCTTTTAAATTTGCATTTCCTTCAGGTATCATCGTTGTTACTGGAGAGGGCCAAGTGACAAATGAAAATTTGGATACTGATTGTACAATAGCTACTTCTGAAGAGACTTTTACTGCTATTTTAAATGGTGAATTAAACTCCATGATGGCGGTTATGACTGGAAAAGTAAAGATATCGGGTGACATGACGGTCGCGATGAAATTGACGAATTTGTTATAATTAATGGACTTTAAGGACACCATCGTTGCATTAGCGACACCAGCTGGGGTAGGTGCCATCGGGGTCATACGGCTTTCAGGAGATCGAGCGATCGATATTGTGAACGAAGTATTTCAACCCAAGGACTTATCCATTCAGACTTCTCATACCCTTCATTATGGTCGGATTGAGTCAGCAGGTCGCGTGTATGATGAGGTAGTCGTTAGTTTATATATTGCCCCAAAATCGTATACCAAGGAACATGTCGTGGAGATTTCATGCCACGGTTCTCCCTTTATTCAAGAAAGTTTAATCCGATTATTCACCGAAAAAGGGGCTCGGTTTGCGCGCCCAGGCGAGTTTACCCAACGTGCATTTTTAAATGGGGCCTTTGATTTGGCTCAGGCGGAGGCAGTGGCCGATGTGATTGCGGCAGATTCAGCAGCTGCTCAATCGGCGGCATTGCACCAACTTAGAGGAGGATTTTCGAAGGAATTAGCCGCTTTACGAGAAGAATTAATTCATTTTGCTTCTTTGATCGAATTGGAACTTGACTTTGGTGAAGAGGATGTGGAGTTTGCAGATCGTAAAGATTTAGAAGCCCTCGTCAACCAATTACTGGATCATGTTGGCCCGCTGGTGGAAAGTTTTCGAACTGGAAATGCGATTAAGAATGGCGTGGCCACTGTCATTGTGGGTAAACCCAACGCTGGTAAGTCGACCTTATTAAATGCCTTGTTAAATGAGGACCGTGCCATTGTCTCTGAAATTGCCGGCACGACGCGTGACAGTTTAGAAGATGAATGGACCTTAGGAGGCATTAAATTTCGATTAGTTGACACAGCTGGTTTACGCGAAACAGTTGACGTGATAGAGGCATTAGGCGTTGAGAGAACTCAAGCATGGGTTAAAAAAGCCCAAGTAGTCATTTATATGGCGGATGCAATGACTGAAACGGCTGAAGGTTTAAAGGCTGGAATTATGGCTTTGGGTACATTAGAAATTCCGATCATTCAAGTGTTAAATAAAGTAGACCAAGTTTCTACTACAATTTTGTCTGATTTTAAAGAGGCAATGCCTGATGTGATTTTAATGTCGGCAAAAAATCATGATGGCTTACCAGAATTAGAAAAGGCACTTCTAAACATTATGGGTTTAGATCAAGCGAATGCCAGTGGTACGTTGGTGACTAATATTAGGCATTATCAACAATTAGTCCAAACTCAGGAAACACTTATTGGAGTCCTAAATGCGTTGAAAACCGGTTTGACAGGCGATTTAATTGCTCAGGACCTTCGACATGCCCTACATCATTTGGGTGAAATAACAGGCCAAATATCGAACGATGACCTGTTGAAAAATATATTTGGCAAATTTTGTATCGGAAAGTAATTACCACAAAACAAACAAATATAAAATCAATATTAAACCGACTTAAATTTTACAAGCTAATAAAATCAAACGTCTAATCCTCTTAATTTTCTAGTTTTTTTTCTAGCTTTTTGATAATGATAAATAAATAAATAGTTCAAAGGCCATCGATATCGATAATTAAAATTAAAATTAAAATTAATATAATATAGTATATTCCCTAATAAATTTATAAAACTTCTTAAAATAGAATTTCGCTCATTAATGGTTAAGCAATAATAGGCTGCACACTTAAATAGAATTTCCTCAATAAGTTTTTGTGGATCTTTTTCTAATTTTTGCAAGTAGCTAAGTTGTGGGAAATTATCTGTTTTTGAATAAAGTCCCCAATCTGATGAAACAAATTTTAATACAATAAGATTATTATAAAAACTGATTTTCTTTCTAGCTAATGCAATCCTATTTAAATAATCCTGATCTACACCAATACTTAGCAATTCCTGTTTATTCCAGAAACCACATTCCTCTATCAAGCTTCGTTTGTGTAACCAAGCTGAAGGTGGAACAAAACTGTTTGTATAGTTTCTTCCGTTTGATGGTGGACCCAAAAAATAAAATCCGGTAGGTTTTATACAAGCGCAGAGACAATGAACTAAATCAGAATCTGTTTCTTGTATAAAATTGACCAAATTACTTAGATGATTTGAAAACCATAAATCATCATGTCCAAGATATGCTATGTATTTACCTTTTCCTCTTTTTAATCCTTCATTATTGGGGCCATATTGGGAACCAATATTTTTGGGTAGATTAAACCAATGCAATCTTTCATCCATAAATTCATAAATGACATTACCAATTTCTTTGTCACAACAATCTCCTATTACTAAAACCTCGAAATCTTTAAAATCTTGATTTAAAACACTTTGGATGGCACAGCGCAATGTAATAGGAGAATTATATGCGGCAATTATAACGGTAATTAAAGGATAATTATTGACCATTAGTTGAAAAATCAAATGGTATTAAATCATTTTTTACAGGTAACCTATACTTATCAGGGGAAACTCTGTCATACGGTTTTGTTGGGAAATTTATAAATTGAGCTTCTTCTGTGCCAATATTTTTTACTGCATGATATACTCCTTTTGGTATAATTATTAAAGCTCTATTTCTTTCAGAAACTGTAACTTTTACAAAATTTTTATAGGTTGGTGAGTTTTCTCTGTTATCAAAAAATGCCCACAATACCACTCCGCGATTAACAAAAATTCGATCGTCCTGTAGCTTATGAAAAACCCATCCTCTAATAACATTTGGTCTTGTTGTTACAGCGTATGCATATACCATTGGATCAGGGCTTATATCCCAACTCGGTCTGTAAATTTCTACAAGTTCTCCACGTTCATCTTCAATGGGTTTAGTATAATGTATTATAAGCCCTTCTATCTCATCATGCAATAATTCTCCATCTAGCGAAATTGATTGTTTATCTTTTATTCCAATTTGTTGTTTCATAATGTAATTCTTTAAATTAAAGTGGACTTTTCCTTAAGGAGTGTTTCGTGTTTTTGTGAATGTATAATTTCTTTTTTTTCTGTGCAATCTTTGGCTGTTTTTATATGCAATTAGTTAAATAAATAATTATTTCGAAACGCTCCCTAGAAATAGACTTTATCGGTTTACTTTTTGCTGACGATTGACAATTCTGCAATTCCTATAAAATTTACTTATTGGAAAGTAAATCATGTAATTAAAAGCATTTTTTAAGAGCTCCATACAAATTTGACATAATGGTTATAATTTTATCATAATTGTACCTTATTTGTATCTCTATTAGATTTATTAATTGCAAGTAACTTTAAATCAATATATTATATCAGTTAGTTACTTTTTGTATCGGTAAATAATCATTTGAAAATCGAATTGCTGGAAACCCCATTTTTAATACGGTTAAAAATGATATTAAAATTTTTCTTTGATAGGTTTTAATTTGATATTTATATTTATTGTTAAGTTTACATATTAGCTATTGACTATTTTTCTATGAAACATATATATGTAGTAATCACCTATTTGTCATTTCTATTTATCTATATGCCTTCATCTGAGGCACAAAATGTGGCTGCAGATGGGACCGTGGTGATCGAGGTGACATCAAAAACGGGAAGAATTTGGATGGATCGTAATTTGGGAGCGTCTCAAGTGGCTACTAGTAGTACGAATGTCGCATCTTTTGGATATTTATATCAGTGGGGTCGAGCTTCCGATGGACATCAATTGAGAAGTTCAACCACTTCTTCTAAACTTTCTAGCCAGGATATCCCTGAAAATGGTATGTTTGTTTTAGTCATAAACAGCCCAAATGATTGGTTTAGCGGTCAAAGTGAAAAATTATGGCAAGGTGTCAATGGGAAAAACAATCCTTGTCCCAAGGGATTTAGGCTACCCACCTCTTTAGAACTAGATGCTGAAATTGCCACATGGTTCAGTAAAGATTCAAAAGGAGCTTTTGCATCCCCCCTTAAACTTCCTATGTCGGGATACCGTAGTAATGGAAATGGTTCGGTTACAGATGCCGGTCTTAGCGGCGATTATTGGACCAGCACACGAGATGGTTTAAATTCACGTGGACTTTATTTCGATGTAACTAGCGCTGGATTGGATGCAGGTGGTCGAGCCTGTGGGGTTTCAGTTCGATGCATCAAAGATTAATCCATTTCATTTAGTATTAATCAAAACTTGGGATTTTTAAGTATTCTCCGTTTTTAAGTGCTGAAGCATGCGCAATAATTCCGGGAGCGGTATAAGCTAGGGCTTCAAATACATTAATTTTCGATTCACGCTTTTGCATGATAGATTCAATGAATTCATGGGTAATGAATGAATGCGAGTCATCATGCCCACTATCATGCCTTAATGGTTCAGGTAATAACGGGGTATTCCACCATTTTTCTTGCACATGTTTTTCGATTCTATTTTCTTTTATTTGAAAACCAGCATCATCTTTCCCCAAGGTTTCTACACTGCGAATAATCGTGTGTTCATTCGACTCAGATGCGGATGAAATAAAACTCATTTTCTCACCACGCCACTCTGCACGCTCCGCATTTCTTAAAGCGCCTTTCCAATTTACCTCCACACGGAAGGGATGATTCTTATTGGTTTGAAAAAAGGCCGTTTCATTCCAAAAAGGATTATTATAAGGATTGTTTTTTAAAAGAGGACTTTGATCTCCATAACCTAATGCACTCACACTTTTTAACCTCTCCCCTGTGACTGAAATTAAAAAGGAGGTGCAGTGTGTAGGGTAAAGCATAGGTGGCAATCCATGTCGCCAAGTAGGTTTTTTGTCCTCAAACCATAAAGTTTCAAGGCCCGGATGGTTGTATTCGGCCGCCGCACTAAAAATTTTCCCAAAACTATTTTCTTGATATAATTTTCTGACCGAAATCGTGTTCTGCCTGAAATAACTAGTTTCAGCCATCATATATATTAAACCGGATTTGACTACCGCCTCTTTCAATTGATAACATTCTTCCAAATTTAAGGCGGCTGGTACGGCACATAAAACATGTTTTCCTGCATTCAAAGCGACTAATGCATGTTTAACATGATCTGGAGCCGGAGTGGCGATGAATACGGCGTCTATTTTAGGGTCTTTGATTAACTCTTCTAAGGAAGGATAACTTTTGGAACATTTATAAACTTTCATCAAGTTTTCGCGCCTATCTGTTCGTAGGTCACTGACAGCTTCTACGATGCAATTTGGATGCTCATGAAATTGAAAGCTTGCCCCGAATCTACCGCCTATGATGCCTATTCGTACTTTATTTTCCGCTTGCGTTGTATGTAAGAAATTAAATTTTGGGAGGAAAGCCAAAGAAGCTAATCCAATGCCTGCTTTTCCAACAAATTTACGTCGCGAATGAGTTTCATTATGGATGTATTTCATGGTTTTCAATATATCGTAAAATGGAAAATACTATATAGGTTTACTTCGTAAATAAACATAAATTATATCAAAAAAAAGCCTCTAAATGAGGCTTAATTTTTATAAAATATCTAATAAATCTTTAAATTGAAACCCATCCGTGAGTCGGTTTTTCCCTAGTTTATGATGTTCCGCCAAAGCCCATAACACAAATTCTTTTACAAAATAACGATCATTTGCTGAAATGTTGGGTTGGTATTTTTTTACCAAATCTTCCAATGGTTTAATGGAATCTAAGGAACTTCGGTAATCCGCTTCTGTACTTTCATCGTAAATAACGATACCTCCCTCAGCGAAAATAGCTTCCATTAATGGGGAATAGGGGGTGTCTTCTATTTTTTTGGTCAACTTCTCAATCTTGGGAAATAAGCCAGGTAAAAATGTTTTAATGGCAGATCCGATTAATTGCTCAGCGACAAATGCAGCACCTTCTTGTTCGCCTTCATAGACTAACTCGACTTTCCCTGTAATGGCAGGAATGATTCCCATGAAATCTGATAACCGAACGCTGGTTGATGTTTCCTTAGCTAAAAGGGCTCTACGTTCCGCGGTACTAATTAAACTTTCGAGCATGGAAATACTCATTCTAGCGCTTACCCCACTTTTATTATCCACGTATTCACTTTCTCTGGCCTCAAAACAAATTTGTTCCAATAAATCATAGGCTAATTCGGGTACATGTACCGCACTAATTTGCTTCGCATTGATCCTAGCTTCCTGTGAGGAAATTTTACGAGCAATGGCAATGCTTTCTGGATAATGAGTTAAAATTTGAGAGCCAATACGATCTTTTAACGGAGTAACAATGCTTCCTCTGTTGGTATAATCCTCTGGATTTGCTGTAAAAATAAATTGCATATCTAAGGGCAAACGCAATTTGAATCCGCGAATTTGAATATCACCTTCTTGAAGAATATTAAATAAGGCTACTTGGATTCTCGCTTGAAGATCAGGAATTTCATTGATGACAAAAATGCACCGATTGGCCCTCGGGATCATCCCAAAATGTATCACGCGATCATCTGCGTAGGATAGTTTTAAATTAGCGGCTTTGATGGGATCCACATCTCCGATTAAATCTGCCACGGTAACATCAGGAGTAGCTAATTTTTCAGCAAACCTATCTGAACGATGCAGAAATGCTAAGGGTGTTTTATCACCCATTTCCGCGATTAAATCTCTCGAAAAACGTGAAATAGGGGACAAGGGATCATCATTAATTTCAGAGCCTTGTACAATGGGAATGTATTCATCTAATAAATTGACCATTAACCTGGCCAAACGTGTTTTTGCCTGCCCTCTTAAACCTAATAAGTTTATATTATGGCGAGATAAAATAGCGCGTTCTAACTCAGGAATAACGGAATTTTCAAATCCATGAACGCCTTCAAAAACAGTCGTTCCCGCCTGCATGTGCTTGATTAAATTATCTCTTAATTCGTCTTTAATTGATTTGCTGGTGTAACCAGAAGCTTTTAATTCACCTAAATTTTTGATCATTTTATTTTAGTCTTTTCTTTCTATTTGTTTCGTAATCTTGAAAAATCATTTCTCCTAATCCTTTTAATCCCGTGTAGAACGCTTTGCCTTGGTTTGCTTCCGTGAATTTGTCAACAAATTGCTGCAGATAGGAATCTCTAGCAATCATGAATGTCGTAATCGGAATATGTAATTTCCGCGCTTGCGCCGCTTGGGTATAACATTTTTCTGTCACGTAGGGATCTAGCCCATTGCTATTCATGTAATAAGTCCCATCTCTCTCCTTAACACAGCTAGGTTTACCATCCGTAATCATAAAGATTTGTTTGTTGGTATTCCTTTTTCTACGCAGAATATCCATCGCTAATTGTAATCCTGCTACGGTATTGGTATGATAGGGCCCCACTTTTAAATAGGGGATATCTTTAATGGAAATACTCCACGCATCATTGCCAAAAACCAAGATGTCAATCGTATCTTTTGGATAGCGCGTTGTAATGAGCTCGGCTAAGGCCATCGCCACTTTCTTGGCTGGGGTAATTCGATCTTCCCCATAAAGAATCATGGAATGGCTGATGTCGATCATTAATACGGTACTCATTTGGGATTTGTACGTTGAGTCCTCCACCACTAAATCTTCTTCAGTTAATTCAAAAGACCCTATTCCATGATTAATTTGCGCATTTTTTAAACTCTCGGTTAGGGATATTTTTTCTAATCCATCCCCAAAATGATAGCTTCTGAATTCACCTGTGAGTTCATCTCCTAGTCCGGCAGCTTTGGTTTTATGATTTCCCGCGCCACTTTTATTCAAATTCCCGAATATATTTTCAAGGGCTTGTTGGCGTATCGCCCTTTCCGTCTTGGCCGTGATACCTAAGCCAGAACCACCTTCAGCGTCTATTTCTTCACGGATGTAGCCTTTGGCTTTTAGGTCTTCGATGAAATCTTCGATGGTATAATTTTCATCGGTCAATTCGTATTCCTTATCCAATTCGCGAAGCCAATCAATGGCTTCATCAAAATCACCAGAGGTATGGGTAATTAATTCTTTAAATATGCCAAAAAGTTTATCAAAAGGGGATGTGCCTTTTTCCTCATATTGTTTAAAATAAAAACCTTTTTTACCAGAATTGTTCATGTTGTTTTAAACCTTATTGTCGATATATTTGTTCAAAATTAGGCTAATTTAGATGTAAATGAGTGAAAAAATTATTTCAATTCGATTTTTAAATTTTGAGGGCTTTTCAAATAAGCGTTTTGCTTTTGCCCAAATGGGTATTTCATTAGTGAATCCTTGGAAGCATGCGGGTTTATTGTTTTCAAAACATTTGGGAGTGGGCGCAGGAAATGGTTTTTCCGTGTGGCCTGATTTTTCTATGTATGTCTTTTTGGGTGTATTTGAATCTCAAAAAGCTTCAGATGATTTTTTTGAAACGAATGCTCGTTGGTCTGCTCTGAAAAACCAGTCAAGCGAAATGAATGGTTGGGATACCGTGGCCATCAAAGGGCATGGAACTTGGAATGGCAACAATCCTTTTGAAATGGGAGCGGACCCTGGAAATGGACCTGTTTTGGTTTTGACGCGTGCGAGCATCGTTTGGTATAAATCCTTATTATTTTGGTTTAATGTTTCTCATGCAAGCAAATATTTGTCGTCCAAAAGTGGTTTACTATTTGCCAAAGGGGTCGGGGAATTTCCTTTGTTGGAACAAGCTACGTTAAGCCTTTGGGAGTCGGAAGAAATCTTGGATCAATTTGCTTATAAAAGTAAAGAGCACGCGCCTATGATTAAAAAGACACGTGCTCTGAAATGGTATTCTGAAGAGATGTTTATCCGCATGCGCGTCATAAAAACGATTAAGGAATAGAAAAAAAAACCTATTACCTAATACCTCTTACCTCTTACCTCTTACCTATTACCTATTACCTATTACCTATTACCTCTTACCTATTACCTATTACCTATTACCTAATACCTATTACCTAATACCTCTTACCTAAATTTACCTAATCGCCTCAATCCCCCTCGTTCTTGTCCTAATCCTAATCGCATCTTGGACATCATAAACAAAGATTTTTCCATCTCCCGTATTTCCTTCCGAGGCATTGTCTAAGATGACACTCAAGCATTTTTCTAGGTTTTCATCGCTGACCACACAAATGATCATGATTTTTGGCAACAGGATTAATGACTTTTCGGTACCCCGATAAATCTCTGAATAGCCTTGTTGTAAACCGGCTCCCCGAACGGGAACAACAGTCATGCAAGGAATATTGGCATCGATCAAGCCCTTTTGAATAGCTTTTAATTTCGATGGTTTTACAATGGCTTCTACCTTTTTCATATCTAATTTTTTTAGCTATTATTCAAATGTTGTGTATGATTCTACCCCAAATTCAACCGCATCAATACCCGCAGATTCTGCTTTGTGACTTAGCCTAATTCCCATCGTCGCTTTTAGTACTTTAAAAATGGTAAAAGTAAGAACAAATGAGAATACACTGATGACGGCGACCCCTATAAATTGAATGAGTAATTGGCCCGTTTCTCCCGTGATTAATAAGCCATTTTTTTCGGAAAATAAACCTACTGCAATCGTCCCAAAGAAACCATTTATTCCATGAACAGCAATGGCTCCTACTGGATCATCTATTTTCAAGTTGTCAATGATGACCACGGCCATGTCCACTAAAGTGCCAGCAACCAATCCGATGACTAATGCACTGTTTGCGCTAACCACATTACATCCAGCTGTTATGGCCACTAAACCGGCCAATACGCCATTGATCACCATGGTGATATCTACTTTTTTGTACCGTAAAAAAGTATAACAGATCGTTGAAATTCCTCCTGCAGCTGAAGCTAAAAATGTATTTGTAGCTACTGAACCAATTAATTCCCATTTGCCAACAGCCCCTAAAGTGGAACCAGGATTAAATCCGAACCAACCAAACCACAACATAAATGCACCCACGGCTGATAAAGTTAGATTATGTCCCGGGATGGCGTTAATACTCCCATCTTCATTGTATTTTCCTAATCTAGGCCCCAAAACGATGGCACCTGCTAAGGCTGCAAAACCACCCATGGCATGAACAGCGGTAGAACCTGCAAAGTCATTAAAGCCTTGCACGGCTAACCAACCGTTTGGATTCCATACACATTGGGCGGCCAATGGATACATCACGGCGCAAAATATCGTTACAAAAACGGCATATGACCACATTTTCATTCTTTCGGCTACTCCACCAGAAACAATGGAAATGGCGGCAATCGCAAAGCCCATTTGGATAAACCAAAATAGACTATTGGAAATGGTCAATCCTAATCCTAAATCTTCTTTTGTTATTCCAAAATCGAAAGCCCAATATCCATTTGACTTACCATAAGCAATTCCAAATCCGACTAAATAAAAGGCGACACCTCCAAACAGGATGTCAATCATTACTTTGGCTATAATACTGACCGCATTTTTAGATCGGACAAATCCCGCTTCTAAAAGAGCAAATCCACCTTCCATTTGGAAGATTAATGCCGCACAAATGGCGACCCAAACTGTGTCAATAGCGTGTGTTAGTTCAACTTGCTGAGCAGCAAGCGTGGCAGTTTCATTCATGATTTTGTTTCGTATATAATGCTTATTGTTACAAAACTAAAAAAGGATTTGGATTTACATACATTTTAAGTAAACTTTAAGAAAACTAAACCAATAAATTATGAAAGCAAGTCGACGCGATTTCATTCAATCTTTGGGCCTCGGCTCAGCAAGTTTAAGCCTAGGGCAGTATAATAGTTATTCAAAGGATTCAAAAGCTGTTTCTTTAGATGACCAACAATTATTTGTTGGAGATAATATAGCGGTAGCCAATACCCAGTATGGAAAAGTTCGTGGATATATTTTACGAGGCATTCATACATTTTTAGGAATTCCGTATGGCGCGGATACGTCAGGTAGCAATCGCTTTATGCCGCCTCAAAAACCTAATCCATGGACCGAAACTCGTCCTGCAGTTTGGTGGGGAAATACAGCTCCACAAATCATGGATAATCGATATGCAAACCAATATGCTTCTTTTGTAGATCATTGGAATTATGATGATGTTTCAGAAGATTGTTTGCGTGTAAATGTGTGGACTCCTGCTTTGGATCAGAAAAAAAGACCTGTCATTTTGTGGTTGCACGGGGGTGGCTATACGAATGGGAATGCCGTAGAGCAAGATGGTTACCATGGGGAAAATCTTTCGAGGTTTGGTGATGTCGTATTTTGTTCCATTAATCACCGCTTAGGCGCCTTAGGTTATAGCCAGCTTTCTGCTGCGGGAGGTCATCCTGCTTCAGGAAATGTGGGTAATTTAGATATGGTCGCTTCTTTGGAATGGATCAGAGATAATATTTCAAATTTTGGCGGCGATTCAGGTAATGTCACCATTATTGGGCAATCCGGTGGAGGTGCAAAAGTGACCACTTTGATGAATATGCCATCTGCCAAAGGATTGTTTCATAAAGCCGTTGCTTTAAGTGGAAGTTCATTGAGTGGTACCAACAAAGAATTTGCTGAGAAAGTTGGACTTAAAATTATGGAAGAAGCTGGTTTGAAACCAGGCGATATCAAAGGCTTACAAAAGTTGACCTGGAGAGAATATATCGACATTGCCAACAAAGCCGCCGCTAAAATGGGGGATGAGGCTAAACGAATGAACATTGCCAGAGCAGGTTTTTCACCTGTAGGCGATGGTCAATATTTAGCCTCAGGTGAATTCTTTAAGGATTCGTCTCATTTTTCAGCCGACATTCCTTTATTAATTAACACAACTTTTCATGAACAATCTCCTTCTAGGACAGACTCAAGTCTTGAAAAAATAAATTTGTCAGGTGTTAAAGAAAAGTTGAGGTCAAGGTTTGCAGACCAAACGGATAAAATAGTAGATGCCTATGCTCAAAATTTCCCTGAGGCCAAGCCAGTTGAAATTTGGGCTTTAATTAATTCAAATAGAAAAAATGCCATCGCAACCGCCAATGTCAAGGCCGGACAGAAAAAAGCTCCCGTGTATGTTTCTTGGTTCGGTTGGCAGCCACCGTTATTTGACAGCAGAATGCGTGCTTTCCATTGCGATGACATTTGCTTTTGGTTTTATAATACGGATTTAATGCTAACGCATACTGGAGGTGGTAAACGTCCAAGGGCCTTATCCGACAAGATGGCAAAAAGCTTTTTGAATTTTGCTAGAACTGGAAATCCCAATGGCGGTGGATTGCCTAATTGGAAGCCTTATACGGCTGAAAAGGGGGAGACCATGGTATTAAACGATCAATCAATGCTTGCTTTAGATCCCGATCGTGAGGCAAGACAATCTTTAGGATAATTAATTTATGAAGTATATATTATTAGCTTTCATGTGTTTGACATCCTTTGTTTTTAGGGGTCAAACACCTTCCATTATCCCCATTCCTTTAAAGGCTGAATACCCAAAAGGATTTTATTCTTTGCCTTCCGCCTTGACTTTGTCGGGACCTAATGTACCCACCTTACAAGTGGCGTTCAAGGTATTTTCTGAGAAACTTAAAAAGTCAACGGGATATAAATTGTCTTGGATTGATGGGAATAAGGCCAACGCTAACATTCGGTTTGTGTTAAATAAGTCATTTGATTCATCCTTGGGCAAAGAAGGCTATCGCCTGCAAGTGAATAAGAATGGGGTTCAAATTTCGTCGAATAATCCTGTTGGTTTGTTTTATGGAATTCAAACGTTAGGCCAATTATTACCCAAGGAAATAGAGTCTAAAACATTTATTGCCGGTATTTCGTGGAAAATTCCTTTTGCTGATATTCAGGATACGCCAAGATTCGCTTGGCGCGGAATGATGTTTGACGTAGCGAGACATTTCTTTACTAAGGATCAAGTCAAGCAATTTATTGACGAAATGGTTGCCTATAAATATAATTTATTGCACCTGCATTTGACCGATGATGAAGGCTGGCGCATCGAGATAAAATCATTCCCTAATTTGACTAAAAAGGGTGCTTTTAATGTGAAGAAAATAGGACGATTTACGGAATTTTCTAAACCGGAGCCCAATGAACCTCGCGATTTTGGTGGCTTTTTCACGCAAGATGACATACGGGAATTGGTCAAATATGCCAAAGAGCGATTTGTCGATATCATGCCTGAAATAGATGTGCCAGGACATTCTATGGCCGCTGTGGCTTCATATCCAGAACTTTCATGCACACCTGAGGCCGTAAATTACCAAGTTATTTCGGGGGAACCTTTTATTGATTGGTCTACCAATCATGCCGTTGCTTTACAGGATAATACCCTATGCCCGGCGAATGAAAAAGTGTATACTTTTTTGGACAAGGTTTTTGGCGAAGTAGCTGAATTATTCCCCTTTGAATATATGCATATGGGTGGAGATGAATGTCCCAAAAATTATTGGGATAAAAATCCTCAAATTCAAGCCTTACGAATCAAGGAGGGTTTAGCGAATTCTCAAGAAGTTCAAGCCTATTTTACGCGCCGATTAGAGAAAATCATTACTTCAAAAGGAAAGAAAATGATGGGTTGGGATGAGATTTTGGAAGGGGGAGGATTGCCAAAAAATACTGCAGTTATGTCTTGGAGAGGAATTAAAGGGGGTATTCAGGCGGCAAATGATGGACATCAGGTCGTTATGACACCCAACTCAAATGTGTATCTCGATTTAATGCAAGGCGATGGAATTATTGAACCACCTGTATATGAAACGGTTCGCTTAAAAAATTCTTATGATTTCAATCCGGTGCCTGAAGGCGTCAATGCTGCATTAATTAAAGGGGGCCAAGCAAATTTATGGTCAGAGCAATTGTTTACTTATCGACATCTTCAATATATGTTGTATCCTCGGGCTTGGGCTGTGGCTGAAGATTTGTGGTCTGCCAACGAGAATAAAAATTGGAATAATTTTATTGGCCGAGTTGAAAACCATTTTGAACGATCTGATGTAGCTGAGATTAAATATGCTCGAAGCATGTATGATCCTATCTTTAAATTTTCTAAAACGGCAAAGGGAGAAATACAGGTAGATTTGAAGGCGGAAGTAGATAACATTTCATTTCACTATAGTTTTGATCATTCATTGCCTGACCATTATTATCCTGCTGCATTAGGGATTATCACTGTGCCCAAAGATGCCGTTGAAATGCGCGTGATTAGTTATAGGGGTAAAAAACCTATGGGTCAAATGATTCGCTTTCCTATTTCTGACATGTTAAAAAGAATAAAATAATGGTAATTTATGGAGTTTCATTTTTAGGGGCATGTTATATTCTGGGCCAATTATTAGGTGAATTTTTAGCCAAATGGATTGGTGTTAAAGCTAATGTTGGGGGTGTAGGTTTTGCCATGCTTTTTTTGATTTTAGCGCATGATTATTTCAACAAACGAAATTTTTTTTCCGCTGAAGCGGAAAAAGGGATTTTGTTTTGGAGTCAAATGTATATTCCGGTTATTGTGGCCATGTCAGCTACTCAAAATGTTGTTGTGGCACTGGATTCTGGTTTATTAGCCATTTTCGCTGGAGTTATCCCTGTTTTTATGTGCTTTGCCTGTATTCCTTTATTGGTCAAATTAACTAAATCGCCCTCAATCGACTAATATGGAAATTCTGCTTAATTTTTTTGAAAAGAATGGGTTGATTGTTGCCTTTGTGGCGGTTGGCGTGATCAGTTATTTGGGTTTTTTAATTTCTAAGTATGTTTTGAATAACAAGATTCCTGGCGCAGCAGTTTCTATTTTGCTAGGTTTAATTGTAGCTTATTTTTCAGGATTGCATACGGGCGGATCAAAAGGAATCGCCGACATTTCAATTTTCTCAGGAATGTCATTGTTAGGGGGTTCTATGTTTAGGGATTTTGCCATTGTATCTACGGCGATGGGTGCGAGTTTTATGTTGATTCGCCAAACAGGTTTAGCCGGAGCCATTGCTTTAGTTTTAGGAACAACGGTTTCATTTGTTGGCGGTTCAGTGATTGCGATGTTTTTTGGCTATCATGATGCTAAAAGTATAGCCACGATTGGAGCAGGCGCTTGTACTTTTATCGTAGGTCCAGTGACTGGGGCCGCTTTGCAAGCTAGTTCAGAGGTAATTGCGTTAAGCATTGCTACAGGAGTTGTTAAATCTATTTTTGTCACGATTTCTACCCCATTTATAGCCCCTTATATTGGCTTAAATAATGCGCATAGCGCGATGATTTATGGGGGAATGATGAGTACCACCTCAGGTGTTTCTGCTGGTCTTGCGGCTACAGACACTAAATTAGTTCCCTATGGCGCATTAACAGCTACTTTTGCAACCGGGATGGGTTGCCTTTTATGTCCATCCGTATTTTATTTAATTTTAGAAAAAATCCTATGAAAAAATTTCTCCTTGCCTTCGCGCTTCTTTTTTTAAGTCTTCAAATTTTTGCTCAAGGTGTTTTTGAAAAAAAATCCTTTGTGAATGAGGCAGGTCAAAGTTTGTCCTATCAGATTTTATTTCCTGTTAATTATGATCCCTCTATTAAATATCCTGTTGTCCTTGTTCTACATGGTGCAGGTGAACGAGGGGATGATAATGTGGCACAAATGAAATATGGTACCCAGGTTTTTTTGAATCCTGATAACCAACAAAAATTTCCGGCGATTGTCATTTTTCCTCAATGTCCCAAAGATTCCTATTGGTCTTCAGTGAAAATTGATCGTACGCAAAAGCCAACGTTATTTGTTTTCGACTATTCCCAAAATATCAATTGGCCTTTACAATCCGCCATTGATTTGGTTAAAAGTTTGGTTAAATCGAAAGTTGCCGATAAAAAACGTTTATACATCATGGGCTTATCGATGGGTGGCATGGGGACCATGGAAGCTGTTTCAAGAAATCCAAAAATGTTTGCCGCTGCCATCCCAATTTGTGGTGGAGCGGACTTGACTTATGTGAAAAAGTATGCTAAAAAATTACCTCTTTGGGTGAATCATGGAGATGCTGATTCAGTAGTTCCGGTGAAACATTCAAGGGAATTAGTGGCTGCCTTACAAGAGGCTGGAGCTAATGTGACGTATACGGAATATCCAGGGGTAAATCATAATTCATGGGATAATACCTTTGCTCAACCTACGCTACTTTCTTGGTTTTTCTCGTTTAAAAAATGATTTTAAATCTTCTTGTCTCTTTATTTCTACAGGTTTTTCCTGTGGGGATTTTTAATATTTCTGGTGCTAACACAGCTTCTACATCCAATTATTTATCTGTAAAAACGGGCTATGTCATGTCCTATGATGGTGTCTCGGGGCGTGCTAATTGGGTTGCTTGGACGCTAGTGGGCGCTGATGTAGGTTCCGTTGCTCGCTCCAATAAGTTTATACAAGATGATAGTTTTCCAAGGTCATTTTATGTGGTTGACGAATCTGATTATAAATATACGGGTTATGACCGTGGGCATTTATGTAATTCAGAAGATCGAACGGCTACTGTATTTTTAAACAGAGAAACATTTTTAATGTCCAATATGCTGCCCCAAACTCCTGAGTTGAATCGGGGTCCTTGGGAGCGTTTAGAGGCGTATTGTCGAAAATTGGCCCAAAGAGGGCAAAAGTTAGTTATTTATGCGGGGGCTATTGGGACTAAAGATGCTCTTGGGTCTACTAAAATGCCGATCCCAAAATATTGCTGGAAAGTCGTATACACACCAGAAAAGGTTTGGTGTATTTTATTTCCCAATGAAAAGACCTTGAATCCCAATTGGCAAACTTATGCCATTCCTCTAAGCCAGTTAAGTAAAATGACTGGCTATAAATTTCCTTGAAATTAATTTATTGTTTCAATAAGTATTCAATCAGTTTTTTGGCTGCTTTGAAGTTCTCAAATTCCAACGGAGTTCTTCGATTATTCAGATATTCATTATAGATCCATGGATCTCCCAAGGCGACAACCTTCCCCTTGCCAACTTGTGCTACAGCCATTACCACGGCATCTTTAATGTTCAATACTGATTTTGCCGTTTTACTGAGTTTCAATTGAGTTATTTCCTTCACATAAATCTTTTTCAATGGCGCAAAAATGGGATTTGCCTCAGGAATGTACACCGCTCCTTGTTCCCATTGTGTTCCTTGTACAAAATTTAAATTAGGTCCGACAAATTCAATTCCAAATCTTTTGGCTAATTCATTGAATTTAGGGATTTCACAATTGGTTGTGTCATTGGCCAATAAAATCAAATTACCTCCTTGCTTTACCCATTTCTCTATTTCATCGATATCCTTTGCCTGAACATAATTCGGGGTGGGAGACTCCTTCAAATTATCGGGATCCACGATGATGTAGATATTTGCATTTTTTAGATTTTCTAATGTGGGAGCTACCGATAACGAATCCGTTTTAAGACCCATTTGCTCTAATTGAGTCGCAAATAAACTATAACCGCGATCTTTTCGCTCGTCCCATGTATAAAAATGGTTGAATTCCTTTTTACCTGATTTTGCAACCTTATATTCATGGTTGAAATAATAATCGAGAACCACCTTTTTGCCCTTACCTATAGCCAATTCCTTAGCAATTTCTATTTCTAATGAAGCCATAATAAATGGTCCAGCACCTTTTAAGTCATCTGTTTTTAAAGGCTCACTTAAGTAATATTCATAAGAACCATCTCGGTACGGTTCGCCACCTAAGCCTCCCACACTAACCGTTTTTTCAATGTGAATAAATCCTTGCGCATCTTTGGTGATGAAATTTTTCAAAATGCTATCGTAGGCTTTTGAAACTTTAGCTGAATAATTTTGAGGCAAATACCCTTTTCGTATTCCTTTCGCCATCGCGTAAACAAACATGTTCGCACATGATGCTTCAAAGTAATTGCCCTTCCTTCCTGGAAAATTAGGTACTTGGTACCAAAGACCCGTTTTTTCATCCTGAATTTTCAATAAGGCAGCTGATAATTTAGCTAATTGATTGACTAAAATAGATCTTTTAGGATGGTTTTGTGGCATATAATCTAGCACATCTACTAAGGCCATCATGTACCAACCCATAGACCTGCCCCAGAAATTTGGTGATTGGCCTGTTGACTTATTTGCCCATGGTTGTTTCCTTTCATGATCATAGGCATGGTACAATAAACCTGTTTTAGCATCGAATGCTCCTTTTTCCATTAATTGGAACTGCATGACGATATCTGACCAATAATCTTGGCCCGTAATTTTTCCGTATTCGGCATAAAAAGGTTCTAGCATGTAGAGTCCATCCAGCCACATTTGGTCAGGATATCGATCTTTATGCCAAAAACCTCCTTGTTTCGTTCTAGGCTGTGTGGAAATTTGCTTCATTAATAAGTCAGCAGCCTTTTTGTATTTTTCTGTATTGAGTTCTTGGTATAAAAATAACAAAGCTCTCCCCGTCGTGATATTATCAGAGTTGAATTCTGATGCTTTGTAGGTTCTTATGTCCCCCGATGGACTAATAAAGCTGTTGATATTTTTCTGAATGTAGGTAAAGTATTTGGCGTCTCCAGTACGCTGATATACCCATTCTAAAGCCTTTAAAAACACGCCTTGTTCATAATCCCAGTTGGCCGGTTTCCCCAACTTCACTTGAATGGAATCTTGGTGCGTATGCATTAATGATTCGGCCATTTGGACTGAATAAGGTGTATTTTGAGCTAGGCCAACAAAAGACACACATAAAAACGAGCAAATTAATCCTATATTTTTCATTACCGTAATTCCTTAATTTGAGAAAAATCCATGTCTGTGTAATCTTTATTTTCACCGGCCATTCCCCAAATGAAAGAATAGTTTTTTGTTCCTGAGCCGCTGTGAATCGACCATGGTGGCGAAATAATGGCCTGATGGTTATGAACCCACATATGTTTCGTTGCCGTAGGTTCACCTAATAAATGCAATACGGCATGATTCGGATCTACATCAAAATACAAATAAGCTTCCATTCTTCGGTCATGCACATGCGATGGCATGGTATTCCAAACAGAACCTGGTTCCAAAATAGTTAATCCCATGACCAATTGGCAAGATTGAATACCTTCTTGGTGAATATATTTATAAATAGTCCGATGGTTTGACGTTTCCAAAGCCCCCATATTGACGGTGATTACATTTTCTTTTTCCAATTTTACATTGGGATAAGTTGCGTGGGCAGGACATGATAAAATATAAAATAAAGCAGGATCATTAGGTGATTTCGAACTAAACGAAACATTTTCAGTTCCTTTTCCTAAGTAAACGGCGCTTAATTTCCCTATCTCAAATTCCACTCCATCAGCTGTGACTTTACCTTGGCCACCTACATTGATGATTCCCATTTCCCTTCTCTCTAAAAAGAAGTTGGCTTTCAGTTTATCAGGATTTCCCAATGTAAGGGTTTTATTTTTTGGCATGGCCCCACCTATAATCATTCGATCATAAATGGAATAGGTTAGTTCAATTTGATCTTCCGAAAAAATATTTTCTATCAAAAAATTATCTCTAATCTGTTGGGTTGTGAAGGTGGATACCTCATTTCTACTCGACTCAAATCTAAATTGCATACGTATTAATTTTAATTTACAAAGCGATTATTAACCACTTTCTACTCAATTTCACTGTATCTTTGAACCATTATTTGCATGGAATGATTCCCGAAACCTCAAATTTTTATCTTGAATTGGATGCGCATCTAAGCCCTTTTGGGTTTGTAAGAGAAACGCATATGCAAGATAGTTTTCCCATTTGGAAATCGAAAGAAAATTCAATCATCATTCAAGGGATTTGTTTAGCTGAATTTAAATGTATGGATTCAGGGAAATTAATGGGGTTCCAACAAGAAATTGTGAATCTTCGGGTGGATGGTTTTTCAGCATTTAGGATTTGGGAAGATGTTTGGAATCAAAAAAAGAAGTGGATTTTAAATTTTTTGACATTTCGAATCAATAAGCCCATATCTATTTTTGCTCGAGACACTAAAGTGGTGATGTTAGAGGAAAATGACGCTCGGAAATTTGCAGATAAAAATCATTTATTGGGTTTTTTAAAAGGCAAAACATATATAGCTTGTATCGTTCCGCCCCACCGACAATTTCGGAATATTCAATCTGAATTTGACGTAGATGGAAATCCACTGATTGCAATAGCCGTTTTTGGCAAGGACCGAGTTTTTAAAACAGAGGATGGTAATTCTCAAATTTCGGCTGAGTTGATTCAAATATGTACCGATCCTTCCGTTAGGCTTGTTGGCGGACTTACAAAATTGATTTCGTTTTATGCCAACGTGCAGCAGGTCGACAATGTAATGACCTATTCGGATTTGGAATGGAGTGGTGGAATGGCTTTTCAAAAAATTGGTTTTACAAACGAACTCAAAACTGTTCCTTTGTATTTTAATGTAGTAGAAAATGGAAAAAGGGTGCTGGCCAAAGACTATAAAACAGCTGATGCTTGCAATTCAGGAAACATTAAATCTAGGCTTTTGATTCATGGAAAAAAATAAGCCAATCATCGTTGTTTTGGGCCCCACAGCTTCTGGAAAAACGGAGTTGGCCGTGGCTTTGGCACGATTAATTCAAGGTGAAATAATTTCAGCGGATTCTAGGCAAATTTATCGAGGTCTTACGATTGGTACCGGAAAAGATTTAGATGTATATCAAAATGGAGGAGCGCCGGTCAAACATCATTTGATTGATATTCTTGATGTAGGTGAACACTATTCTGTAGCCCATTTCCAATTTGATGCAATAAATGCGATTGAAAAAATTGAGGCAATTAGGAAACAGGTGATTGTTTGTGGAGGTACTGGGCTTTATTTAGATGCTCTCTTGCAAGATTATGAATTTTCACGCATCACAGATTTTTCAGATGAGTCTCTTAAACTGAATCGTGAATTTGTCGTTTTTGGTTTAAATCCAATTTCTGAAATTCGCAGGATGAGATGTGCTAATAGGTTGACGGATCGATTAAAAATTGGCTTGGTCGAAGAAGTAGAACAATTGATTGCTGATGGAATTAATCCCAATGATTTAATTAGGCTAGGTTTAGAATATAAATGGCTGGTACATTTAGTTCAAGGTGTTATTAGCAGAGAGGAATTTGAACAAGGTTTAACCATAGCGATTCAGCAATTTTCTAAGCGCCAAATGACATTTTTTCGAAAAATGGAACGCTCTGGCATTCCTATTCATTGGATTCATGATGAACTTTCGTTGGAAAGTAAGTTGGCCTTCATCCAATCACGATTTTAATTTCAACAATTTTATTGCTTTAGGGTTGCATAAAAAGTATTTTTTGATTTAATTTGCATCCTGATTAAGGAATAGAGAGTTGTCAGAGTGGTCGATCGAGGCAGTCTTGAAAACTGTTGGCTGTTACAGGCCCGGGGGTTCGAATCCCTCACTCTCTACATTAAGGGCTTGCATTTATGCAGGCCTTTTTTTGTTTTACACATGTATTCCTGATTTTTTACATCGCCGATTTTTGAAAAGCTTTTAATGTCGATGAAATAATTTCAATCATTTTTGGTTAAATTTCGAGTATGAAATTATACTTGATTCCCACTCCCATAGGCAACTTAGAAGATATGACTTTGCGGTCTATTCGAGTTTTAAAAGAGGTGGATGTTATTTTTGCTGAGGATACGCGGACTTCGGGCCAGCTCCTTAAACATTTAGATATTTCCAAACCTCTTTTCGCTCACCATGCGCACAATGAACATGTGGGTGTAGCTGGAGTCATTAAGTTATTAAAAGAAGGTAAAGTGGTGGGTTTAATTTCAGATGCCGGCACTCCAGGGATTTCAGATCCTGGTTTTTTATTAGTCAAAACATGTATAGAACAGGGAATTGAGGTAGAAACCTTACCAGGTGCTACGGCGCTTATTCCCGCATTAGTGAATTCAGGGTTTCCACTAGATCGATTTGTTTTTGAGGGGTTTTTGCCGCATAAAAAAGGCCGACAAACCCGTTGGAAAGCCATAGCAGAAGAAGAACGAACAACGGTTTTATACGAGTCTCCACATCGTTTGCATAAAGCTTTAGAGCAAATTATTGAGTTTATTGGAACCGATAGGCCAATTATGGTGGCACGCGAATTAAGTAAAATGCATGAGCAAATGGTTCGTGGAAGTGCTGCTGAAGTTTTATTATATTTTGACCAAAACCCAGATAAAATTAGAGGGGAAATAGTCATTGTCATTGCCGGAAAATAATGAGGAAATTTTATTTATACCTTTTTCTGTTTTTACCATTCATCGGAGCAGCCGTTATCCCCACACTTAGCCCACGCGCGCAGGTCTCTTTGGTCACTTTTGCACCAGGAAAAGAGTTGCATGCGGCTTTTGGGCATGCTGTCATTTGGGTGAGCGATCCTGAATCAGGGATTGATCGAGCGTATAGTTATGGTACTTTTGATTTCAATACGGATAATTTTTACTTAAAATTTTTGAGAGGTACTCTGCCTTATTCGATTTCATTTAATTCCATGAATGATTTAGTGTACTATTATTCTGAAATTGAAAAAAGGGGTATCCAAATTCAAAATTTAAAATTGACGGACTCACAGAAAATGCAGGTTTTTACCGCCCTAGAAATCAATTTGCTGCCTGAAAACAAAAACTACCAATACAAATTCTTTTATGATAATTGTTCCTCAAGGCTTCGAGATATACTTGAAAATGCAGCTCCGGGCGCATTTAAATGGAGGAATTACAAGAGTTTGGAAGGTAAATCATACAGGGATTGGATGAACGACTATTTGAAAACTAATTCCTGGGTTACTTTTGGGATGAATTTAGCTTTAGGGGTTCCATCTAATCATGTTGCCAATGCGTCTGAGTCATGTTATTTACCTGATAATTTAAATCTATCGGTCCAACAAGCTGAGGTGAATGGACAAAAATTAGCGGATGCTCCTTTTGATGTTTTTGTATCAAAACCATCAGAGCCAGAAAATTTTGATTGGTTAGGCCCCATACCATTTTTGGCACTCATCAATTTGTTGATCATATTTCTTTCCTTCAAAAAGCGAAAAACTGAAATCTATATTTTTGATGTCATACTTTTTTCGATATTAGGTGTTCTAGCTTGGTTTATATTATTTTTGGCCGTTGGTACTGATCACGAAGTAATGGCATATAACCCTAGTTCCTTGCTGTTATTTCCTTTGAATTTTCCTGCGGTTATATGGTTTGCGAGAAAAAATAGATCGGAGTGGTTGACAAGCTATTGCCGAATTGCTTTTCTATTAACCTTGATTGGGGTTATTTGGACCTTATTTTACTTTCCATGGATCGCTTTGGTAGGTTTGATGCCAATGATTCGATTATTTTTCTTATCTCATTTTATTAAATATTCTAATGATTGAATTGAGGAGTGATACGTTTACTTTACCTACTGAAGGAATGCGCGATGCGATGTTTTCGGCACCTTTGGGGGATGACGTTTTTGGTGAGGATCCTACGGTAAATCATTTGCAAAAAAAGGTGGCTGAACTATTTGGGATGGAAAATGCATTATTCTGTCCTTCTGGAACAATGACGAATCAGATTGCTATTACGGCACATGTATCTAAAGGCCAAGAGGTTATCTGCGATGAGTTGTCGCATATCTATTTATACGAAGGCGGAGGAATTATGGCAAATGCGGGTGCCTCGGTTAAATTATTAAAGGGTGATTTGGGCCGATTGTCTAAAGATCAAATTGCAAATGCTATTTCTCCAGATGATATTCATGCCTGTGAAAGTAAATTAGTTAGTTTAGAAAACACGGTTAATAAAGGAGGTGGAAGTATTTATACGTCTGAATCGCTTCAGGAAATAGCTGATTTTTGTAAAAATGATTTGATTCCATTGCACTTAGATGGGGCTCGTATTTTTAATGCCATGGCGGCGAGTGGCCAAAATCCCAAGCAATTTGGTCATTGGTTTGATTCTATTTCAGTGTGTTTGTCAAAAGGCTTGGGCGCGCCCATTGGTTCTGTTTTGTTGGGCTCCAACGATTTTATCAAAAAAGCACGCAGAATTAGGAAGAGGTTAGGAGGCGGTTGGCGCCAAGCGGGAATGTTAGCCGCTGCGGGAATGTATGCATTGGATTATCAGGTTGAAAGATTAAAGGAAGACCATGCGCGCGCCAAGCAAATAGGATTAGCCTGTGAAAATTTAGCTTGGGTTTCAGAAGTAATGCCGGTGTCTACGAACATTGTCATTGTTAAATTAAAGGATGATTTAAAGGCTTCCATTAAAGTTGCCGAATTAGATTCCTTGGGCATTAAATGTGCGCCGTTTGGTCCTCAATATATTCGATTTGTTACGCATTTAAATTTTGATGATGAGGCCTTGTCTCAATTTATTAAAATCATAAAACACTAAAATAATGATGCAGCGAAAAGCATTTAAAATGTTTTTATTGCCCGGTTTTGAGGCGGAATATAAAAAACGTCATGATGAAATTTGGCCTGAATTGGGTGAGCTTTTAAAGGAGGTGGGTATTCAAAACTATTCCATTTTTTTGGATGAAGAAACGCTTACCTTGTTTGCGTATCTGGAAGCTAAAGATCTACGTTTGTTGGACGGATTGCCTGCTAGATCCATCATGCAAAAATGGTGGGCTTTTATGGGGGACATTATGAAAGCCAACCCTGATAACTCCCCAGTTTCAGTAAATTTGCCAGCCGTTTTTTATCTAGCTTAAAATGAAAGGAAATATACTTTTAATTTTAATAGCCCTTAGTTTTAATGGAGTTGCTAGGCCAAAAACCACAGAAGTTTTGGCGAAATTACATGTAGCCAAAGCCTATTTCCAACAAAAATGGCCTGATGTTTCAGCTCCTATTCCTCGGCCAGACCGTATTCGGCCCTCTAATATTTGGACACGTGCGGTTTATTATGAAGGGCTGATGGATTTATATAAGATCGACCCAAAAGCTGCAGACCTGAAATATATGTTGGACTGGGCAAATTTCCACCAATGGAATCTACGAGACGGGATCAAAACACGTAATGCAGATAATCAAGCTTGTGGACAGATTTACCTCGACTTATTTGATTTTCAAGCAGACTCTTTACGAATCTTACCCATCAAGGCGAATGTTGATCTAATGGTTAATTCCGCCAAAGCGGATGATTGGTCTTGGGTAGATTGTTTGCAAATGAGTATGCCCGTTTTTACTCGATTAGGTGTTCGATTTTCCGATAACCGATATTTTGAAAAAATGTATGATTTGTATGCATTTACGAAATACAAACATGGAGGATCTGGGCTGTATGATAACAGTGCAGGCTTATGGTGGCGCGACAAAGATTTTGTACCACCTTATAAAGAACCGAATGGGGAAAATTGTTATTGGTCCCGTGGAAATGGCTGGGTATTTGCGGCCTTAGTAAGGACCTTGGAATTGATGCCAAAAAATGCACCTCATCGGGCTGAATATGAACAAGATTTTATTGCCTTAGCTAATGCACTTTTGCCTTTGCAGCGGAAAGATGGCTTTTGGAATGTAAGTTTAAAGGATCCTTCGCATTTTGGCGGACCCGAAGCAACAGGTACTTCTTTATTTGTGTATGGGATGTCGTGGGGGGTACGAAATAAAATATTGCCAAAGAAGAAGTTTGATCAAGCGATTTTATCAGGTTGGGATGCCTTATCTACTTGTGTCCATCCCAATGGTTTTTTGGGCTATGTCCAAGGTACAGGAAAGGAACCCAAAGATTCCCAGCCTGTGTCATTTACTCATGTGCCCGACTTTGAAGATTTTGGGACGGGTTGTTTTTTATTAGCAGGTGTTGAAATGATTAAATATTTAAAATGATAAAATAATGCTTATGAAGTCTTTATCCAGTGTCCAATGGCTCTTTTTCGTATGTATTTCGTTTTTCTCGTTGGGACAAAAGCCCAATGTTATCCTCATTTACGTAGATGATTTAGGGTTTGGTGATCTAGGTTGCTATGGATCAAAAACCATCAAAACGCCCAACATTGACCAATTGGCTAAAAAAGGTTTGCTATTTACCCAGGCGCATACAACCTCAGCTACTTGTACTCCTTCTCGATATTCTTTGTTGAAGGGTGAATATGCTTTTCGTAGAAAAGATACGGGTGTGGCGACTGGGGACGCTTCGGCATTAATTCCCGCGGGCCAACAAACCGTTGCGACTATTTTTTCAAAGGCTGGGTATAATACCGCGGTTATAGGCAAATGGCATTTAGGTTTAGGGCCTGTTGGCGGACCAAATTGGAACGGAAAAATCGAACATGGTCCTTTAGACATTGGTTTTAAAGAAGCCTTTATATTACCTGCTACGGGTGACAGAGTTCCCTGCGTTTACATTGAAAATGACCACGTCCGAAATCTGAATGCTCAAGACCCCATTGAGGTTAATTACTTGAAAAAAATAGGCCAACAACCTACCGGGAAAGAAAATCCTGAACTATTGAAAATGAAACATTCGCATGGGCATGATAATACGATTGTCAATGGGGTAGGTAGAATAGGTTTTATGGTGGGTGGAAAGCAGGCTTTGTGGGATGACGAAGACATGGCTCAAACTTTGGCCAATAAAGCTAAAGCCTACATGGTTCGTAATCAGAAAAATCCATTCTTCCTGTATTTTGCAACGCATGATATACATGTGCCTAGAATTCCTAATTCAAGGTTCCTGGGAAAAAGCGGTTTTGGAAATAGGGGAGATGCTTTATTGCAGTTAGACGACTCGGTGGGCCAATTGATGAAAACATTGGATTCTTTGCATTTAACTTCAAACACATTAGTTATTTTGACCAGCGATAATGGTCCCGTGGTGGATGATGGATATATAGATGGGTCTAAAGAGAATTTAGGATTGCATCAACCAGCAGGTATTTTAAGAGGTGGGAAATATAGTTCATTTGAAGCGGGTACACGCGTGCCTTTCATTGTCAAATGGCCTAAGAAAGTCCCAGTGGGTAAGTCAAATGCCTTGATTTCTCAAATAGATTTTCTAGCGAGTATGAGTCAAATGCTAGGTTTGGATTATGATAATAATTCGGCTAAAGATACCAAGGCTAATCTAGGGGCATGGTTGGGTAAGGATAAAATAGGCCGTGAGTATGTTATCGAACAAGCGGGTAATTTGGCTGTTAAAAAAGGCGATTGGAAATATATCAAGAATGGTAAAGGAGCTAAATTTAATGCTTTAGTTAACATTGAATTGGGTAATGATGTGGAAGAGCAGCTTTATAATTTAAAGTCAGACCCGAATGAAAAAATCAATTTAGCGGCTGTTCAAAAAGAAAAGTTGCTAGAGTTAAAAGCTCTATTAGAACAAGAAATGAGCAAATAAAAAATGGCCTAATAAAAGGCCATTTTTTATTTATTGAAAAAGTATAAATTAGTTATTGAAAATACTTTTTTGTTTAGTCATTTTTTCAATTTCAGCAACACTTCTTGGCGAGTCTGCAGACAAATTTTTGTTTCCCGTTTCGGTGATTAATATGTCATCTTCGATGCGCACGCCAATGTTCCACCATTTCTTGTCACATTTACTTCCTGGAGAAATATAAATACCAGGCTCAACAGTAATGATCACACCGGCTTTCAGTAATTCCTGAGCCCTAGGACCTACATCGTGTACATCCAAACCTAAGTTGTGCGAAGTGCTATGTGGAAAATATATTCTTGCTTCCGATTCATTTGCTGCAATACCTAGTTTTATAAGTCCCTCATATACTACACGCCTAGAAGCTGCATCAACACCGTTAAATGGTACTCCAGCTTTAGATGCTTCAATTCCGGCATCTTGCGCTTTTAAAACAAGCTCATAAATTATTTTTTGCTCCGGACTGAATTTACCATTGGCCGGAATGGTTCTAGTAACATCGGCTGTATAGCCATGGTATTCAGCAGCACAATCGCTCAGGAGTAAATCTCCATTTTTGATTAATTTCAAATTGGTCGTGTAGTGCAAGACACATGCATTATCAGCAGCTCCATTGATACTTGGGTAGCCAGGATACTCTGATCCATTTTTCTTAAAATTATATTCCATGATCGCTTGTGCCTGGTATTCAGTCATTCCAGGTCTAATGGCTTTCATGACATCGTTATGGCCTTCGCAACTAATTTGCGCAGCTTTTAGTATCAATGCAATCTCCTCAGGTTGTTTGATTCCCCTTAAATCACTGATGGCTTTTGAAAATGAACGATTGGCAATGGGCTTATTTAATGCGGTAATTTGATTGTCAATGATTGTAGCCATTCTTGATAATGGGTCCTCAACAGCTTTGTATTTAGAAAATATGGCCTCATTTTTATACGCGGTAAAGATTGAATCGATTGAAGATAAATTAATTGTGTTAGTAGTAAATTGATCGTTTGTAAAAACGTTTTCTATTTTGTAACGATTTTTTACCCCTTCCGCGCCTAGAATTTTTCCAGTCCATTGCTCCTTAAATGGATCTCTTTTTTTGACAAAAATAAATTCTGTACCTGTTTTGTCTAGGATGGTAACTGGCTTTTTGAATAAAAGTAAAAGAGCGTCAGATTCTTCCAAACCTGTGAAGTAATAAAAATTTTTGTTTTGCGCATATTGATAATCAACATCATTGTTTCGAACTCGGACTTGAGATGCGAAAAATATACCGACTCCATTGGGAGAAAGGCGCTCTTTAATTGCAGCTCTTCTGCCTGCGTGGAACTCAGGCGTTAAATAGTCATTAGGATATAAGGTGGTTTGTTGGGCAATTAATCCCAACGGAAGTAGAAGTAACCAAAGAATTACTTTTAATCTTGTTTTTTGCATGATGATTGTGTTTTACAGAATTAAATAAATGATTCAATTTAGACTTTTTAAAATTTGTCAAGAACAGAAATAAAATCTGCTCCTGACAAATCCCACAAGAATTTATGGTTCTCATTGTGGAGTCGGAGGGATTCGAACCCTCGTCCAAACCTAGAGTAAAATTGCCTTCTACACGTTTAGATTTGATTAATTTTCGACGTTAAATAGGTTCAAATCAGACCTTACCTAACACTTATTTACTGGGTACTAATCATTAATTAGTAAAATCTCAATGATCGACTCTGCATGTCGACGCCCAGAAATCCTCCTCGGCAGAGTTTGGAAGAGGCCGGACGATGGCAAATTGTCTAATCTATCAGATTAGGCAGCCATGGCATACTGTGTATTGCCAGCTATAATTCGAAGGTTTTTTTAACAGG
>CAMBGA010000010.1 GCA_945866095.1 Spirosoma fluviale
CATTAATACAAAAACAAGCCCAAACTGTCTTCTTCTGTTTGGCTCAATGTGAGCCCATAATTGTTTAATTAAGTTAATCATTTTAATATTTGCCATTTTTAAAAATTAATTTAATTGAAAACTCCTCTTATATCGATAATAATTTTAGCGTTATTAGAAATAATGGAATAGCCTAGACTACTTTGATCTGTGAAAATAGCAATTGAATCCATTGATTTAACAAATGAACCTGTTAAATCAATATATTGCATGGGAAGCTCTTCAATGTCAACATGTCCATCATTTTTAGTTAAAGGACAATATAGATTATGATCCTAAACCCTTGCACCGCATTCATATAAAATATTAACCAACTAGTTTCATAAAAACCCCAACACTTTCCAAAATATTTGCATTAAACTCTTTAATTGTATAAACAGCCACCCGGATTTTTTTTTGAACCAATGGTTCTGCCTTATCGATCAATGAATATAAATAGGGTTTATCTACTTCTCCCACAATCACTAAGTCAACAAAAGGAGAATTTTTCCCCTCTGCCAAATCTCCCGTTAAATAGACTTGATCCAAATTTCCTAGTTTCTTAATGATTTGATCCACTATTTGATTCAAGCCTACAAATTGCATGATGACGCCCCGAAGCATTAAGAACATAGAATGCCCTTGGTTGACCACATAATTTTTCACTTTGGTGTTATCAGAATCTTCCTGTACTTCTATCAAATGCATGTCCAGCAATTTATTCAACTCTGTTCTCACCGTGTTACTACTTACTCCTAAATCACGTTCCAATCCTCTCAAGTAAACCTTACTCGCTGGATTCAAAAGCAGTTTGGTTAGCAAGGCTATCCGAATCTTTCCTGAAAAAATCTTATCTAAAACCAAATGAACACTTAAACTGCGGCTTCGCCATTTTGCCTCACAGATGCTTGAAGTAAATTGATGTAATATTGAGTAACAAATATAAGAAATAGTATAAAAAAATAAATGGTTTTTGGGAAATATTTATTTAACGGAAAGAAGTTTTAGGCTATGACATTAAGCAAAAATCAACAAAACGTTTACCTCAAAATTTAACGGCGGAGTTGTTTCCTGTGAGTAAGGAAGAAAAAGAATTAGCCTATAAACAAAAGGGGATTAGTATTTGGTTTACGGGTCTTTCGGGTTCGGGGAAATCGACTTTAGCAAAATTGTTAGAGAAGAAATTATTTGAAATGGGCCATCAAACCGTATTATTAGATGGCGACAATACTCGATTGCATTTGAATCAGGATTTAGGTTTTTCCTTGGAAGATCGTTTTGAAAATATCCGAAGGATATCGGAAGTGAATAAATTGACTTTGAATATGTACCGTCTAATTTTAAAATTATGAACGATCACAGCAAGCCCCTTCCCATTAATGCACAAATTGGATTAATCCATAATTTCAATTAATTTTATCGATTAAGCTTATTCAAGATACCCCTTAATTGTGGACTGAAATTATTTTTAATGCAAAAAATCTTACTTACAGGTGCCGCTGGATTTATTGGGAGCCATGTGGCTGAATACTTGTTAAATCAAGGACATCAAGTCACGGGAATTGATAATTTTGATGATTTCTATTCTAAGTCTATTAAGGTAAAAAATATAAGCACCTGCTTAGAAAACCCATTATTCACATTCGTTGAAGGCAATGTTGGGGATGTTGCCTCGTTCTTTCCAAATTCTACGTTTGATTTAGTCATGCACCTAGCAGCGAAGGCAGGCGTAAGGCCATCTATTGCGCAGCCTGAGCTATATATTGATGTCAATCTGAGTCAAACCATGGCTTTGCTCCAATGGATGAAGGCCCACGGTATGCAGAAATTGATCTTTGCCTCTTCATCTTCGGTTTATGGCAATAATGTAAAGGTTCCTTTTGCGGAATCAGATCCTGTAGATCATCCCATTTCTCCTTATGCCTTCACTAAAAAAGCAGGGGAGTTACTAACACATACGTTTCATCATTTGGCCCATATGGACGTGATTAACCTTCGCTTTTTTACGGTATATGGTGAAAGGCAAAGACCTGACCTAGCGATTCATAAATTCGCTAAGGCTATGTTAAACGGTCAGGCCATCACGCTGTTTGGCACCGGTTCCACCTCCCGCGATTATACTTATATAGGCGATATCGTTCAAGGAATTATTTCTTCGATGGATTATGTACTATCGGACCAGCGGGTCTACGAGACGATCAATTTAGGGAGCAAAAATCCAATCCAATTAATCGATTTAGTTCATACACTCGAAGAAATTATAGGGAAGCCTGCTAATATCCAATGGATGGAAATGCAGGAGGGAGATGTAGATCGCACATTTGCCGATATACAAAAGGCGGAAAGACTATTACATTATGCTCCCAATACTAGTCTAAGGGAGGGCTTAACTCGTTTTGTGGCTTGGCTAAAATTAAATAGCTAATCCATGTCTCACTTTTTAAGTTTTTCTCGGAATGCCTAAATTAAATACTTCCATTTCATGGGGCATCGGCCTAAACTTGGTAAAAATGCTATTCATTTACCTAGTGATGGTTTTAATTTTTCATCGCCCGGATTATTTCATCCATTTTCATGGCGATACGATGTCCTATTTTGAGCCGATCATCCACTTGATAGAACAAGGTTCCTATAGCCCTAATTATCGCATGCCGGGTTATGGATTTTTGTTCTACGGCTTTTTTCTGATCAGTCATTCGAACGAAATCAGCTTCTTTCTTATCATCTTATTGCAGTTTATCTTAACTGGGGCGGCCTATGGTTTATTAGCCCAAATGGTTTTTGAACTCACCGGCTCTCGCATGTTATATGCGTTAAGTTTTCTACTGCTGGATGTCAACTATTACCTGCTCTTTGATTCCTACCTAAGCACGGAATCACTTGCCACTAGCCTTATAATTTTCATTAGCTATTTATGCTTTCGTCCAGGCCGATACCCTCTAATGATGGGCTTAGCGCTTTGTTGGCTTATTTTCATCAAATCAATTTTTTGCCTGCTTTTCATTCCTTTAGGATTTTATCTTTTTCATAAAAAAATTCCGAAACGCTTTTTTCTATTACTCATAATTCCGCTTGTTTTAATCGAAGGATCCTGGATTCTTAGAAATGCCATTAAATTTCATGCCTTTGTCCCGCTTACCTATGAGACATTTTATCCCGAAGGGGTATATGGGGGTATTTATGGATTCCAATCGGTCCAAGAAATCATCCGCGCCTATGGGGGATCTCATCAGTTCTGGCGCATGGATTCAGAAGCAGCTTGGTATTTTTCTGGGGGTTTTGCAGAGCCCGTTTTTATCAATGGGATACCTTATCCTAATTTTAAAGAAGACAAATTGGTGAAACCCAATCTTCGCTTCATGACTAGCCAAATGAACTTGGATTCCTTGCTTCAACTTAAACGTGCCATGACAGCTGTTTACTTGACGACGGTCACTATTAAAAATCCTCAAAATATTCCAAACGAATGCAAGGATGAGTTGGCCTTCGTACGCGCGCGAAGCCCCCAATATGTAGCAAGCATTCAAAAAGAAAAACCATTTCTTTTTTATGTGGAGGCAAATTTAAATCGAATTAAAAATACATTTTTTACCAATTATTTTTTCGATAATGTATTTCGGAATCCTGCTATTTATGCACGCTTAAATCCTTTTTTCAATGCCAGTTTGCAAGCCTTTATTTCCCTGATCAATGGCATGATGTGGTTTTTTTCATCCTTCGCTTTACTATTAACTATGTATTTTGGACTGCGCTGGAAGGATCCAAATCTTTTAACTTGGTGTGCCTGGCTAAATGCCTATGTATTATTTTTATACCTCTTTGTTTTTAAACAAGCAGAAGAAAGGTATTTTTGTGTTTTATATCCCATTTGGATCCTCATGAGTTTGACGGTGTTACATCGTTTGTTTAACTACTTAAAAAGAAAATGGAATTAACCGTCGTATTGCCCATCTACAATGAAGCCCCCTCCATTCCCCTTTTGTTTGAGGAATTAGAAATAGCTGTAAAAGACTATAATTATGAAATTATAGCAGTTAACGACGGATCCAAAGACCAATCTTGGCCTGAATTACAAAAGATGGCCGCCAAAAATAACCGGATTAAACTGTTGAATTTTAGACGAAATTACGGGCAAACGGCTGCCTTGAGCGCTGGGATCCAAGCAGCCTCTGGGGATATCATCGTTCTTATCGATAGTGATTTAGAGAATGATCCAAAGGACATTCGATTATTGGTAGATAAATTAAATGAAGGGTATGATGTGGTGTCCGGTTGGCGCAAGGGAAGATGGGAAGGCCAATTTTTAACCCGGAAATTACCTTCATTATTAGCTAACCAGCTCATCTCTAAAATAGGTGGGGTACCTTTGCATGATTATGGTTGTACATTGAAGGCTTATCGCCGTGACATCGTTCAAGATGTTAAACTATATGGCCAAATGCATCGCTTCATTCCTGTTTTCTGCAAATGGCAAGGAGGAACAGTGACGGAATTACCGGTGAGTTATCGGCCAAGGATGTTTGGGCAGTCCAATTATGGCCTGTTTCGTATTTATAAAGTTATTTTAGACTTAATCTTAATTCGTTTTTTAGAGAAATTCATGACGAGGCCCATCCACTTTTTTGGGGGTGTGGGAATTTTATCATTCTTAATGAGCTTCTTTACTTTCGGTGTGGCTGGATATTTTAAGTTAGTGGGCGAGAAAGATTTTGTGGAAACGCCTTTACCCATACTAAGTGCCATGTTCTTCACTGTGGGTGTTTTAATGGTCTTATTAGGAATTATTTCCGAAATCATGATGCGGACTTATTTTGAGAGTCAAAATTCGGCTCCATTTTCCATAAGAGACCGAGTGAATTTCTAATATGTGTGGTATAGCAGGTTTTTGGGGAAAAGGAAATGAATCTGTGATAAGAACTATGACGGAGGCATTACACCATCGTGGGCCTGATTTTACAGGCACATTTTTTGACCCTAAATTGGCACTAGGATTAGGCCATGCCCGATTAAGTATTTTGGATCTTTCTTCTGGGGCACATCAGCCATTTTTTTCTGAGGATAAGCGTTTTGTCATCGTCTTTAATGGGGAGATTTATAATTTCAAATCCATAAGGCAAGATTTAATGGATCGAGGGTATGGACCATTTCAAACCCAAGGAGATACGGAGGTACTTTTAAAAGCCTATCAAGCAGATGGGCTTGCATGCCTTTCAAAATTGAATGGCATGTTTGCTTTTGCCATCTTTGATTATGAGCGAAATGAATTGGTCCTAGCTAGGGATCGAATGGGCAAAAAGCCTCTTTATATAGCTCAGGCCTCAGGCACGTTAATATTTGCTTCGGAGGTTAAAGCTATTTTACAGCATCCTGCATTTAAATCAGAGCTAAATTTAAACGCCTTAAACCAATATTTGACCTTAGATTATGTACCTAGTCCCATCAGTATTTTTGAAGGAGTAGAGAAATTAGAAGGTGGACATTATTTACAGATAGATTTCAAAGGTAATATTAAACGAGGGGCTTTCTGGGAACCCAATTTTATTCCTCTTGAGATTTCATTTGATGAAGCCAAAGAAGAATTAGATCGCTTATTGTCCGAAGCCACGGCCTTACGTTTAGTGGCTGACGTGCCCTTGGGAATCTTTTTAAGTGGTGGATTGGATAGTAGTGCTATAGCCTATTATGCACAAAAACAATCATCAAATCCCATTCAAACATTTTCCATTGGCTTTAATGAAAAAAGCTATGATGAGCGGGCGTACGCCCAACAGGTAGCTAAACAGTTGGGTACGGAACATCATGAACGTATTCTAACAGCCGAAGAGTCCATAGACCTGATTCCTACTGTTTTCTCTTCCCTAGATGAGCCCTTTGCAGACCCCTCTATTTTACCCACGTATTTACTTTCCCAGTTTACGCGTTCTAAAGTGACGGTGGCTTTAGGCGGGGATGGCAGCGATGAATTGCTGGCCGGTTATCCTACCTTTATTTCGGAAAAATTAGCCCCATTAATGTCTTGGATGCCTTTTTCTGTGGTTCAAGGTGTACAAAAAATGGTAAATCTCTTGCCGGCAAGTGATCAAAATATTTCTTTGGACTTTAAATTAAGGCAATTTTTAAAGGGCTTTGAGGGTTCAAGGAGATATAGGCATAGCCAATGGTTAGGGAGTTTCAGTATTTCAGAGAAGAGGAATCTTTGGAATAAAGATTTAGCATCTTTAATCCCTCATCATAATACTTTGAAAGTAGTGGATGACTATGCCAATCGAGGCTCGGAGCAAGAATTGATTTACATGTATCTGAAGACCTATTTACAGGACGATATTTTAGTGAAAGTTGACAGAGCCTCTATGATGAATTCCTTGGAAGTTCGTGCTCCCTTCATGGATGTGCATGTAGTGGATTTTCTAAATCGTTTGCCTTATGAATATAAACTGAAAGGCTTTACTGGAAAACATTTATTGAAGGAAACGATGCGCGGGAAATTGCCTGCAGACATTATTGATCGGCCAAAAAAAGGGTTTGGTATACCCGTTTCCTTATGGCTAAAAAATGAATTAAAGGATCTTTGCAATGATTTATTGAGCAAAGAAGCCATTGAATTTCAAGGCTTGTTTGATTATACCTATGTGGAACAACTGAAGCAAAATCATTTTAAGGGCCGACAAAATAACCGGAAGGAATTATGGAATTTGATGGTATTCCAATTATGGGGGCGTAATTTCCTAAAATAATCAATATTTGACACTAATACTCATCTCTATGGTGTCAGTCACTCGTTGGCCATGGTCATAGCCTTTCTGGGCTTGTAGACATATTTTCCCAAAATATTTTTTTGTAGGCTTAATCAACTTGAAAATTGTGGAATCTCAGCCGTAATTCATAATGATAAAGTGGATAGAAAACTAAGTAAAATGAATCTGATCCCTATTTACGTGTGCATTTACTTTAAATAAATTAGGGTTTTTCTCGAATATCAAAAATTATTTATTTAATGGTTTATTTATGGTATAAAATAAGTCAAGCATTCAGGGTTCTTAGTTCTAAGAACCTTTAAACTGCTTTTTATTTAGGTGGATTTTGGTTGGGGTTCGCCAATTAATTCAACAATTTTCAATGGCTAATTGGGATTAAATAAAAATATCCGTATTTTTGCAGTCCCAACGCACACGCCAGGGTGAATGGTGGATTAGCTCAGTTGGTAGAGCATCGGACTGAAAATCCGTGTGTCCCCGGTTCGAGTCCGGGATCTACCACCATTTAAATTGTAAAAACCCTTCTATTAAGTTAGAAAGGGTTTTTTGTTAAAATTAGTTTTGGCTTTTTATGACTTTCTTTAAAAATGGGCATCTCATAGAAACATATGTTACTATCATAATTTAATTAGGTTGATTTTTAAAAAAGAAACTCCTCTTAAAAGGGGTTTCTTTTTTAAAGCACATGTCCTAATCAAAAGAAGACAGAAAATAATCCTTATTTCACCACCCCACCAAACTTCCAGGAATTTCCGTTTCGGAAGATGATATAGGTCTTCGCGGGGTCTACCTTTGGGTTATCAGCAAGCCAGCGTTCGATCGTTAGACGGTCAATGTATTTTGTTTGCGGCGTCACCAACTGGTCAAATGCCACATGTCTAAAAAACATGAAATTACGCTTGCAAATCCAACGACTATACTCATACAAGGGTAGAAAGGATATGCCCAATGTCACAATAAAGTGTGCATATAAAAAATACAAAAATGATAGCGGCGTGGCAATGAGGTATTTGTTGATCCACCAAGGTAATTTTGAGGCCAACTTTCGAATGGGATCTACTACCCAAATGATTAGGCCATTGCCCTCTTTGGCATATACCCAACAATGAAAAGCCCCACCCGATTTCGTATTCTCAACCGCCGAAGTGAATCCCTCAATTGGATTTTTTAAATGATGCAAAACCCCAATCGAATAAACCACATCAAACTTTTCTTTCGCACGGTATTCCGTTAAATCTGCCTGCTCGATACGATAGTTTTTAAAACCCGTTTGAGACATATTTTGGTTGGCCGAGACAATACTTTCGCCCAAATCAATACCCACTAAATTAGACGGCTCCCACTGGGTCGCATGCACCAATAAACTGGCATTTCCACAACCTAATTCTAGTATTTCTTTGCCTTTAAAATCAGATTTTTGCAGCGGCGCAAACCAATCTTCAAATTGATCAAAGGTATATACAGATCCTCCTGGGAGGTTATTCCACGAGGTGGCAAAGGCTTTAGCCGTCTTAATATCTTTCATGCGTAAAGTTTTCAATTATTTTTTAACTCGCAAATATAGGCAAATTATATATATTCAAATTTCTGCTTAAGCAGGTTTTTAGGGATTTGCCCAATCCCTTATTTTTTTTCATTTCTGAATTTCATTTCCTACCTTTCCTACTTAATACTGGTTCACATGATCAATCGAATTAAACAATACCTCAAAAAACAATTTATTTCTTTCCCTACTGATTTTGATCAGGAAACGCTTCCTTGGATCGATATAGATAAGGCGAATATTCCCGATTTTGTGAATCAATATACATTTTCAGATCATTTGCCTTTTGACCTACAAGAAAAACTAACTTTTTGGGAGAAAAATGGATATGTTATTCTAGAAAATATCATCCCCGAAAATTTGATTGATTTCTACATGAAGGATGTGGATGAACTAATCCAACACAAAGATCAATACAATACTGAAATTCGCATCGACTTGCCGGAGTATGTGAAAAATCCAGTCCAACCGATTTCCTCCGTTCCCATAGATATTTTAATGGGCCGCTACGTCAAAATTAATGATTTCCATAACCAGTCGGTGTACGGGAAAAAACTCATGTTACACAGCGGAATCGTCGGCTTTTTACAAGCGATCTTTAACCAGACCCCTGTGGCGATGCAGAGTTTGACTTTTTTATACGGGAGCCAACAAGCCACCCACCAAGACTTTCCCTACGTAACGTCCCAAATTCCGAGCCATTTGGCCGCCGCATGGATCCCCTTGGAAGATGTGCACGCGGATGCAGGTCCTCTCTATTATTTTGCCGGATCTCATAAAATCAAAAAATTTAAATTTGGGAATGGCATTTTTTATAATGAACACTCCAAAAAAAATCCGGATGATTTTGCTATCTATTTAGATAAACTCTGTGCACAAAAAAAACTGAAAAAGGAGACTCTATTGATCAAAAAAGGCGATGTCCTTATTTGGCACGCCTCTTTAGTTCACGGTGGCGACTCCATCGTCAATCCGCTACTGACACGCAAATCTTTTGTATGCCACTATTCTTCGTTGGAGGGATATCAATGGCATCGAAAAGCCATGGATCAGGAACCTACTCGCTACAAATACAATGGCGGAGAGGTCTTCGATAATCCAAGCCTGCAAGGGATTGAGAATAGTTTTAAGGTCGGCGAATCGTATCAAGAGTAAAATTATTTTTTGTTCTTTTTAATTATACTTAATTTGCATCAAACCTATATAAATTATGATGCAAATGAGTCGTCGTACGCTAATTAAAGCGTCTGGAACCGCCGCAGGAATGGCGCTAATTCCTTCTATGTCAGAAGCTAAATCTAATTCTTTAGCCAATAGCTCTGTCGTGGCTAAACAAAAATTCGAATTTTCCCTCAATATGAGTACCATCATGGGCCAAAAACTGGGCTTCATCAAGGAACTCGAAGTGGCCGCTCAAGCCGGATATAAACATTGTGAAATTTGGGTACCTACCCTGGAAACCTACCTAAAATCGGGAGGGACCATCACGGATGCACGCAAGCGCATTGCCGACCTTGGAATAAAAGTTCAAAATGCCATCGGCTTTGCTCAGTGGATTGTCGACGACGAATCTGTTCGTGCCAAAGGAATTGAGCAGTTGAAACGCGAAATGGATCTTCTGGCCCAATTAGGTTGCCACCGTACCGCGGCTCCTCCGATGGGTGCCACAAAAGAGGCGGGATTAGACCTTCGCCGTGTCGCAGAACGCTACCGCACTATTTTGGATCTGGGGGTTTCGATGTCGGTCATTCCCCAACTTGAAATGTGGGGCCATTCCAAAAACCTGAATCGCGTGGCTGATGTATTATTTGTTGCCGCAGAAGCGGGCCACCCCGCCGCCCGATTATTACTCGACGTGTTTCATATTTATAAAGGTGAATCTAGCCATGACTGCTTGCACCTAGTGGGCGAAAATGCGATCGAAGTGTTCCACGTCAACGACTATGTGACGACGATGAAACCTGGGGTTATTACCGATGCGGACCGCATTTATGCGGGTGACGGCGAAGCACCTATTAAGAGGATTGTGGGCTTGTTGAAACCTTCGGCCCAACCGGTGATTTTGTCTCTTGAGTTATTTAATAAAACGCTGTACCAACAGGATGCTTTGCTGGTTGCAAAAACAGGTTTGGCCAAACTAAAAGCGCTGAATTTATAGGGATTTTCGGTAACATATTTGGTTGAAATTTGATTTAGTAATTTACAACTTTACTAACTTTCTAAAAGTTAGTAAAGTTAAATTACCCCCCTTACCCCCAAAGATATTCTAATTAAAAAATTAATCGATACCCCGTATGAAAATGATCAATTACCTGGTCGTTGCTATTTTATTTCCGCTATTATTAGCTGCGGCTCCAAAGCCTGCTGCCCAAGCGACACCTAGAAAACTCAAACTTTGGTATAACAAACCAGCGAAGTATTTTGAGGAGGCATTGGTGTTAGGAAATGGCACTCAGGGAGCCACGGTTTTTGGGGGAACGGACACGGATAAAATTTTCTTAAATGATTTGACGCTTTGGTCTGGCGAGCCAGTGGATCCTTACATGAACAAAGAGGCCTACAAGAATTTGCCGGGTGTTCGCGAAGCGTTAAAACAAGAAAATTACAAATTGGCAGATTCTCTAGTAAGGAAAATACAAGGTAAGTATTCCGAGTCATATGCGCCTTTAGGGACTTTGTACTTGGATTTTCAGCCTAATCAAAGCTCCAATTATTACCGCGAACTGGATTTAGAACGAGCCATCGCTACGGTTAATCATGAGGTCAACGGCAATAAAATTAAGCGCGAATATTTTGTTTCACATCCCGATAAAGTTTTTGTGATTCATCTAACGAGCCAACAAAAAAACGGATTGAATTTTACCGTTCGATTTAATTCCCAACTCAAATTTAGTGGCACTTCCACCATCAATCACCTGCATTTTAAGGGGGTGGCGCCGGTCAGGGCAGAACCTAATTATGTGCGAAAAAAGGGGAACTCTTTTTTATTTTTGGACGACAGGGGTACGCGCTTTTCGACGGATGTTTTATTGCAATCCACCGACGGAAAAGTGTCGCGCACAGATACAACTTTAACGCTTTCCGGGGCCACAGAAGCCGTCGTGTTAGTCAGCATGGCCACCTCTTTTAATGGCTTTGATAAAAATCCAGCAACCCAGGGACGCGATGATCATGCCATTGTTCAAAAACAAATTCAAGAGGCCAGCGTAAAAGGCATTCAAAATTTGACCGCCCGCCACCTAAAAGATTATCAGACCTTTTTTAATCGGGTTTCATTGTATTTAGCCGGCACTGAAAATGCACCAGATTTGCCAACAGATGACCGTTTGAAGCGTTATGCCAAAGGAGAATCTGATCCCTATTTGGAGTCATTATACTTCCAATTTGGCCGATATTTGTTGATATCAAGTTCTCGGACAAAAGGAGTGCCTGCTAATTTACAGGGCTTGTGGAACCCACATATCCAACCGCCTTGGTCGAGTAATTACACGATGAACGTCAATGCCGAGGAAAATTACTGGTTAGCCGAGAACACCAACCTTCCAGAAATGCATCAATCTTTTTTATCGTTTATTGATAACCTTGAAAAAACAGGACGAATTACCGCAAAGACTTTTTACAATTTGCCTGGATGGACGTGCCATCACAATTCTGATATTTGGGCGATGACAAATCCTGTGGGTGATTTTGGTATCGGAAATCCGAATAATGCCAACTGGCCAATGGGAGGTGCCTGGGCATCTGCACATTTATGGGAGCATTATTTGTTTAGCCAAGACAAGAAATTTTTGGCGGATAAGGCGTATCCTTTAATGAAAGGGGCGGCGGAATTTTGTTTGGCATGGCTAATTCCAGATTCAAAAGGACGTTTAATTACCTCGCCTTCCACCTCGCCAGAAAATCAATTTATTACGCCAGCGGGCTATAAAGGAGATACGGGTTATGGCGGAACGGCTGATTTAGCCATGATTCGGGAATTATTTTTAGATATGATTCAAGCTGAAAAGATATTGAAGAAAGATCCGGCTTTCCAAAAATCGCTAGAAGACGCATTGGCGAAGATGTTGCCATACCAAATCGGTGCCGCAGGAAACCTGCAAGAATGGTATCACGACTGGGCCGATGCCGATCCCAAACATCGCCACCAAAGTCATTTGTATGGGCTTTATCCAGGCACTCACGTGACGGTGGATCAAACACCGGCCATTGCTGCAGCCTCCAAAAAAACCTTGGAAATTAAAGGTGACGAAACAACGGGATGGTCAAAAGGTTGGCGCATCAATTTATGGGCACGTTTAAAAGACGGCGACCATGCCTATAAAATGTACCGTGAACTATTAAAATATGTGGAACCCGATGGGGTGAAAAAAAACTATCAAAAAGGTGGAGGAACATATCCGAATTTATTTGACGCACATCCTCCCTTCCAAATTGACGGAAATTTTGGTGGCTCAGCCGCGGTTGCCGAAATGTTGGTACAGTCAACTCCTGATCTAATTGAATTATTGCCCGCTGTTCCAAAAGCCTGGTCTTCAGGAAAAGTATCCGGTTTAAAAGCACGCGGGGAATATGAAATCTCCATGCAATGGGAGGGAGGCCAAGTAAAAAATGTGGTAATAAAATCTAAAAATTCAGCTTCCGTACGCGTTCGTCTGAATGGCGAAATTAAAGTAATTAAAACCATTAGAATTTAAACAGCATTCGGGGTAAAATGATGTGAGCATAGAAAATCTGTGTATGGAAAAACCAAGAATTATTTCAGTAGATGTGCTTCGTGGATTGACCATCATGATGATGACGATCGTGAATAATCCAGGCGATTGGGAACACATTTTTTCCCCACTTGAACATGCCGCTTGGCATGGTTGGACCCCGACCGATTTAGTCTTTCCTTTCTTTTTATTTATTGTTGGAATTTCAGTGGTGTTGTCAAATCCAGAACGAACATTAGACTGGAAAAAATTAATCACTAGAACGCTTCGGATTTTTTTATTAGGGATGGCACTTGCTTTTTTTTCACGGATTAAAATAGGCGAATTATCAGGCCTAGGCTTGTTGGCCATCCGGCTAGTTTACACGGCCATCATGACGATTTTATTGCTTGGAAATTATTCGGTTAAAAAACAATTTTATTTCGCCATTGGACTATTTATGATAACCATATTTTTATGTTTTGGCGGCTTTGAATCTTTTGAACATGTGAGAATTCCTGGGGTACTTCAACGAATTTCGCTCGTCTTTTTTATCATCAGTTTATTGTATCATTTTTGCTCACCACGTCTTTTAGGGGCTTTAGGACTCTTTTTCCTTATAGTATATTTTGTGTTAATGACACAAATTCCCGTTCCTGGATTTGGCGCGGCCAATGTAGAAATGGGTAAAAATTTAGCCGCTTGGCTTGATCATTATTTATTGCCTGGACATTTATGGGCCACCTCAAAAACCTGGGATCCCGAGGGAATTTTAAGTACCATTCCAGCTTTGTCCACCGGCATATCCGGTATTTTTGCAGGTAAAATTTTGATGCATTCGCACTCGCGGAATAGTCTGTATTTAATGATTATCGGAATTGTTTTTATAGGATTAGGGCTTTGTTGGGATCCTTATTTCCCGATTAATAAATCCTTGTGGACCAGTTCCTTTGTAATGGTTTCTTCAGGCTTTGCTTTTTTATTGACAGGAATTTTACACGAATTGATTGAGCAAAGAAACATCAAAAAATGGACGTCTATTTTTGTTATTTTTGGGGTTAATCCGATGCTCGTTTTTTTCTATTCAGGTATAATCCCAAGGGCCTTGAATATGATTAAAATTCCTGTGCTTGTAGATCCGGAACATACGGAGTTGGGGGTTATTTCGTATGTATACCGACAAGCAATTCAACCCTTTTTTACTGATTTACGCTGGGCTTCATTGGCTGGCGCGTTTGTTTACCTTGTGATTTGGTTTGTTATTTTATCTATATTTAAACGTAAAAACATAATCTTCAAAGTCTAATGAAACGAAACCTAATTGTACTCATTCTATTGTTGCCCTATTTCCTTTTCTCCCAAATCAAATCTGCCGATGTGATTATTTATGGGGGCAATGCATCCGCTGTCATTGCGGCGGTCCAAGTAAAGAAAATGGGGAAATCGGTCTTAATTGTTTGTCCTGATACGCATTTGGGAGGCTTGACTTCTGGTGGATTGGGTTTTACGGATACGGGCAACAAGGAAGTGATCGGCGGTTTAGCACGTGATTTTTACCAACGCGTTTATAAGCATTATCAAAAAGATACGAATTGGATGTGGCAGAAAAAATCTGAATATGGCAACAAAGGCCAAGGGACTGTGGCGATGGACGGTGTGAATCGGACGATGTGGATTTTCGAACCTCATGCTGCGGAACAGATTTTTGAAGATTACGCAAAGGAATTTGGCATTCAAATTTTTAGAAATGAATGGCTTGATCGAAGCTCAAAAGGCATTAAAAAGAAGGACGGTAAAATCCAGTCAATAAAGATGATTTCAGGTAAAACTTATCAAGGAAAAATGTTTATTGACGCGACTTATGAAGGGGATTTAATGGCTTTAGCGGGGGTCAATTTCCATGTGGGACGGGAGGCTAATTCGATGTTTGGAGAACAATGGAATGGGGTCCAAGTAGGTGTGTTTCAACATGGACATTATTTTAAATCTAAGATTAGTCCCTATAAAATTATTGGAGATCCGAGCAGTGGCTTATTACCGGAAATATCATCCGAATCACCGGGAATTAACGGATCTGGGGATCATAAAATACAAGCGTATTGCTACCGCATGTGTTTGAGTAATGACCCCGACAACCGAATTCCATTTGCCAAACCAGTGGGTTACGATCCAGCACGTTATGAACTGTATGCGCGTGTTTTTGTGAGTGGCTGGCGCGAAACTTTTGACAAATTTGATTTCATCCCCAATAGAAAAACGGATACCAATAATCACGGACCTTTCAGCACGGATTTTCTTGGCAAAAATTATGACTATCCAGAAGCATCGTATGCCAGAAGAGCTCAGATTTTAAAGGAGCATCAATTATACCAAAAAGGTTTGATGTACTTTTTGCAAAACGATTCCCGCATTCCTACGGAAGTCCAAGATAAGATGAAAACGTGGGGATTAGCGAAGGATGAATTTGTCCAAAATGGCGGTTGGCCACATCAAATTTACGTCCGCGAAGCTCGACGTATGCGTGGGGAATTCATCATGAAAGAAGCGGATGCCTTAGGAAAAACTCAAGTTCCATCTCCTGTAGGAATGGGATCTTATGCATTGGATGCGCACAATGCACAGCGATTTGTGACTAAAGAGGGCTTTGTTCAAAACGAAGGAGACATCGGCGTAGCGCCATTAAAGCCATATTCGATTGCCTATGGATCCATCATTCCCAAAGAAAATGAATGCGCTAATTTGTTGGTCCCCGTGTGCATGTCCAGTACCCACATTGCCTATGGATCGATTCGCATGGAACCCGTTTTTATGATTTTAGGTCAGTCGGCCGCCACCGCCGCCGTGCTTTCCATCGAACATAAGACGAGCCCACAAAAGCTTCCTTATGAAATCCTTAAAAAGCAGTTAATCGCAGACCAACAAATTGTCGAGAGAAATTAATCGATATTCAAAATCAAGGGACTTGCCTTTAATATAATTGCATAATAGGGGCGTCCACCTCTAATTCACTGTGCAGAGTTTTTAAATGTTGACCAATAACATGATTTAAATCATATTTTATTTTGGTTAACCAATAATGATTCGCAATATTTAGAAATCCTAAGTACTAAAAAAATCAGCCTATGTTATTAAGCATTTCAAATGCAGCAATTATCATATCGTTTGTTTTATTATTTTTCCTCAATAAAACCAATCGGGCTAACATATATCTAATCATTTTTTTTCTGATTAATAGTATTTATGGCTTAGGAAGTCACTCCATCGTGTACTCGAAATCGCCTTTTTGGGTGGCGATTTTATTTATTAATACGATGCCCCTTTATGCTCTTTCAGGTCCTATCTTATACTTTTATTTTAGAACGATTCTTAACGGTGGAGATGCAAGACTTAGGGCTTGGGACTACCTACATTTTTTGCCAGCTTTTGTGTTATTGCTGAATGTAATTCCACATATCCTGACGCCATTTGACTATAAAATGGAAATGGCCGAAGAGGTTATAAGGAATACGTCAAAGGTCATAATGATAGACCAACCGCTAATTTCGTCTAAACTTAATTTTGCCTTTAGGCCTTTTCACGTATTTATCTACATCATCCTATGTGCGGTTACGTATTTTAGACATGTCAAAAAACAGCATGAAAGCCTTATTCCAACTTTCAAAATTAGGTGGAATAGGAATTGGTATTTCATCTTTTTGCTATTTTTATTCTTCACGTTCCTCCCTTATTTGATTATTTCAATAATTTATCTTTTGTATGGAGCCGAGGCATTAACTAATCAATTTGTCATCATGACGATCAACGTTAGTACGGCTTCCTTTTTCTTTTCTAATTTGTCGATTTTACTTTTCCCCAAAGAGCTGTATGGAATCCCTTTCTTAGGAAAACTGATAAAAAATTTAGGGGATGAGCAGTCGGAAATGGAAAATGAGATTCACTTTAACAAAAAGGCGAGTTCGTTTTTTTAGCTCCCCAAAGATTGACCGAAATCTCCGAAGCCATCAAAGAATATTTGGTAGGCAATCCATGCATTCGTCCCGGTTTTAATTTGACTCAAATGTCTTTGGAAATACAAATCCCCAAACACCAGTTGACCTACTTTTTCAACGTTCACCTCAAAATCACATTCAACGATTGGAAAAATGAAATCCGAATTACGCACTTCATGCTTTTGGTGAAAAATGGACAGGCAATAAATAATACCTTGGAAAGTCTTTCTCAATCTTCAGGATTTTTATCTAGATCTAAATTTACAAATGCCTTTAAAAAGTCCCAAGGCAAAACCCCGTCCGCCTTTCTTAAAAAGTTAAATTTAGATTAGCTTGTACCCTTTGGACAAAAGGGTTTTATTCAAAAAACTTTTTGGTGTTATCTAAATCGCTTAGTCTTAATGCAATTTGGACCTTTTTAATCATTGGGTCCAAAACTAAAGCTAGCCATGTCCCATGCAAAAAAATCTTTCCATATTTTTGACCCAATCCTCCTAAGGATATATTTAGATCAATTGATTAACCACTAATGAAAGAAGGTTTCTTAAAAGCAGGGTTTTATAAACCCTGCTTTTTTTTGTGCCCTCATGGCGATTCTTGAGTGTTTCATTTGAACGTTCCTTCCATTATTTCATAACAATTTCTTAGTCCATTCGTTAGATTCACATGAAATCATTTTCCGTTGAACAAATTAAATTGATGGATCGTTTTACACGAACTCATTTCATCAATACCCTTAGCGGCTTTAAAAGTGTCTCTTTGATTGGGACAATAAATAAATTAGGACAGACCAATTTAGCCATATTTAGTAACCTGGTACATATTGGGGCTGATCCAGCGCTGATAGGCTTCGTCAATCGGCCCATGGAAGCCGCCCCGCATACCTTAGCCAATATTCAAGAGACGGAATTTTATACGGTGAATCATATTCACTCAGGCATCTTTGAAAAATCGCATCAAACGAGCGCTAAATATCCCGAACATATTTCTGAGTTTGAGGCTGTGGGCCTTACACCCCTATTTAGACCCGGAATTTCAGCGCCATTTGTGGAGGAATCTAAAGTTCAATACGTACTTAAACTGGAAGAGGTAATTCCGATCAAATTGAACGGGACATTTTTGGTTGTGGGTTCGCTCCAACAAGTATTTATTCCAGCGGAAATCATGGATGAGGACGGTTATTTGTCCATCGAAAAAGCCAATAGCCTTTGCTCACTAGGGATTAATGGCTATTACGAAACAAAACTTTTGGAAAAATTACCTTACGCCAAAGCCTAATTTATTCTATTAAATACCAAGTGTACGAATCAGGTGCAATCGTAAATTCCAACGCAATATCTTTGGTAGGACTTAGTGAAACAACTTTTTTCTTTCCGTCTTTCGACGTAAGATTAGCAATTTTTGAAATGCCCGTGTAATACAAAGGCAAGGTGATTTTCCGCTGCATAATTTCTTTGGTCGGATTATAGAGCATCACAAAACCTTTATGCTTTCCATCCGGATTTACATGTAAAAACCCATCCCAATCCCGGCCATCCGGTCGGCGCAATTGGATCATATCCGCATTCAACACATCGCGGTATTTTTTGTACCAGTCCAACGTTTCTTTCACCATGATTCTGGTTTCTTCACTATCAAAGAGCCTAGGTCCTCGGTAACAGGCTTGTACCCCCGCCCCGTAATATTGAATCATGAGTTGGTGATAATCTTTTAAATGTTCTTTCAAAGGTTCTAAAACCGCCTCGGGTCCGCCCCCTTGATATCGGGTTAATGGCACAAAACCCCAGCTCATCGCCGCCGTTTTTTCAATCGTTCCATCATGGATATTTTGACGATTCAATATTTTTTGTTGGTCCCTCGATAGACTAAAATTCACCTCCCGATACCCAATCCCAATCTTATGCGTCCCATCTAAAAAATACCAATCTGGGGCATTAATATAAATGCCTTTTTCATTGAGCCAACGATACAATTCCTTCTGAATTTCCATTTGGCGCCACTGGGAATCTTTCAATCCTTCATGGCCCGGATGAACCGTTGACGCGCAAATATCCCCCGGATAAGGCCCGTCATTTTCCCAAATATCAAAACCCGTTTTCGTATAAAACAACTTTATTTTATCTCGATAGGCCAGTCCCCACGGACTTCCAAAACAAGGAGCATTTCCAAAAAAAGCACCGCCCGGTTTGCCTGTTTTGGGATCGATGACATCGTCGGCGTCGCTGATGCGCCGACTACTAAACAACGAGTATCCGCCAATTAAAATGTTTTTAGCGTGGGCATAATCGGCCAGAGATTTCCACCGATTTATATTCGCCGCGGTCGAATCCTCCATTTTCAAATGACTCCCAAAACTGAGAATAACCGCTTCATATCCCGTTGCCACACATTGGTCAATGGCCGTTTTAACTTCAGCATCATTCTTGCTAACCAAGTGCATGAAGATCGGATTTTGAGTCGTCCATGGCGCAATCTTTTGATACATTTTACGTATCATTAATCCCCTTCTTTGGCGATCATAACTATCCATGAGCAACTCATGCGTTCTCGGTGATTTAAAAATCTCACCTGGTTTTAAATCAATTCCTGGGGCTTTGTCCGGATAAATTTCCAACAAACACGGCGTCTCAAAATTATAGTTGACCTGCGAAGTATAAGTAGGCTCCGTCTTCCAATGCGTCGTTTGATCACTAATATCATAGCGCATCGCATTGTTAAATGCGTAATTGGTCTCCACATATATACCATGCTGTTTCTTCATTTCTTCTGGTTTCCCCACCACCGCACTTTCTTCTTCCACTAATCCCAACACCTCATGGATCACTCGGTCGACCCCTATTTTCACCGAACTCTTGTTTTCAATTTTCACCCATTTGATGAGTAAGGGTAACCCGTCGATCAACTCATAATTAACATATACATGAATGCCTTTAAGCTCGGCAAGGGGGGAGGTGAATTCAAAAGAAATTTGTTTTCCCGTAGCTTGCTCATGATTGGATGCCCAGGTTTTTCTTTGCCAAGAAATAAAGGGTTTCACATCTGAAATAGTCGAGCCGACAAATACAAAATCCTCTTTTCCCGCAGTCATTTGGGATAGCCACTCGGGCTTTAAATAGGCTCTTTCTTTTTGGCCCTCCATGCCTCCAACCGCATACATTTTCCCGTTTAAAACGATCTTTGCTTCAGGTTGCACCGCACGCAAAAGTTGTTGGCCATTGCTTACATTGACATAACTATAACAGGCTAAATTCTTACCTAGGTAAAATTCTCTTCTCAAAAGGCCATTGTCTAAAACAATATTGGAACCCTTTTGGATGATCGTCGATTTCTGTTGAGCAGGCTTAACTAACCAGTCATTTTGCAGGGTAACAAATTGGCTTTTACTTTCTAATGATAAGAAAATTAGGATTATAGGTAAATATTTTAGTATTTTCATTGTGTCAAAATTGGTTTAAATCATGCGAAATATACTCATAATTTTTTGTTCTCTTTTTCCCTTATCAGGGCTATTGGCAAACCCACAAAATCCAGTCAAAAAACCTAACATTGTTTGGATCGTGTGTGAAGACATGTCGCCTCACCTCGGTTCCTATGGCGAAAAAGTCGCTAAAACACCAGCATTGGACCAATTAGCCAAAGAAGCAGTTCGCTATACCCAAGTATATTCTACCGCCGGAGTATGTGCCCCAAGTCGCTGTGCGCTCATTACCGGAAATTACCAAACGGCCATCGGTGGACATAACATGCGCACCTTAGGTCTTTCTGCGAATGCATTAGATGATTATCCTAAGGGCCTAAAACCCTATTCGGCCGTCATCCCAGCCGGCGTAAAATGCTTTTCCGAATACCTTCGAATGGCCGGTTATTATTGCACTAATAATGCCAAACAAGATTATCAATTTGACGCACCGGTAACAGCATGGGATGAGAGTAGCAAGAAGGCTCATTGGCGCAAAAGGCCAGATAAATCCCAGCCTTTTTTCTCTGTTTTTAATATTGAGACAACTCACGAATCCCAAGTTTGGGTTCGAGAAAAACAAGCCCTTTTGGTTAATCCCAAAGATGTAATGGTGCCGCCTTTTTATCCGGATGATTCGGTGAGCCGAAAAACCATGGCTCGCTTTCTGTCGAATGTGATGGTGATGGACCAACAAGTTGGCGAGATTATAAAACAATTAAAGGAGGATGGTTTATATGAAGAAAGCATCATCTTTTTTTACAGCGATCACGGCGATGGGATGCCTTTTGTGAAGCGTGAATTAAGCCAACGAGGCCTAAAGGTTCCATTGCTGATTAAGGCACCTAACTTGCCCAAAGGAAAAGTAGATAATCAGTTGATTAGTTTTGTTGACTTTGGACCCACGGTCCTTTCATTGGCCGGTGTAACATTGCCTAAAACGCTTCATGGACAGCCATTTTTGGGTGGTCAAAAAGCAAAAGCAAAGCGTCAATATATTTATGCCGCCCGCGATCGAATGGATTCCGAATATGACCGAGTACGTGCTGTCAGTGATGGCCGATTTAAGTACATTCGAAATTATATGCCCGAAAAATCATACTATCAAAACATTAAATATCGACTTCAAAATCCGTTGATGTTACATATGCTAGCGCTGAAAGATGCGGGGAAATTAAACGAAACGCAAATGAAATGGTTTAGGCCAACTAAAGCCTTGGAGGAACTTTTTGACACTCAAAACGACCCGCATGAATTTAATAATTTGGCAAATAACCCAACCTATAAAGACAAATTAGTCGAGTTAAGAGGAAAGCATTTAGCCTGGATAAAACAATATGGTGACCTGGGGGCTAAGCCGGAATTAGAGATGATTAAGGAATGGTGGAATGGCCAGGATAAACCTCCGGTAACGGAAAAAAGTAATGTGGCCATCGCGAATGGAACAGTCCAATTATTTTGTCCAACCGCCGGTGCATCGATTGGTTTTAGAAAGAATTCAAAGGAGACATGGCAAGTGTACACGAAGCCATTTTCATTAAACAATGGAGATTCGCTGTACGTCATGAGCCATCGAATTGGCTTTGTACCTACCGAAATACGTTTGAAAAACTAGCTTCCCGACGACTTTTGCTTGGCTGTTCTTCCCCAGTCGGGAAGGTCGATATGGAGGTTGTCGTGCTTTTCCAACATCTCCTTTTTCAATAGATTTCGCATCCTTAAAACTTGACTTTGTCGGGCTTTATCTTGGGCCAAATTATGCTTTTCCCATGGATCCTTTTTAAGGTTAAATAGTTGGCTTGTCAACACCCCATCCACATTATACAAGATCAATTTGTAACCATCCTTTGTTTTCAAACTCCTGCTCCAATGCCCATATACGTTATAAATTTGTTCTCTAACGGCTTTGGTTGGATTGCGGATAATCGCTTGTAGACTTTTTGCCTCAACGCTTTTGGGCGCTTTGATTTTCAAATAATCATAAATCGTAGGTGCAATATCACTCAGATAAACAAAGGAATTATTCCGCACATTTTTAGGTATTCCTGGACCCGAAAAAATCATAGGAACACGGATGCTATGTTCGTATAAATTTTGCTTTCCCAAGAGGCCATGTTGGCCCATTGCCAATCCATTATCTCCCGCAAAAACAATCAACGTATTTTTTAATAATCCTTCTTTTTCCAGCGTCGACATGATTCGCCCGATCTGCTCATCGAGCTCCGAAATCATCCCATAATAGGCCGCGATATCTTCTTTAATCGCCATTTCAGTTCTGGGATGGGGCAATAAATTCTCATCACGCACATTTAAATCACCATTGTTGAAGGGATGCTCCGGAAGGAAATTAGGGGGCAAAGAAATTTTGGAAGGATCATACGCCTTGGCAAATTTTGCGGTGGGTGTTCTCGGGTCATGCGGCGAAGTGAAGGCCACGTAGGCAAAAAAGGGCTTTTCTTTTGCCGTTGGACTTTGTAAAAAATCAATGGCAGTTTGCGCGTACAAATAGGAGCTGTAGGTCTCACTTAAAAAACTTTTTTCTACGGGATATTTCCCCGTTGGGTCAAAGTGGTTTACCCGAGGATGTTCCTGGCCACCTTCTTTGGGAAAGTGCATGCCACCAAAAAAAATATGATCGGCTTTTGAAAACATACGTGAATAGGAATTTTTGTCGCTATGCCATTTGCCTGTATGAAAAGTGGTATATCCTTTTTGGCGCAACACTTCGGGTAGACTAACCAAGCTATCAGGAATTACATTTCCGTCGCCGGGCAATCGATTTACGTATCGACCCGTCATCAACATCGCCCTCGAGGGAATGCAAACCGCACCTTGATGTCCACCCATCACGTGTGCTTGTTGGAAGGTCAGACCGCTCTTCACCAACTTATCCAAATTAGGAGTTCTGATTTCCTTGTTCCCTAATGCTTGAATCGTTCTGAACGTTTGATCGTCACTATACAGGATTAATACGTTTTTTGCTGGAGCAGTTTTAGGAGATGCAGATGGATTCGCTTGCCCCATGATATTGCCGAAAGACAATACCAATAAACAGAAAATGGATAAATTGTGGATCTGATTTTTCATGATGTTAAGCCTTAACGATTTGTAGGTTTTATGTCAAATGCAGAGAATTATTAAAATCCTCTCCCTTAAAATCAGGGATATTTATTAATCCTATACAATCGGATTATTTAGCTTTTTCTTCCACTCGAACGGTGTCAATTTCCAAAGGCCATTTGCCTTTGAAACCAAAATCAACCGTTAAACCCGGCTTCATTTTTTTCAGTTTGGCCACACCCGCTTCGGTAAATTTGCTTTGCCATAGAAACACTCTTTTCAACGATTTGATTTTCGCTAAACTCATGATCGCCGCATCAGAAACTTGGGTCCCGTATAGGTTTAATGATTCTAAATATTTCAAATTTTCTAATGACACCATCCCCTTATCACTTATGTTGGTATGGTCTAAATCCAACTGGATTAATATTGGCATGTCAGCAATTTGCGGCATAAAGCCATCGGTAACCTTCGTTTGGCCTAATTTTAATTGGACTATTTGCTCTTGAACCGAAGACAATTCCGACAATTCTTTATCGGCAAGTCCGTGGGCATTCACGGCATTTACCTCCAAAAATGCTTGGTCTTTTGCCGCTGGATTCACCAACAATCCCAATTTCCGAAGGCCTTTCATATCATCTTCGTCGGCCTCAGAAATCGACAATTTAAATACTGGAGACCAATAAGGTTCTGTGGCCGATGTGCCTGAAGCATATTTGGCCAAAATGGTTTTTATTTTAGCATCGGCAGGCAAAGCCACCACCTTTTTCTTGAAGTCAGCACCATGTTGGACCCACCACTGCAAAACAGCAATCTCATCCTCGGTGAACGGGGTTTTACCCTTAGGTGGCATGTGATGCTCTTCACTCGCATCCATTAAAAGTCTTTTGATCATTTCACTTTCCAGAGGCATTCCCGCTTTAATAATAACACCATCCTCGCCACCCGCCATTAAAAACTCAGGTGTATCCATCCTTAATTTCCCCTTTTGCTTATCTGCATTGTGGCAAGACCAGCACTTTTGTTTCAGAACGGGTTGTACTAATTGTTGGTATACAAGGGCTTGTTGGATATTGTCAATCTTAGGAATAATGGCTCCATCTTCAGCCGCTTCGGCCCGAGCTTCCATCCCGACCCAGCCTCGAATCGGCTGTGGCAAGTAGGCCGTTAAATAATCCGAACCATGGGTTAAATTTCCGCCTAAATGTCCCGTGATGGTGATTAGAACTAATGAAACCCATAAGACGGGTTTAAATAATTTCATCATTGTTTTTTCATCGGACCAAAACTTAGCCATATAAGCTAAGGCCGCTGAAATTACCCCCGTAGAAATGCCTAACCATTGGTGAAAAAACAAGGTATCTTCATCGTATTCCCCTGTTTGGGACAAAGCCCAACCCATGGCGCATGAAATGAAAGCACTCAAGGAAGCCCATAAAAAAATAGTTGCAACAGATTTTTGACGCAAGCCCTCGTTCTGTTCTTTTGAAAAAAAGTACATTAAAAAGGCAAGCACGAGCATCCCGACAGGCAAGTGTACGAGTACAGGATGAAAATGCCCAAAAAACAATACCCAATCCGATGGGCCTGCGTCCAAAAAAATCATGTAGACTAAATTCGTTCTAATTTAATAGGATACGTTTTTTGAGACGCCCATTGAGGTACATAAATATTATGGTCCGAATCTGCATACACATCATGTGGATGGATAAACACTTTGTTTTCATCCTCCTTATATTGTCTCTGCAAAACGCCATTTTTATAGATAGGCTCTGATCCCCCTGGGGTAGAAACAACCTTCATGTTTTTGTCTAAAATTTGTACATATCCTGAGCCAGCCCACGATCCATCCGTGCTTCTAAAACAAGCGGCGATGATGTAGTCGCCGTGTAAAACGGGCCGACAAACAAATGAACCAGGAAGGTGGTAACGCGTGATGAATTTACCGTCTAATGTGAACCTTTTTAAACTGTTGTTCACTCGATCTGTGATCAATAAAGTCCAATTGTTTGGATCACGTGTATCCACTAACACACCATGGCAGCAATTGAATTTATCGTCCGCATATTCACTTGTTTTTCCACCGAAATGGCGAATATAACGGCCTTTTGAATCGTATTGTGTGATGTAATTCGCTCCGTAACCGTCAGCTACATAAATGTCTCCGTTCTTAGGATTGACCGCAGTTTCAGTTGGAACAAATTGGTTTGGATGATCGTAAACACCTGTTTCCTTCGGGTATTCGATTTTAAATATTTCTTTTCCTTTTAAATCCGTTTTGATTACTTGGTGACGGGCATTGTCACAAATCAATAAAAACTGCTCGCCTCCCTCATTTAAAATGGTTAAGCCGTGTGCGCCAGGGTATGAATGTCCCCAAGTCTCTAATAATTTACCTGATTTATCGTAAATGATGACGTTGTTTCTGACTTCATTGGTCAATAAAATCAATCGGCCTTTTGCATCTTCCACCATTTCATGGCAGTCGTTGACTGGGTTTTTACCAGCATCTAATATACCCCAATTGGGTACTACTTTGTATTTGAAATTTCCATGTCCAAGGGCAATTTCTCCTGCTTTTGGGGCAATTTTTTTCATAGGGCTTGAGGTTAAAAGCGATCCGCCAATAAGCGCTGAACTTGTTTTCAAGAAGTCTCTGCGCGGTAAATGCTCGTTCATAAAGAATTAGGTTTATTTGTAAGGTCTAAATTAAACAAATATTATGATTATGGTTTATTTATACTTTCATCAATATTAAATAATGCATTTGCCACCATAGTTTTGGCCACCAAAATAGCCGGGTCTTTAGGTACATTATTGTCAGGGCAAAGTTTCAAAAAGGCCAAAGTCTCCTTGTTATTCTTTGAATAGTAGGCCAACATATTAACATAAAAAGCATTTAATTTGGCCAATTTATTTTCCGAAATAGGCTTTCCAAATAAATCTAAATACCCTTTTTTGATAAATTCGGCGCCAGTAATTGGATACTTGCGCGCAAAAAATTGAGATGCTTCGATGAACACCGGATCATTTAAAGTGTTCAAAGCTTGCATCGGAGTATTCGTCCTGATTCGTCGAGAAAGGCAAACATCCCGAGTCCCTGCGTCAAACGAAACCATAGTCGGATAAGGGCTACTTCTACGCCAATAGGTATAAAGCGAGCGTCTCCACTGATCTTCTCCATCACTTTTTAGCCATTGAATTCCACTGTATGGCGCATTCCAAATACCATCGGGTTGGTCTGGCATCACACTCGCTCCCCCCAATTTAGTGGATAATATTCCTGACCAAAGGAGCGCTTGATCACGCAATTGTTCTGGATTCAATCGGATTCTTGGACCCCGAGTGATGAAACGATTATAAGGATCTTGTTCTCTTAATTTTTCGGAAACGATGGAGCTTTGTTGGTAACTCGCCGACATCACAATATATTTCAACAAGTCTTTTGTTTGGTACTTAAATGTATATTGAAATTGATACGCCAAATGATCTAATAAACCTTGATTTACAGGGGTCAGGCCTTGGCTTCCCATATCCTCTAAAGTTTCCACAATTCCAGTCCCAAACAACTGTTCCCAAAAACGATTCACCGCTACTCTCGCCGTCAATGGGTTCTCTTTTCCACCCATCCATTCCGCTAATTCTAATCGGTTTGAAACTGGTTTTTTACTAAACAAAGCTGGAATTCCACGGGTCATTTCTTCCCCCGGATTGAGCCAAGATCCCCGCTTAAAGAGTCGGGTAGTTCGCGTAAATTCCGTTGGGTTTTCTAACATGACCGGGGTGGTTGTTTCAGGCGATGCGGAAATAATTTGATACGCAATTTTTTGAAAATCGGTCGGTTTTAAATTGGCAGGTACCTCGGGGATCATCATCCAAAAACCGATCGAAGCCGTATTTTGATCTGGCTTTGTTTTGGCATTTGTAAACTCCCAAACTAAGTCTTGCTTTCCAGGCAAGGAGGGAATGGTATAAAAGGCGTAAGCCCAACCTTTCGACCAAAGGCCCTTGGGTTTGGCATATTTTTCCTGCAAAGTGGTATCTAATTTTAAGCGCGTAACGATAGGTCCCGTTTTTGTTCCTTGGCGAATCGTAATGTAGGTGGGTGCCGGCCCAGAATTTTTACACGCAATCAGCAAGCTCGTTTTCCCCATTAAAGGCACGGCTTTAAATCGAAGGGATCCTCCATTTCGTACGGCTAAATATTTATTGTCGGCCAATGCCCCGTTGACAAATTGGTCTGCCCAGTGCGGGTGAATTTTAGGCTCCACAAAGCGCAATGTTTGTGTCCATTCTTTCTGTATTTGCTTAGGTTGAGCTAATAAATAATTCTTTAAACTATCTATTTTTCCTTGGTCTTGCTGCTTGAAATGCCGGTAATAAGGCGAATCGTCAGGTATATCCTCATCTCGCGAATTATTAAAGAAGGCCATGAACTTATAATATTCTTCGTGGCGAATGGGGTCATAAGGATGTGAATGACATTGCACGCAACCAAAACTTGTTCCTTGTAAAACTTCCCATGTGGTATTCACTCGGTCTAAGATAGCCGCGGTTCTAAATTCCTCATCATCAGTTCCCCCCTCGTCATTGTTGGTCGTATTCCGATGAAATGCCGTGGCTATATAATCGGATTCAGTTGGGTTAGGCAATAGATCGCCGGCCAATTGTTCCTTTAAAAACAGGTCGTAAGGTTTATTTTGATTGAAGGCGGAGATGACATAATCGCGGTATTTCCAAATGGTCCGCGCATCGTCTTTTTCATAGCCTTTGGTGTCGGCATATCGCGCTAAATCCATCCACATCGACGCCCATTTTTCGCCAAAATGTTGGGATTTTAATAATTTATCGACTTGCTTTTCATAGGCATTGCTTGACGCATCAGCCTCAAATTCTTGATATTCTGCTGGGGTGGGAGGTAATCCGGTTAGGTCTAAATAAAGCCTGCGTAATAAATCTGGTTTTGAGGCTTTTTCGGTGTGGCTTAGCCCTTGCTTTTTTTGTTCTGCGGCTACAAAATAGTCGATGTCATTAGCCTCCCAGCCCGATTTAATTCCGATGAATGCGAGGGTTCTACTCCACCAATTGCCGTTTGGAATCGAAGGTTCTTTAAGGGGCTGATATGCCCAATGTTCTCCCCATCGCGCGCCTTCTTTGACCCAGGTAGTTAAAATATCGACCTCATCTTTTGTCAATGAAGGCCTTTGATAAGGCATTTTTTCTTCCGGATTTTTGGAATGCAATCGCTGAATGAAACTCGAGTTTTCCGGTTGGCCCGGAATGATAGCCGGCTTCCCCGACTTCGTTTTTCCCAAAGCCTCTTCTTGGAAAAGTAGGCTAAATCCACCTTGTTTTTTCACACCGCCATGGCATGAAATACAGTTTTTATTGATGATGGGCTTGACTTGTGTGCTGTAGTCGACGGTATAAGTGGGCCCCGAAGAAAAATGAAAATAGGTCCAAGCCCCCCCTAAAATTGCGACCGCTAAAAAAAGATAAGTTTTCATGATCTAAGCTAAAATGGGTTTAATAACTTTACCATATACATCGGTCAATCGGAAATTTCTTCCTTGGAATGGAAATGTAAATTCCTCATGATTAAATCCAAGGCAATGTAAAATAGTCGCCTGAAGGTCATAAATGGATGTTTTTCCATTGACTGTCGCATAGCCCAGTTCATCGGTTTCCCCAAAACTAAATCCAGGTTTTATTCCACCTCCAGCAAGCCACATCGTGAATGCGTCTGTATGATGGTCGCGACCAAAATAGTCTTGAGTCTTTCCTTCTCGGTTTTCTTGCATCGGCGTTCGGCCAAATTCCCCACCCCAAACGACTAAGGTTTCGTCCAATAAACCTCTTTGTTCTAGGTCGATAAGTAAGGCTGAAATCGCGCGATCTGTTTCTAAACATTTTTGATGCAAACCCCAGTCGACCGACCCACTTTTACTCGTTCCGTGTGAATCCCAACCCCAATCAAATAGTTGGACAAATCGCACTCCTTGTTCAACCATTTTACGGGCGAGTAAGCAGTTATTGGCAAATGCCTCTTCCCCCGGTTTGGTTCCATATAATTGATGGATGTATTCTGGCTCCTTGCTGATGTCCATGACTTCGGGCACCGAGCTTTGCATTTTATAGGCCATCTCATATTGGGCAATTCTGGCCACCGTTTCGGGGTCCCCAAATTCCTTAAACGTTTCTTCGTTGACCGAATTGATAGCGTCAATACTTGCTTTTCGAATATCAGCATTCACCCCATCGGGGTTTTGAATGAATAAAACAGGTTCGCCGGCGGATCTACATTGGACTCCTTGGTATACGGAAGGGAGGAATCCGCTGCCCCAGGCCGACTTCCCCGCGTCGGGGTTTTTGCCACCTGAAGCGAGGACCATAAATCCGGGTAAATTTTCATTTTCAGAGCCTAGGCCATAGGAAACCCATGAGCCTAAAGAGGGCCGACCTAATCTTGCCGAACCCGTGTGCATGAGTAATTGGGCCGGAGCATGGTTAAACTGATCCGTGTACATCCCTTTTAAAAAGGTTATTTTATCGGATTGAGTGGCCAAATGGGGCATGTGATCGGATATCCAATGTCCTGATTTTCCGTGTTGGGCAAATTTAGCTTTGGGCCCTAATAAATTAGGTATGCCTCGAATGAAGGCAAATTTCTTTCCTTCGATCAATTCTTTGGGACATTCTTTTCCGTCAAATTTGGCTAATACCGGTTTATAATCGAACAGTTCTAGTTGGGAAGGCGCCCCAGCCATGTGCAAAAAGATAACGGATTTTGCTTTACCAAAATGGGGAGGAATTTTAAAGGCTGAGTTTTGCGGTTTGCCAGAAGTCTGACAGTTCCACAGTGCAGATCCCAAAGCAAGGGAACCAATACCCGTACCTAGGGTATTTAAAAAATGCCTTCTTGTAGCTAAAATAGCTTCGTTTTCAATAGCCTCTTTAAATAGTTTTTCCATAGCGATTAATCCATGATGGGTCTGCCTTTTGTTTCTGGCAAATAAATAATACCAACAATCACTGTGATGGCAGCCAAGGTGATGGGGTAAAAAATTCCGGCAAAATTCGAATGTGTAACGGCTCCTAACCAGGTGGCCACGAAGGGAGCGCAACCCCCAAAAACGCCATTGGCGAAATGATAGGGTATCGACAATGAGGTATATCTAATTTTGGTGGGGAAAAGCTCCACTAAAAATGCGGCAATCGGGCCATAGGCCATCGCGGCAAAAGTCACCAATAAACAGCAAATAAACGCGAGTTCTATTTTACCCCAGTTGGTGAGCTGCACCGCCCCATTCACCATCGTTCCCTCTTTGCCCACAATATCAGACATCCAAGCAAACAATGGGTAATAAAAAATAGCGGCTAGGGCCATGCCGCCCAACATAATAACTTTTCGGCCCACTCTATCTGAAAGAGAACCAAAAACAACGAATAGTGGCGTGCCCACAACCAACGAAGCGGCGATCACTAAATTGGTCGTGACAAAGTCGACCTGCAGTATTTTATTAATGAATATTTGTGCGTAGAACTGACCTGTATGCCAAACGACTCCCTGGCCTATGATGGCCCCAAACATCGCAATCAGCATTAATCGGCGGTTTTCTTTCGAAGCAAATGCCTCCTTCAATGGATTTTTAGAGAGTCCGCCTTCCGCTTTTAATTTTGCGAATAAAGGCGATTCATGCATATTTCTACGAATAAAATAGGAGACCACGACTAAAATTCCCGAGAGGGCAAAGGGAATGCGCCAGCCCCATTCTTTAAATTCCGCATCGCCAATGATATTTTGGCAAACCAAAACCACAATGATACTGACAAAAAACCCTAAGGTTGCCGTAGTTTGAATATAGGCTGTGTATTTTCCTCGGTGTGCATCTGGCGCATATTCAGCGACATAGGTGGCGGCGCCCCCATATTCACCCCCTAGAGCTAAGCCTTGGATGATGCGTAAAAATAATAAGATGGCGGGAGCTACAAGGCCGATTTGAGAATAGGAGGGAATGAATGCAATGGCAAACGTGGACCCACCCATTAATAATAAGGTTAACAAAAAGGTATATTTTCTGCCTATTCGGTCTCCCAGACGTCCAAAGATGACTCCTCCAAAAGGCCTTGCGATAAATCCAGCACCAAAAGCTGCCAAAGTGGATAAAAATGCGGCCGTTGGGTCATCTTTTGGAAAAAATGACAAGGAAATAATAGCTGATAAAGAACCAAAAATATAAAAGTCATACCATTCAATCACCGTTCCTACGGAGGAGGCAATAATGACTTGCCATAGTTTTTGAACAGGTATTTTATTATTATCGAATTCAGGATTCGAAGTGGGCATACGTGATAGGTTTAGAAAGATGAAATTAGGAAGGGAGGGGGAAAATTCCTAATTATTTGCCAACCGTCATACCATGACTTCCCTGATACTTATCAAATGAATGTAATTTTTTCATCTAAAATTGATACATTTGATAAATTAACCAATATAAAAATTCAAGAATTTAGATGGGAAACACTGTTTCAATTAAAGACATTGCCCGTAAATTCAAGTGTGCCCCTTCCACTATTTCTCGGGCTTTGAATGATCATCCGATGATCAACATAGACACGAGAAAGACGATTCAGGAATATGCAAACAAAGTGGGTTATCAAAAAAATACGATTTCACTCAGTTTATTAAATAAGTGTTCAAAGACTTTAGGTGTCATCATTCCCTCCATTTCTCATTATCACGAGACGGCTATTATTGAAGGTCTTGAGGCTATTTTACAACCTGCGGGTTACCTATTAAATATTTGTGTAACCAATGAATCCCATGCGTTAGAAAAGGAATATTTAGATCGATTGGTTGCTAATCGAGTCGATGCCATTTGCATCTCGCTGTCTCAAGAAACCTTTGATAATTCGTTAAATGAACATATAGATAAGGCGATTAGTCGATCATTGCCCATCATTTTTATGGATCGTTTTTACCATGAGTCGGATGTGGACCGGGTGATTACGGATGATTTTAAGGGGGCTTTTATGGCGACCGAGCATCTGATTAAAATGGGGTGCCAACGAATTGCCCACTTGCATGGGCCTAAGGGGATTACCGTGTCCCAACAAAGATTTAGGGGCTACAAAGCATGTTTGAAAAAATACGGGAGGGATGTTGAGGATGAATTAGTGAAACAAGTGATGTTCTCATCAGAAAGTGCCGTGGAGGCCACAAAATTTTTATTGGATCAGGAAGCAAAACCAGATGGAATTTTTGCGGTGAATGACGAAGTGGGTTTTGGTGCGATGAAAGTAATCCAAGAAAGAAATTATAAAATCCCCGAAGATATTGCATTGGTCGGTTTTGATGATATTCCTCTGGCAGCTTTTGCACCTATCGCCTTAAGTTCTGTTTCGAGACAAAGTAAAAAAATAGGAGAACAATCTGCCCATTTGTTTTTATCTAAAATGAACGGAATCCATCAGCACCAACAATTCACTTTAGAGCCCGAATTAATCATTCGAGAGTCTTCTCAAAGGAATCATTATTCCTAGATTTAATTAATTTAATATTCGGTAACAATTTCTTAAAATAGGCCTCGTCTTCATTACTTATTTTTGCAACGCTTTAGAATGGTTCAATTGCAAACGTTTGCGTAATTTTTCTGAAGGAATTCAAATAAATAATAATTAAATTCCCAAAATTCCAATTTTCTAAAAATTTAATTTCATCTCATGAAAAAAATCTTAGCGCATCATCAAGAGCTATTTTTGATGAAATCTGCCGGGTTGAAACTCATCAGTTTTTTGATGATCATCCTGCTAGGTTTATCCCCTTCTTTGTCTTGGGGTCAAGGTTCAGGCAAAACCGTTAAAGGAACATTAATAGACGCCACGACTAAGGAGGCCTTAGTAGGAGCAAATGTTTTAATTAAAGGAACGACTAAAGGTGCCACCGCAGATGCTAATGGTCAATATTCGATTAATGTATCGGATGACAAGGCTGTTTTAGTTTTTCGTTTTTTGGGATATGATTCTCAAGAAATAGCAGTAGGCGGCCGCTCTACTATAGATGTTTCCTTGCAATCGAATGCTTCTAGTTTGGAGCAGGTGGTGGTTGTGGGTTACGGAACTCAAAAGAAAACAGACGTTACCGGTTCTGTGAAATCGGTATCAAGCGAAGCCTTTAATAAAGGTATTATCAATTCACCGGAGCAATTACTTCAAGGTAAAGTAGCCGGTGTTAATGTCACTTCAGCCACGGGTGAGCCAGGTGGATCGCAAGGGATTACCATTCGTGGACCTGGTAGTATTCGGGTAGGAAGCGGACCTTTGTATGTAATCGATGGTTTGCCATTGGATGGGGGAATTGGGAATTTTTTAAATCCTTCCGATATTGAAAAAATGGATGTATTAAAGGACGCATCTGCTACCGCTATTTATGGAACTAGAGGAGCAAATGGTGTAATTTTGATTACAACCAAAAAAGGGAAAGCTGGTTTTTCTACCATGAATTTCTCTACGGATTATGCCATATCAAGCTTAGCTAGACCCTTGCCAGTGTTATCAGCAGCTGATTTTCGTACGCAAGTGGGTAAAAATGGAGGTATATTAGAAGATTTTGGTTCCAATACAGATTGGCAAAATCAAATTACTCGATCAGCCATTACGCAAAATCATAACCTAAGTTTAGGGGGTGGGGCCAAGAACTTAACGTATTATGCTTCTTTTGGTGCACAGATGCAACAAGGTATTTTAAAGAATAACCAGTTGGACCGACTTTCAGGTCGCATGAACGTTACTCAAAAATTCTGGGAAGATCGTTTGATTATTGACGCCAACATCAGTTTTTCAAATGTGGTTAATCTACGTCCGCCGATTGAAAGTTTGTTGGGAACGGCTATTTCAAATAACCCAACTTTGCCAGTGTATGAAGCGAACGGTACAACACCTGCTAAATTCTTGAACGCATCCAACCCGTTGATTACGTTAAACTTGAACAAAGATATCAATACAGCTAACCGATTTATTGCCAATATTTCACCATCCGTGAAATTAGCGAAGGGCTTAGTCTATAAATTGAACTATGGATATGACAACCAAACCGCTGTACGCGATATTCAATCGTTGGCCAATTTAGTGCCTCAGCAAAATGGGCGTTTGGATACGTATAATAATAGTAATCAAAATAGCCTTGTTGAGAATTACCTTACGTTTAATTTAGAAGAAGGCGATCATGTTTTCTCTGCATTATTAGGTCATTCGTTTCAAAAAATTCAATATCAAGGGCGTACTTGGAGTATCAATAAGTTCCCAATCGTTCCGACGGAGCCTAT
>CAMBGA010000011.1 GCA_945866095.1 Spirosoma fluviale
ACCGGGCTACGCTACACCCCGAAAATTAGTGCGGAGAGAGAGGGATTCGAACCCTCGGTACCGTTGCCAGTACGACAGTTTAGCAAACTGTTCCTTTCGGCCTCTCAGGCATCTCTCCTAGCCTTTAAGAGAGCACAAAAATAAGGAAAATATTTATATTTCTATAATCAAATGTTAATTATTTTACCAAATCAAAAGTTGACACAGTTTTACCTTCCAAAATAGTATGACCCATCAAAAATGAATCCATATTTCTAGCCGCTTCTCTACCTTCAGAAATTCCCCATACCACCAACGATTGTCCTCTGCGTGCATCACCGGCAACAAAAATTTTATCTTGACTAGTCTGATAGGTCGCATCAGTTTTAATATTGCCGTATTCGTCTAGTGATATCCCTAGTGAATTAATTTCCGTTACTAAATTACCATGGTCAGTATGTAAAAATCCAGCGGCAATTAAAGCTAACTCACATGGTATTTCTCTATGATTAATAACTTTATTGACCATTTTTCCATCTTGAAACTCATATACAATATCACCGATACATAAACCTGTCAACTGTCCATTTTCATCTTTTATAAATTCTTCCAATGAAATTGACCATAACCGATCCACCCCTTCATCATGGGAAGTTGACGTTCGTAACATATTTGGCCAATTCGGCCAAGGCGTATTGTCTGGCCTTTCGAAAGAAGGCTTAGGCATTACTTCGATTTGAGTGATGGATTTTGCCTTATGCCGATTAGAAGTACCAACACAATCAGAACCTGTATCGCCACCACCAATGATAACAACATTTTTTCCTGCGGCCAAAATATCTGAATCCAAATAAGGTTCTCCTTTATGATTATGAATTAAAGCAATATTTGATACTCGCTTATTTTGTTGAGATAAAAATTCCATGGCAGGATAAATACCTTTAGCATCATTCCCTTTAGATTGAATAATACGAGGAGTAGTAGAACCCGTTGCAATCAAAATAGCATCAAAATCTGATTGTAATTTTGATAATTTAATTTCTGATCCAATTTGAACATTTGTTTCAAATTTAATACCCTCCTTCTCCATCAAGTCAACTCGTCTTTTGACAATATTTTTATCTAATTTGAAATCAGGAATGCCATACCGTAATAATCCACCAATTTGATCAGCACGTTCATAAACGATTACGCTGTGACCTACTTTATTTAATTGGCTCGCTGCAGCTAAACCAGCTGGACCCGAACCCACAATAGCTACATTTTTACCCGTACGTTTAGTGGGAGCTTGAGGTTGAACCCAACCTTCAGAAAAAGCCTTTTCAATAATTGATTTTTCAATTAATTCAATGGCAACAGCTGGTTTATTAATTCCTAACACACAAGATGATTCACAAGGCGCAGGACAAATTCTTCCGGTAAATTCAGGGAAGTTGTTTGTACTTACTAAAATTTCATAAGCATATTTCCAATTTTCCTCATAAACAGCATCATTAAATTCAGGAATAATATTTCCTAAAGGACACCCACTATGACAAAATGGTGTTCCGCAATCCATGCACCTACTTGCTTGTTCTATCGTTTCCGAAGGCGTCGGAATTAATTCAATTTCTAAATAATCATTAATGCGGTCACTAATTGGCCTTTTTTTAGCAACTATTCTGTCAACTTCTAAAAATCCTGTTGGCTTACCCATTTCCTCTATTTTTTTAATTCAATTTGAATATCTGTATAAACTTTATTTTTATCATTCATCACATCCGTAATACTTAATTTTCTAACTGTTAATGCATTGCGATAATCCGTTGGCATAACTTTTTTAAATTGATTCGATACAGAATCAAAATTATCCAAAACAGATTTACCTTTAACCGAATGAGTAAAATCAATATGTTTTTGTAAAAACATTTTAATAATAACTTTATCCTCTTGGCTTAAATCTGTCATTTCAACCATTTCGCGATTAACCTTAGACTCAAAATCATTTTTTTCATCCAAAACATATGCGACCCCTCCTGACATACCCGCACCAAAATTTCGACCAGTTTTACCCAATATAATAACAATTCCTCCTGTCATATATTCACAACCATGATCGCCAATACCTTCCACTACAATTTTAGCACCTGAGTTTCTAACACAAAAACGCTCTCCTGCCATTCCTGCCAAATATGCTTCCCCTGAAGTTGCTCCATAAAATGAAACGTTTCCTACAATAGAATTTTCTGAGGCTACAAATGTTGAATTCCTAAAAGGATAAGCTATGATCGTCGATCCACACATTCCTTTTCCTATATAATCATTTGAATCACCTTCGATTTCTAATTTTAAACCTTTGACCGAAAAAGCTCCAAAAGACTGCCCCGCCGTACCACTAAATTTAAAATGAATTAAATCTGCTTTTAATCCCCTTTCACCATATTTCTTTGTTATTTCATTCGAAATAATAGTACCAACGGTTCGATTAACATTTATAATAGGCAGTTCAGCATAAGTTTCTTTTTGATTAAGCAAAGAATCTTTTGCTAAATCTAAAAGTTTCCAATCTAATTGATCTGCCATACCATGATCCTGCTCTTCAGATTTAAATACTGGTACAGAAGAATCCTGATTACCATAAGATAAAATAGGTGAAAGATCCAAGTTTTTATATTTCCAATGTGATGAAACATCTCGCATCTCTAAAAGATCTACTCGACCCACCATATCATTGATCTTTCTGAAACCTAATTCAGCCATTATTTCGCGCAATTCCTCTGCTAAAAAGTAAAATAAATGCACAACATGATCTGGATTACCTGTGTATAATGCTCTTAAATCTGGATTTTGAGTAGCAACGCCAACAGGACAAGTATTTAAATGACATTTTCTCATCATAATACATCCGGCTGTAACTAAAGCAGCAGTAGCCACCCCAAATTCCTCCGCACCTAACAAAGCGGCAATAGCTATATCTCGACCGGTTTTAATTTGACCATCTGTTTGAATAGTCACTCGACCACGCAATTTATTTTTCACTAAAGTTTGATGCGTCTCAGCTAAACCTAATTCCCAAGGTAATCCTGCGTGGCGAATAGAGGATAATGGCGATGCACCCGTTCCTCCATCATAACCTGCAATTAATATATGATCTGCATGTGCTTTTGCCACGCCAGCTGCTATTGTACCAACTCCTGCCTCAGAAACAAGTTTAACAGAAATTCGAGCTTCTCTGTTTGCATTTTTTAAATCAAAAATCAATTGAGCTAAATCTTCGATCGAATATATGTCATGATGCGGCGGTGGAGAAATTAAACCCACACCAGGCGTTGAATACCTAGTTTTACCTATCCAATCATCCACCTTATGACCAGGTAATTGTCCACCTTCACCAGGCTTAGCGCCTTGAGCCATTTTTATTTGTAACTCAGTAGCATTAGTCAAATAATTCATTGTTACACCGAACCTACCCGATGCAACTTGTTTAATACTTGAATTCATCGAATCACCATTAGCCATTTTCTGGAACCTTATTGGATCTTCTCCCCCTTCCCCTGTATTTGACTTGCCACCAATACGATTCATGGCAATAGCCAATGTAGTATGAGCTTCATAAGAAATTGAACCAAAAGACATTGCACCCGTGGCGAAACGTCTTAAAATACCTTCAATGGGTTCCACTTCGTCAATCGGTATAGATTTAGCGCTTTTAAATTTCAATAAACCTCTTAATGTTATTGCCTTATTTGCTTGATCATCGATTAATTTGGAGTATTTTTTGAAAACTGAATAGTCGTTTAATTTAGTTGCCAGTTGTAATAAATGAATCGTTTGAGGGTTAAATAAATGCTCCTCACCTCTTTGCTTCCACTGGTAAATTCCGCCAACTTCTAATTTAGGATTTATCGATTTTAAAACTTCATAACCAGATTCATGCTTAATTAAAGCTTCTTTTGCTAATGTATCTAAGTCTACACCTTCTATGCGCGAAATTGAACCCGTAAAATACATATTAACTACAGAATGGTCTAAACCCAAAATCTCGAAAATTTGGGCACCTTGATAGGACTGCAAAGTCGATATACCCATCTTGGAAAAAATCTTGAGCAACTCACCATTAACAGCTTTTATATAATTGTACTCTAATTTTTCATAAGACAAATTAGGATCTACTAATTTGTTCTCCTTCATCAACTTTATTGTCTCAAAAGCCATGTAGGGATTTATTGCAGAAGCACCATAACCAATTAAAGTTGCAAAATGATGTGTTTCCCATACATCTCCGGCTTCCAATATAATACCTACTTTTGCCCGTTTTTTAACACGAATCAAATGATTGTGGACTGCCCCCAAGGCTAATAAAGACGGAATAGGCGCATGAGATGAATCAATGCCACGATCAGTCAATAAAATAATTGAATAACCATCATCTACAGCATCCTCCGCATAGTTACAGATTCTGTCTAATGCTTTTTTTAGAACTCCCGATTCATCAGAAGCTCGGAAAGTCATGTGAATAGACTTAGTTTGAAATTTTTCATGATCTATCCACCGAATTTTTTCAACTTCTTTATTACGTAAAACAGGTTGCTGAATTTCTATTTGCTTACAATGACTTGGACTTTCTTCCAACAAATTAGATAAGCCTCCAATGTCGGTCAATAATGACATAACCATTCTTTCACGAATAGGATCAATCGGAGGATTGGTAACTTGGGCAAAAAGTTGCTTAAAATAGCTAGAAATATGTTGCGCTTTATCAGACAAAACAGCTAAAGGTGTATCTATTCCCATAGAACCTAAAGCTTCCTTTCCGGTTTCAGCCATTTGGGCTAATACAATTCGAATATCTTCTGTTGTAAAACCAAAAATCTGTTGCCTTGAAATAACTTCATTTGATTTTGGCTGCCTATATTCACTACCAGCTTCTGGTAAATCTTCTACCCGAATTTTGTTTTCTCGCAACCATTGACCATAAGGTTGCTGTTGGCAAATAACTTCTTTAAGTTCTTCATCAGGAACGATGCGCCCCTGCTCCATATCTACAACAAACATTTTTCCAGGTTGCAAACGCCCCTTTGAAACAATGGTAGCTGGATCTAAGTCTAATACTCCAGCCTCAGATGCCATAATCACATGATCGTCATTAGTAACCCAAAATCTGGATGGTCTTAAACCATTCCGATCTAAAGTAGCACCAATTAGTTTTCCATCAGTAAAAGAAATACTTGCGGGACCATCCCAAGGCTCCATCATGGCTGCGTGATATTCATAAAAATCTTTCTTATAAGATTCCATGGATTCATTACCATCCCAAGCTTCAGGAATAAGCATCATCATAACATGAGGCAAAGACCTACCACTCAGGTACAGCATTTCTATCGCATTATCTAAAATAGCCGAATCAGATTGTCCTAAACTACAAATAGGTAAAATCATATCTAATTCTTCTTGCGAAAAATATTGACTAGAAAACAAAGCTGATTGTGCTTGCATCCAAGATGAATTACCTTTTACGGTATTAATTTCACCATTGTGCGCGATAAAACGAAAAGGCTGGGCCAACTTCCATTCCGGAAAAGTATTTGTTGAAAACCGAGAGTGTACAATGGCTAAGGCCGAAGTAAAATTATCTTGAAATAAATCGATAAAATATCCAGGAACCTGCATGGTAGTCAACATACCTTTATAGATAATTGTTCTACAGGACATGGAAGCGAAATAAAATTTATTTTCTAAGCCGCGAATGGTTTCATTCAATAAATTAGAAACATACTGCCTAAACACATAAAGCTTACGCTCAAATTCTATTTCAGTCTTACAAGAAACAGGTTTTTCAATAAATATTTGATATATATTGGGTTCAGTATCACCTGAATCTGCCCCTAAAATTTCAGTATTGTTTACGGGTATTAAGCGATAACCTAAAATCGACAAGCCTAACTTTTTAGCTTTTCGATCAATTACTTCCTTACATTCATTAATTAAAACCTCATTTTTTGGAAAAAAAGCCATCCCAACACCATAATTTCCAAGTGATGGCAATGAAAATTTTAATTTACGGGATTCTTCTAAAAAAAATTCATGAGGAATTTGAACAAGTACACCTGCACCATCTCCAGAGTTAGGGTCACATCCGCAAGCTCCACGATGATCCATTCTGATCAACATTTTGATTGCATCCTGGACTATTCTATGCGATTTTATTCCTTTTAAACTAGCAACAAAACCTATTCCACAAGCATCATGCTCAAACTCTTTCCGATACAATCCTTCTCCAGACACCTTAATCTTCATAATAAAATATAATTATTCTTATAAATAAAAAAAATAAACCTATATCTAAAAAATAGGTATCAATAGAAAATTAAAATATTAATTACTAGTATTTCAAATTTAATCAAAAATTAATTTGGCCAATATTAATAAAGACAAAATATTATTCGGTTAAACAAATATCAAAAATGAAGAATAAATAATCTTCTAAGAATCCAATTTATCAATAATCATCTGATTCATTTTCTGAAAAACCGCCATCAAATTCTTGCTCTTCATCATCCGAATCTTGAAAATCATTTTCTAAATCATTCAAATAAATAGCATCAACAGCTTCTTTAACCGTATTTAATAAGGTAAAATCTTCAATTTTAGCTAAGTCTAAACGATCCTGAATTTCTTCGTTTTTAGTTACTACAGCAAATATCCCCATTTCATTCGTACAAATTTTGGTGCCCTTTCTGATACAACTAACTCCAAAACCGTCAATTTCAGTTACAGAGTCAATATTTAAAATCATATTAGCAAATTCCTTTTTGAATAAATTACGAATAACTAACTCCAATTCTTCCGTATTTGTTTGAGTTAAGTTAGCTTCATTCCAAGTAATGATTGCATAACTTTCATTTTGTTCTAAACTATATAATGGATTACTAGGCATGGCTAAAAAATAAATTTACGTTATTGAATATTCGATTGTATATATCTTTTTGATCTTCTTTTTGAAATGCTAATCCAGTAATTTCTGTAAATAAAAGGATATATCGCTCTGAAATTTCTTGAACAAATTCATCGGTCAAAACAGGTATTATTTGGCCTTCCTTGCCTTGGAAATTATTTTTAATCAACCATTCTCTGACAAATTCTTTTGATAATTGTTTTTGAGGAAGCCCTTTAGAGAATAAATCCTCATAAGGTTCTAAATAAAAATAGCGTGATGAATCCGGAGTATGAATTTCATCCATGAGCATGATATTATTTTGATATAGCCCAAATTCATATTTAGTATCCACTAATATAAGTTTTTTATCCAAAGCCATTTGTTGGCCTCTTTTAAAAAGCAAATGAGTTTTTTCAACTAATTGATCCAAAAGATCTTTGGATACAATATTTTGCTTGACAATTTCATCTAAAGAAATATCTTGATCATGTCCTTCATGCGCTTTTGTTGTAGGCGTAATGATCGGTGAAGGTAACACCTGATTTTCTACTAGCCCATCAGGCAATTCAACACCACAAACTATTCTTTTCCCTGAAGAATATTCTCTCCAAAGATGACCTACCATATAATTCCTGATAACCATTTCAATGGGGATGGGCTCACACTTAATACCATAAGACACATTAGCATCTGGAGTTGAAATCAACCAATTGGGAACGATATCCCGGGTAGCATTTAAAAAATGAAAGGCAATTTGATTTAATACTTGACCTTTGAATGGAATTAATCTAGGTAATACCACATCAAATGCCGAAATACGATCGGACGTAATCATCAACAAATGATCACCAAAACCATATACATCGCGAACCTTACCACGATAGAAAGAAGTTTGATTAACAAAATTGTACTCTTTTGACATGTATTTATTAATTAATAAGATAGAAACTTTTCATTTTTTCTTAACAAATCTAGCATCCATTTTGAATCTTTAGTTGTCAATGTTTTGTTTGCTAGTGTATTTTCATCGTTTACAACTTCCGAATTTTTCAATTTATTTACAGAGATAAAAGAAAACAATTCATATAATTTCGTTAAAGTATCTTTTTCAGGATACAATTTTAAACCTTCTCTCAATATTGATTTAGAATATTCTTGTTGATTTATTTGACTTAAAATAAAACTTTTCAATATATAATCTTCTGATGATTTCAGATTTGAATTAATAAAAGAAGTTGGTCGCTTAATTGACAACAATACCTTCGTTTTATAAATGCTTTCATTTCTAAAAATTTGCTTTTTTTCAATCAAATTAAGTAAGGAAAAAGCTTTATTGTAATCTTTCGATAAAATAGAAAGGTTAACTTTATTTACTTCACTATTAAAACTATATCCTAGCCCAGAATATAAATTCTGATAAAATAATATCAAAATATAAAAAAATGTTGAAAACAATATAATTTATTTTAAAACTTGAAACTTAATAGAAGTATCTACGGCTATTAAAATGAATAACAAAAATAATAAATATATGCTTAATTGATTAATTGAGAACCAATTTTCTCCTATCGATAAAAAACTGTCTTGGTTATTTATTAAATCTGCTAATTCATTTCCACTTTTAACAAAGACTGTTTCCCCTTTGAGCTTAATCATTGAAAGATTATGAGGTACATATTTATTGTGATGAATAGGCCGCACTTTTCTAAAATCGACATGGTTGATAAAATTAAGAAAAACTTTACTATTTGTTTGAGGAATTAATACTCCAAGAGAGTCTGATTGAGGATTAAAAATAGATAATGAATAATGTACATCAGACTCACGTTTCTGCATAAAATTATTTGCCGCATTGATTTGATTTTCATTAATTCCATTTAGTTCAAAATCCTTAGAAACCACAACGATCTCTTTTACATTATTCGTTGGCCTAATCATATGATCAATGCCAAAATTATATAAAAAATATAGTAGAATATTGAAGATTAATAGTCGCAATAAAAATTTAAAAAATAGTAAACCAGATAAAATAAAAAGTTTAGAGGAAACTAGGTAATACTTGATTAGTATAAAAGCTTGAAAACTAATAAATAAAAAATTACCCAGAAATAAGAACTTTAAGAAAATCATTCAATTAGCCTTTAAACAAATTAAAACATAATTAGTACTTTTACTTGAGTTTATAAATTTAAGCATGGAAATTCATAAAAGTAAACGATTAGATAATCTAAAATATGAAATTAGAGGACCGGTCTATGAAAAAGCTTTAATTCTTCAGAATCAAGGTTACAAAATTACATCTTTAAATATTGGAAATCCTGCCACATTCGGATTTGAGACTCCAGATGAAATTGTCCATGATATCATTGTAAATATACGTAATGCACAAGGATATGTAGATTCTCGGGGATTATTTGCAGCCAGAAAAGCGGTCATGCAATATTATCAAAATGGTGGAGTAAAAAATATATTAATTGAGGACATCTACATTGGAAATGGAGTCAGTGAATTAATCTCATTAGTCATGATGGCATTATTAAATACTGATGATGAGGTATTAATTCCATCTCCAGATTATCCACTTTGGACGACTGTTGTCGGATTGGCTGGCGGAAATGCAGTACATTATGAATGCGCAGAAGAAGACGACTGGAATCCAAATTTAGCTGATATTGAATCAAAAATTACTGCAAAAACTAGAGCAATCGTTTTAATTAATCCTAATAATCCAACGGGTGCGGTCTATTCTAAGCAAATTGTTGACGGTATTGTGAAAATAGCTGAAAAGCATAAACTCATTTTATTTTCAGATGAAATTTATGATAAAATTATTTATGATGATTTTGTTCATCATTCCGCATCCGGTTTAAGTGATGACATATTAATCGTAACCATGGGTGGTTTGTCAAAAAACTATCGTGCGGCAGGATTCAGAGGGGGTTGGATGATTTTAACGGGAGCTAAGCATAAAGCCAAATCATATATAGAAGGGTTGAATTTTTTATTTAGTACTCGATTATGTGCCAATGTAATTACCCAATATGGGATTCAAACGGCTCTTGGCGGTTATCAATCTATCGATGATTTAGTTAACCAACCCAATGGAAGATTATACCGACAAATGAATTTAGCCTATGAAAAACTAAATTCAATTCCAGGAGTAAGTTGTGTCAAACCTAAGGGTGCACTGTATTTATTCCCCAAAATAGATTTAACCCAATTTACATTTGAAGATGATAATCATTTTGTCATGTCATTGCTTGAAGAACAAAAAATTTTAGTAGTAGGGGGCAGAGGATTTAATTTCATCCCTAACAATCACTTTAGAATTGTTTTTTTACCTCATGTCGAGCAATTAACCATTGCTTTAAACAAAATTGCTATTCATTTTGATAATTATAGAAGATGACATTCAGCCAATTTTCAAGAAAGCAAAAATTATTTATATTTCTATTCGGTATTTTCCTTACCAATGCTATCATTGCTGAAATTATTGGAGTAAAAATAGTCAGTATTGAAAAAACTTTGGGGTTTGCACCTTTACAGTTGATGACGTTTTGGGGAGATAAATGGGATTTAAATCAAACTGCCGGAGCTTTAAATTGGCCTTTAGTATTTATCACCTCTGATATAATCAATGATTATTACGGCAAATCTGGAGTAAAATTCATATCCTATACTACGGCATTTTTCATAGCATTTGCTTTTTTAATAATCTATACAGCTACTTTATTGGTACCGGCTGACTTTTGGATTGAGGTCAATAAAGGAATAAACATTAATGAGGCGTTTAGTCGGATATTTAGGCAGGGCTTAGGGATCATTACAGGTTCTCTAACCGCCTTTTTGTTTAGTCAAATCATTGACGCTACCGTTTTTGAAAAAATCAAAATGTCGACGGGTGATAAACATATATGGTTAAGAGCTACAGGTTCAACATTAATATCCCAATTAATTGATAGTTTTTTAGTTATTGGAATTGCATTTTATGCTTTTGGGGACTGGAGTATAAGTCAATGGATGAATGTATCTCTAAATAATTATTTTTATAAATTTTTCATAGCCATACTTTTTACTCCTCTACTTTACTTAGCGCATTATTTTATCGAACAATACTTAAGAAAGGAAACAGATTAGTTTTGCCTTTTAATGTTGTCAAGAATAATACCGGCTGAAATGGCTACATTTAAAGATTCAGCCATTCCCCAACTAGGAATTTTAACCAAGTCTGTTAAGGCACCTTTCACTTGACTTCGAATTCCTTCCGATTCATTTCCAAATACGACAAAACCATTCGACGGAAATTCATATTCGTGTACATTTTTACCATCCAAACTAGCTCCTATCATTGGAATTCTACTAAATTGGTCTAGAAATTCAGATAAATCTACATACAAAAACTTAATGCGATGGAAAGAACCCATGGAAGCAGAAATAACCTTAGGATTATAGTACTCTGTAGTATCCTTCGAACAAACTAATTGATTTATTCCATACCAATCACATATCCTAAGGATCGTACCCAAATTACCAGGATCGCGTATTCCATCAAGAACCACAGTGTAACCACGAATAAAAGAAAAGTCGTTTTGTGTAAATATTTGTGAGTGTACAATCGCGAATCCATATTCATTCGTGGTTAAACTCGAATATTTAACCACATTACTTTCTGATTCATAATAAATAGGAGTCTCACCAAAATTTAATTCAGATTGAATTTCTTTATGATTCAATACAATAAATTCAATCTTAAAGGATGAATCTAATAATTCACGTATTCCCTTCTCCCCTTCTACTAAAAATAGATTATTATCAATTCTCCCTTTTTTTGAATGTAGGGAATTGATTAACTTTATTTGATTATTAGATAATGTCATTTGAAAATTGCTCAATTATTATTCTTACCGATTATCATATTCCTTATAACATCTTGTTCTGGGTACAAAATTTACCGTATTCCTTACTCAACTGTCAATGAAATCAAATTACAAGGACAAAAAAAAATCAAATTAGACGAAATAAAATCAAATATAGCGGGTTTAAAAGAAAGCAACCTAAATTATTTATCAGTTAAATACAGTTCTTACTTAAGAGATAAGAGAAAAACGAATGATTCTACAAAATCAATTAAAAAGTTTTTTAGATTCTTTAATCGAAATCCAGTAGCATTTAATCCCATAAATTTCGAAAACAACAAATTAGCCTTATTGAAATTTTACCGCAATAAAGGCTTTTTAAAGACTCAAATAGCCTACTCTATTGATACGATAAGTATAGAAAACAAATTGGTCAACATTACTTATAAAATAACCGAAGGTCCTGAAAGTATATTTACTAAAGAAGATTCCATTATTGCCAATAACACCATTATAGAGAAAGAACTAAGAAACTATATTAATCAGTATAGCTTACTTCATAAATATTCGAATTTAGACCTGGATTTATTAAAAAATGAAAAAGAAAGTCTATCGAACCACTTTAAAAACTTAGGTTATTTTAATTTCTCACCTGATTATGTGGGAATAAAAATCAATGACCTTAAAGACACAAGTTTAAATAACATTAGTTTAATTTATCAAATCCCAAACAATAAATCCCTCGTTACCAATCTAGCTTATGATCGATTATTTAGATTTGGCCCAATTGATTTCAAAGAATACAATGTCATCAGCGAACAATCTGAATCAACGATAAACCAAACTTCAAGAATAACTCCTCAATTGAAAAAATTAATTTCGATTCATGAAGGTGATTTATTTTCAATTGACAAAACGACACATAGCCTACAAAATATATACGAAACAGATCAATTCAAATCAGTTTCTATTCAATATGACACAAATTCTACTCGGCTTTATCCGAAAATAGAACTAACCAGAAATGATAAATATAATATTTCTTCAGAATTAGGTGGAAGTGCATTTAGAGGAATCCCCGGACCATTCTTGTATAATTCATTAAAAATAAGACGAGTATTTACTGAATTAGATTATCTAGATTTTACAGCACGATTAGGATTAGAAGCACAAGCAGGATTTATTAATACTGATTTAACTAGAAAAAATTTAGAGGTTAATTTAGGAGCCACGGCCAATTTCCCTACCTTATTTTTACCAGAAAAATTTACAAAGAAACTTGGTTATTTTTATGGGGCAAAAACCCAATTAGGATTTGGATATGATTATATAGATCGGCCAGAATACATAAGGACTAATTTCAAAATACTTCAAAGGTATCTATGGAAAAAATCGCCATTTGAATTTTTTCAACTATCACTATTTGATTTAAATATTATCAATACAAATTATCCCAATACAGAAACCTCTAAATTGTTTACTAATTATTTGGACGATTTAAGAATAAAAGGAAATAACTTATTTAGAAGCTTCAACCCAAGTTTTGTATCCAGTATCAATTTCCTATATACTTACCGTACATTCTACCCTTCAAATCAATTAATAGAAGGTAAATCATTTATCATTGGCTTAGAATCAGGGGGAACGACCTTAAATCTTTTTGGAGAAAAGAAATTAAAATTTGTAGAAGACTTTTTAGGAAACAAAGAAACAATGCAGTTTTTTCGTTTTTTAAGAATGAATATCGATTACAGAAAATATCTATTTTTAGGCCAGAAAAGAACATCTCAGCTGGCATATAAATTTTTAGGTGGAGTTGCATACGCCTATGGATCAGAAAATGATTTTCAATTGCCTTATGAGAAAAACTTTTTTATTGGCGGACCTAGTTCACTAAGGGCATGGAAACCTAGAAGATTAGGTCCCGGATCACGTAATACAGACTCCAATTTAATTGAACAACCTGGTAGTGTTTTAATTGAATCTTCCCTTGAGTATCGATTTAAAATTTTAAAATTCTTGGGTGATATAAATGGAGCATATTTTATAGATGCTGGAAATATTTGGGGCATTAATGATGTAAATTCACCATTATCTAATTTTAAGTTAAACTCGTTTTTAGAACAAATAGCTATAGGAACGGGTGTGGGCTTACGTTGGGACTTCAACTATTTTATATTGAGGTTAGATATGGCTGCGAAAGTTGTCAATCCTGCCAAACCTACAAATGAAAAATGGGTATTGAATCAAATTTCATTAAATACCTCAGATAACCCAATTGAATTTAATATTGGAATTGGTTATCCATTTTAACTACCACTTACTTTCTTGAGATAGCTTTCAATGCTTTTATGACTATAGAAGCAGCATTTAAACCATATTTATCCATTAAATCAGCGGGTTTTCCAGATTCTCCAAAAGAATCATTGACGCCCACAAATTCTTGAGGCAAAGGCATAGAAGTAGCTAAAAATTGAGCTATTGAATCGCCCAAACCACCGTTAATTTGATGCTCCTCAGCTGAGACTAAACACTTGGTCTTTTTGACTGAATCTAAAATAGCTTGTGTATCTAAAGGCTTAATGGTATGAATATTGATCACTTCAGCATGAATACCCTTTTCTTTTAATATATCAGCAGCCAGGATAGATTCCCAAACTAAATGACCAGTGGCAAAAATACTGACCTCAGAACCTTCGATTAATTTAATGGCCTTTCCAATAACAAATTCTTGATCCTCAGGAGTAAAAACAGGAACAACAGGTCTACCAAATCTCAAATAAACAGGACCACTATAATTGGCAACCGCTATCGTAGCTGCTTTAGTTTGATTGTAATCACAAGGGTTTATAACTACCATACCTGGCAGCATTTTCATTAAACCGATATCTTCTAAAATTTGATGCGTGGCTCCATCCTCTCCTAAAGTTAAACCTGCATGAGAACATGCTATTTTAACATTTTTACCTGAATAGGCAACTGATTGACGTATTTGGTCATATACTCTTCCTGTTCCGAAATTAGCAAAGGTAGTCGCAAATGGAATATATCCTCCTATGGATAAGCCAGCAGCTATACCAATCATATTTGCTTCCGCAATTCCTGTTTGAAAAAAGCGCTCTGGACAATTTTTAATAAAAGGCTCTAACTTAAGAGAACCGATTAAATCTGCACATAAAGCAACTACTTTAGGATTAGTAAGACTCAAAAATTCCATACCGGCACCAAAGCCAGAACGAGTATCTTTTTTTGTTTCGTAAGTATATATCGACATAATAATCTGTATTAATAATCTCCTAAAGTTTCAGATAATTGACTTAATGCTTCTTCTAATTGTTGGTCATTAGGCGCAACACCATGCCATTTGTGTGAACCCATCATAAAATCAACTCCAGCACCCATTTCAGTTTTCATTAAAATCATAACTGGAATATCATTCCCCAACATTTGTTTTGCTTTTGCAAGGCATGATTGCAAACAAGCCATATCATGACCATCGACATGTAAAACTTTCCAACCAAAAGCCTCATACTTCAATTGTAAATCACGATTATTCATGATTTTTTCGGTAGGACCGTCAATTTGCTGGCCATTAACATCGATAAAAGCGATTAAATTATCAACTTTATGATGAGGCGCATACATGGCAGCCTCCCATACTTGACCCTCATTCTGTTCCCCATCACCCATTAGACAATAAACAACCGAAGAATCAAGATTAAGTTTTTTAGCTTGGGCCACCCCTATAGCGACACTTAATCCTTGGCCTAACGAACCCGAAGCTATTCTGATGCCTTCTAAATGTTCATGAGGCGTAGGGTGACCTTGTAATCTTGAATTAATCTTCCGAAAAGTGGATAACTCATTAATCGGGAAATATCCTCTTCGTGCTAAGACAGAATATAAAACGGGAGAAATATGACCATTAGAAAGAAAAAATACATCTTCATTTAGACCAGACATATTAAAAACTACCTGATTATTAGTTACATCTAACTTTAGATTCATAGCGTCAAAATACAGGCTAACCAATAAATCTGTACATCCTAATGATCCGCCCGGGTGTCCAGATTGACATCCATGAACCATTCTTAATATATCTCTTCTAACTTGAGATGCGATTGAAATTAATTCTTGTGTTTGCATAATAAATTAGTGGATTTGTGTTGTATGATTCTTCGTATCCACTTTTTCTATAATATTAAAAATATAACCTTTTTCGTCAATGATAAATGTAGTTCTAGCTATTCCCATATAAGATTTACCATACATAGACTTTTCAACCCAAACTCCATATGCATTTAAAAGATCATGATTGGGATCAGATAACAAAGAAAACTTTAAATTATACTTTAGCTTAAATTTTTCATGAGCCTTATTTGAATCCGCACTAACACCAATAACAACAAATCCATTCGCCTGTAAATAGGATAAATTTTCATTTAAATTACATGCTTGGGCTGTGCATCCAGGTGTATCATCTTTGGGGTAAAAATACAGGATCACTTTAGATCCCTTTAAGTCTGATGAATCTATTAATTGACCATCAGAATCTTCCATTTTAAACAAAGGTGCTAAATCTCCAATTTTTAATTTCATGCTATTGTTAAGTCAAAAAGTTTTTCATTTTCTAAAAATCCAGCTAATAAATCTCCTCGTTGAACAGGTCCTACACCCGCCGGAGTACCTGTAAAAATATAATCACCCGTTTTTAAGGTAAAATACTTAGATATATCTTCAATAAGCTCAAAAACATTCCAAATCATTAAAGAGGATTTTCCGGATTGAACCAAATTTCCGTTAAGATTTAAATGAAAATTAATATCATTTTCCATGATGGAAGAATCGAATAGCAACATTTGACTAATAAAGGCAGATCCATTAAATGCCTTAGATTTTTCCCAAGGCAATCCTTTTTCCTTTAATTTAGATTGCAAATCCCTAGCAGTAAAGTCAATACCTAAACCATACGAATCAATGTATTTATGCGCGAATTTAGCTTCAATATTTTTTCCGATCTTGCAAATTCTGAAGACCAATTCTAATTCATAATGAACATCATTAGAAAAAGATGGGTAATAAAATTTTGAATCTTCCAACAAAGCTGTTTCAGGCTTTATAAAAATCACAGGATCAGTAGGTTTATCATTTGATAACTCCTTAATATGATCTACATAATTTCTACCCACACAAATAATTTTCATGCTTTACTTTAATATTTCAGAAACTAATTTAGCCGCATCTTTAAGTAACACAGCTGAATAAACTTTAAGGCCAGAATTATTAATAATGGCGGCGCCCTCTTCCGCATTTGTACCTTGCAAACGAACAATAATAGGCACCTTGATTTCTCCAATATTTTTATAAGCCTCAACAACACCATTGGCAACTCTGTCACAACGGACAATTCCACCAAAAATATTAATCAAGATTGCTTTCACATTGGGATCCTGAAGAATAATACGGAAACCAGCTTCTACCGTTTTAGCATTAGCTCCACCCCCCACGTCTAAGAAGTTAGCGGGTTCTCCTCCAGATAACTTGATTATATCCATTGTTGCCATAGCTAAACCAGCACCATTAACCATACAACCTACATTGCCATCTAATTTGACATAATTTAAATCATTTTCGGATGCCTCTACTTCTAGTGGATCCTCTTCTGAAATATCTCGTAAAATAGCCAAATCTTTATGGCGATAAAGCGCATTATCATCTAGATTAACTTTCGCATCTACAGCCAAAATTTTATTATCGGATGTTTTTAAAACAGGATTAATTTCAAACATAGATGAATCAGTATCTACATAGGCATTGTACAAACAATGAATAAATTTAACCATTTCTTTAAAAGCCTGACCGCTAAGACCTAATAAAAAGGCAACTTTTCTAGCTTGGAAATCTTGAAGACCCACTCTAGGGTCAATCCATTCTTTTATAATTTTCTCAGGTGAGTGCTCAGCCACTTCTTCAATATCCATTCCACCTTCAGTACTAGCCATAATTACATTACAAGCACGACCACGATCCAAAAGAATCGATAAGTAATATTCCTTAGTTTCAGATTCACCAGGATAATATACATCTTCACTGATCAAAACCTTGTTGACTAATTTTCCCTCAGGACCAGTTTGATGCGTAATTAATTGCATTCCCAAAATTTGTGAAACGCGTTCTTTTAATTCATCTAAGTTTTTCGCTAATTTAACTCCTCCCCCTTTACCTCTACCACCAGCATGAATTTGGGCTTTAACGACAAACCAACCTGTTCCTGTTTGGGCTTTAAGCTTTTCAGCAGCTGCTAAAACGTCTGATAATTGATCAACAACAACCCCTTCTTGAATCTTTACTCCGTAACCCTTTAATATTTCTTTTGCTTGGTATTCGTGAATATTCATTTAGTATAAAATTTTTATTTCGTGAAATTACTATTTATTTGCCAAACATTTAAATTGTCGCTCATTCTAATCAATATTCTAAAAATAAGTCAAAAAAATGTTGGAATTAAAAAATATTTCAAAATCCTATGGAGATCAATTGATCCTAAATGATATTTCTTTTCAGGTAAAAGAAAGAGAGTTAGTTTCGATTTTAGGCCCTTCGGGATCAGGAAAAAGTACTTTATTGCAAATTATCGGATTGTTAAATCCTGCAGATTCGGGAAGTATTCTTTTAGATCATGTAGAATGTACCACATTAAATGAAAAAGAATTAATCGCTTTTCGGAATAAAAAACTGGGTTTTGTATTTCAATTTCACAACTTATTAGGAGAATTCACCTGCGAGGAAAATATTAAAATGCCCCTGTACATAAGAGAGAAATCGTTAAACAATGATCAATTAGATTTATTTGAAAAAATAATTAACAAACTCTCAATTAGTGATTTAATTAAAAAACATCCTAATCAATTATCAGGAGGAGAACAACAACGAGTAGCTGTTGCTCGAGCATTAATAAATCAACCAAAAATATTGCTAGCAGATGAACCAACAGGCAACTTAGACAATAAAAATGCTGTCAACCTCTACGAATTATTTCTAGAACTAAAAGAGGATTGGAAACAGTGTATCATAATGGTAACACATAACGAAAATCTTACGAAACAATCTGATCAAATAATTTATTTAAATTCAGAAAAGCGAATTTAGTATTATCTGCCAAAATGTCATAAATTTGCAGAAATATTGTCCCTGATTGATGCAAGAATTGAAAGTACTATCTGTTGAAGAAAAATTAAATTTAGATATTCCTAGAATTTCAAAGGAAGTCATAGGAGCAGAATTTCAAAAAAAGGTATACCTAGAAAGTTACGGTTGCCAAATGAATTTTGCTGATTCCGAAGTAGTAACATCGATATTAATTAATCATGGTTACGGCACTACTTCAAATATCAATGAGGCAGATGCCATTTTATTAAACACATGCGCCATTCGAGATAATGCCGAATTGAAAATAAGAAACAGGTTAAAGGGATTTACTGAACTGAAAAAGAAAAATCCGTCATTAACCATTGGAATATTGGGTTGCATGGCCGAAAGGTTAAAGATTAAATTAATCGAAGAAGAGAAGATCGTTGATTTAGTAGCGGGTCCTGATTCATACCGCGATATTCCAAATTTACTCTCCAAATTAGAATTTGAGGACAAGGCAATCAATGTATTTTTGTCAAAAGAAGAGACTTATGGAGATATAGAACCCGTTAGATTACATTCAAATGGAGTAACGGCTTTTGTCAGCATCATGCGTGGTTGCGACAATATGTGCTCTTTTTGTGTTGTTCCATTCACTCGAGGTAGAGAAAGATCTAGAGATACAGCTTCAATCTTACATGAATGTAATACACTTTTTAATCAAGGATATAGAGAAGTAACTTTATTGGGTCAAAATGTAGACTCATATAAATATACTTCATCAGAAAATTCTGATGTTGTTAATTTTGCAAGTCTTTTAGAGCAGGTGGCCTTAATAAATCCATTATTAAGAGTTAGGTTTTCGACATCACATCCTAAAGATATTACTGATGAAGTTTTATTTGTCATGTCGAGATATGCAAACATTTGTAAAAACATACATTTGCCTGCTCAAAGTGGAAGCAATCGAATATTAAAATTAATGAATCGTACTTATACTCGAGAATGGTATATGGACCGCATTACTTCAATTCGGACTATTTTAGGTACAGGCTGTGGAATATCGCACGATATGATTGCAGGGTTTTGTACAGAAAATGAAACGGACCATCAAGATACATTAAGCCTCATGGATCAAGTAGTCTACGACTTTGGCTACATGTTTACCTATTCAGAAAGGCCGGGAACACCTGCAGAAAAAAAATATCAGGATGACATAGAAGAATCCATTAAGCAAAGAAGATTATCTGAAATAATTGCAAAGCAGCGATTACATTCAGGGATTAAAAATAATTTGCTTGTTGGCACGACTCAACAAGTTTTAGTCGAAGGTGACTCCAAAAAATCAGATTTACATCATTATGGAAAGTGTGATTCCGGCAAAGTAGTCGTATTTAAAAAAGTCAAAGAACAAAAAGGAGAATATGTCCATGTGAAAATCACACATTGTACAACAGGAACTTTAATTGGTGAAATAGAATCTTAATACAATGGAAAACAGTCATTTAGCCAGCATAAAAGCCCGTTTTGGAATCATTGGAAATTCTCCGTTGTTAATTCATGCCATATCTATCGCAGAGCAAGTGGCTCCTACTGATATGACTGTATTAATTACAGGCGAAAGTGGTTCAGGTAAAGAGTCTTTTTCTAAAATAATACATTCTTTGTCCAAAAGAAAACATGGGCAATTTATAGCGGTGAATTGTGGCGCTATACCTGAAGGGACAATCGATTCTGAATTATTTGGCCATGAAAAAGGATCATTTACAGGAGCGATAGAAGCCAGGAAGGGATATTTTGAAGTTACTGATGGGGGTACCATTTTTCTTGACGAAATAGCTGAAATGCCCCTAGGAACACAGGCTAGATTGCTTCGTGTGTTAGAAAATGGAGAATTTTTAAGAGTTGGTTCATCAAAAGTTCAAAGAACCAATACACGTGTTGTCGCAGCCACTAATTTAAATCTTCAAAATGCGATCGAAAAAGGAAAATTCAGAGAAGATTTATTTTATCGATTAAGTACAGTACCCATTTATGTACCACCCTTAAGAGAAAGAGGTGGAGATATTGAATTATTATTCAGAAAGTTTACTACAGACTTTTCTGAATCTCATCGAGTTAAACCGATATCACTTACGAATGAGGCTAAGAATTTGCTTCAAAAGCAACGATTTCCAGGTAATATACGTCAATTAAAAAACTTAGCTGAACAAATATCTGTTTTAGAAATTGGCGACCGCATTGTTGATGAAGAAAGATTGCAATATTATTTAGATTTCAATGAGCCAAAATTAAACTCCACTGTAGTGAAGGGAGATTATTTCCAAAATTCTGAGGGCATCAATGAAAGAGAAATTCTATATAAAATTCTTTTTGACCTAAAAAAAGATGTCACAGAATTAAAAAAGATATTGCTTAAGTTGATTGAAAGTGGAAACTCGAATGCGTATGATATCCTTTCTGAAAACATGTCCATTTTTGAAGACATAAAGGAAAACGAAGATGATCATGTACGTAATAAAGCACTGCCAACGCATCAAAATGAACATACAACTAATTTAAATATACACTCCGAAAGTTTACTATCGGAATCAGAAGATGCGCAGTTTGAAGAAATAATTACCAATCCGGATGTAACCCTTTCATTGGAAAAGCAAGAAAAAGAAATCATCATTAGGGCATTAAAGAAAAATAACAATAAGCGTAAATATGCGGCGAAAGATTTAGGCATTTCTGAAAGAACTTTATATCGTAAAATAAAACAATATGACCTTGAAGATAATGTGTAATAAAATCTTGATCTGTTTATTTGCATCCATATTACTCAGCTCTTGCTACAGTTTTAAGGGGGCTAGTTTATCGCAGGATTTAAAATCGATTCAAATAAATAACATTCGATTGGAGACTGCTGGAGGTCCCACGAATTTAGGTTTAACTATAAATGAAAAAGTAAAGGAGTATTTCCAAAGAAATACGACCTTGAAAATTATCAATCAAAATCCTGATTTATTACTTGAGGGAACTATAGTAGGATATGAAATGACTCCACAAGCTCCCACATCTGATGATAAAGCTGGATTAAACAGATTGACTATGAAAATACAATTTTCATTAGTGAACCGATTAGATGAAACGAAGAACTTTGATCAGGAATTTAGTTTTTATCAAGATTTTCCACAAAATCAAACGTTAACGCAGGTAGAAAAAAATCTTATCCCAAAATTAGTTGATCAAATTATTTTAGATCTTTTCAATAAAATAGCAGGCGATTGGTAATGAATTTAGAAAAAGCTAAAAAATTATGGTTTTTACTTCATCGATTTGATCGTACAAATCGGGCTGATTTATCTATTTTTAATGCTGATAAAGAAAGGTATCCATTTTTTTATTTGTTGCATTGGAATGAGAAAAATATTGCGAGTCAAGAAAGGAAAGTGGCATTAAAATCAAATTCTAGATTAAATTACTTTAAGTCTATCCGTGATATTGAAACGAGTGAGATAGAGAATCCATTTGAATTAAATTTGAAATCAGCTAACTCAAATGATGTTCAGGCACAATTGATAGAAGATTTTTTATTAAAAATGCCAACCATCACTAAAATTAAAAAGAGTTCGAATGAAATCGAATTACCCGAAGAAGTAGACTATTCGGAGGTTAGCTATCAGGCGCCAACAACAGAATCTTATGCCATCATATTAGAAAAACAAGGTAAATATGATTTAGCAATTAAAGTATATGAAAAATTAAGTTTGGCTAAACCTGAAAAAAGGCTTTACTTTGCATCTCGAATTTCAGAAATAGCTTTTAAAATAAATAATTAACTAATTATGTTTACTTTATTAATTTCCCTTATCGTCATATTCTCAGCATTGTTAATCATACTTATTTTGGTGCAAAATCCAAAAGGAGGAGGTATCAATGGAGAATTTAATCCCACTGGAGCTACTCAAATGTTTGGTGTACAAAAAACGGGTGATTTAGTTGAACAATTAACCTGGGGGTTTTCAATTACCATTTTAGTATTGGTTTTATTAACAAATTTTACAATTTCCTCTAATTCACCGGATGCTGTACAATCAGTTAATGTAGAAAAGGCTGCGGGAAAAACTATTCCAACGGCACCAGCACCAAAACCAATGACCAAATAATAACTGACAATTTTTCAGTTATTATTCAATGGCATACATCTTGATATGTAATGTCGAAATTCTTTAATAAAAGAGTTTAATATACGTTTAAAAACCTAAATTCATAAAACATGTCAAAGTTAACTATTAAGCCCTTAGCAGACAGGGTTATTGTTGAACCGGCTGCAGCTGAAGAAAAAACTGCATATGGAATTATCATTCCAGATACCGCTAAAGAAAAACCACAAAAAGGTATCGTAGTGGCAGTTGGCAATGGAAAAAAAGATGAGCCTATTACTGTTAAGGTAGGTGATGATGTATTGTATGGAAAATACTCTGGAACTGAAATCACGATTGAAGGGAAAGATTATTTAATCATGCGAGAATCAGACATTTTTGCAGTTTTGTAAATCAAATTATTTAAAAATCACAAATAAAGAATTAATCACATGGCTAAGGAATTATTTTTTGACAGCGAAGCTCGCGAAAAAATGAAAAGAGGGGTTGATACCCTTGCTAATGCTGTTAAAGTTACATTAGGACCTAAGGGTCGTAACGTTATTATTGACAAAAAATTTGGTTCACCACAAATCACAAAAGATGGTGTAACTGTAGCAAAAGAAATTGAATTAGAAGATGCTGTTGAGAACATGGGAGCTCAATTGGTTAAAGAAGTTGCATCTAAAACTGCGGATCAAGCAGGTGACGGTACAACAACTGCAACTGTTTTAGCTCAATCAATATATACCATCGGTTCTAAAAATGTGGCTGCTGGAGCTAATCCAATGGATTTAAAGAAAGGAATTGAGAAAGCAGTAGATGCGATTGTTAAAGATTTAAAGAAACAATCACGTCCGATTACCACATCGAACGAAATTGCTCAGGTAGCTACTATTTCAGCTAATAATGATTCGGAAATTGGTAAAATGATTTCATCAGCTATGGATAAAGTAGGTCGTGAAGGTGTTATTACCGTTGAAGAAGCGAGAGGAACTGAAACAGAAGTAAAGACAGTAGAAGGAATGCAATTTGACAGAGGTTATTTATCTGCCTATTTTGTAACTAACACTGACAAAATGGAAGTTGAATTAGAGAAACCTTTTATCTTGATTTCAGAGAAAAAAGTATCGTCTATGAAAGAATTACTACCCGTATTAGAAGTAGTAGCTCAAACAGGACGTCCTCTTTTAATTATTTCAGAAGATGTAGACGGTGAAGCATTAGCTACTCTAGTAGTTAATAAAATCCGTGGCGCTCTGAAAGTGGCTGCTGTAAAGGCTCCTGGATTTGGAGACCGTAGAAAAGCTATGTTAGAAGACATCGCAATTTTGACTGGTGGAACTGTTATCGCAGAAGAAAGAGGATTTAAACTTGAGAATGCGACCATAGAATATTTAGGTCAAGCTGATAAAATTATTATCGACAAAGACAATACAACTATTGTTAATGGTTCAGGTTCAAAAGACGATATTAACAATCGTGTGAATCAAATTAAATCTCAAATTGAGAACACTACATCTGATTATGATCGCGAAAAATTACAAGAGCGTTTAGCCAAATTATCTGGCGGTGTTGCTATCTTGTATATTGGCGCGGCTACAGAAGTAGAAATGAAAGAGAAAAAAGATCGTGTTGACGATGCATTGCACGCAACTAGAGCTGCAGTTGAAGAAGGTATTATTGCTGGTGGTGGAGTTGCTTTGATTCGTGCGATTGGTTCTTTAGATAAGTTGAAAGGCGAAAATGAAGATCAAATGACAGGTATTAACATCATTCGTCAAGCAGTAGAATCTCCATTAAGAACTATAGTTGCCAATGCAGGTGGAGAAGCTTCCGTTGTTGTCAATGCAGTTCGTGCAGGTAAAGACGATTTTGGATATAATGCACGCGAAGATAAATATGAAAATATGATCGCAGCAGGTATTATCGATCCAACAAAAGTAACCCGTTTGGCTTTAGAAAATGCAGCATCCATTGCTGGACTTTTATTGACTACGGAATGTGTTATTGCTGATAAACCAGCCAACGAGCCAGCGCATAGCCATGCACCAGGTGGTGGTGGAATGGGCGGCATGATGTAAATATAATTTCATTATTAGTTTAAAACTCCCCATATTTGGGGAGTTTTTTTATGTACCCTATGAAGAGAATTGCAATAGATATGGATGATGTGTTGGCAGATACAACAGTCAAAATCATTCATACCATCAATAGTCTACTAGATAAAAATTATTCCTACGAAGAATTAATGTCAGCTCAACTGGCGCGAGAACGATTTCGTGAAGATTATTTAGCTAATAATTCATTTCTTTGGCAACCTGGTTTTTTTTTGGATGTGCCTATTAAAGCCAAAGCGATAGAAATAGTTGAAAAATTAAGTGAGAAATATGAAATTTTCATTGTATCGGCGGCCACTGAATTCCCGGAATCTTTAAAAGAAAAATTGATTTGGATGAAACAACACTTTCCATTCATTTCATGGACTCATATCGTATTTTGCGGACATAAATACATGATTCAAGCTGATTATCTAATAGATGATCATGAGAAGAATTTGAAGACCTTTATTGGAACTCCTCTCCTATTTACCGCACCACATAACTTACACATACATGAATACCAACGCGTAGACACTTGGGATGCTGTAGCCAATCTTTTATTATAATCCATTTTAATGTTTAAAAATAGGGCGTCCATTAGTTTACTATTTTTCCTTTGTGGAATTAATTTTGCAAGTTGGGCCACAAGAATTCCAGATTTTAAAGAAAAATTACATTTAACTGATTCCGAATTAGGTACTATTTTGTTAGGCTTGCCTATAGGATCTCTCATCTCATTGCCACTAGCCGGTTGGTTAATTACGAAATATGAATCAAAGTGGATATGTTTAACAGCGATTGTTATGTACATATTCATCATGCCCATCTTAGGGTATTCACCTAACTCCTTCGGATTATTTATTGCCCTATTTTTATTTGGAATGGCTGGAGATATCTTAAATATCGCCATGAATACTCAAGTGGTTACTTTGGAAAAGAGTATGAATAAGACCATTATGTCAAGCTTTCATGCTCTTTTTTCCCTTGGATTAATGTTGGGAGCATTCTGCGGAGGCATAATATTAAATTATAATGTTTCAAGTTTTAACCATTTATTGGTCATAGGAGTTCTTAATTTTTTATCGATCCCATTCTTTTTGTCAAATTTATTACCTGATCATTTTAAAAAGAGTAACGATACGCTAAAAAGAAAAAAGAATTCATTTTTTGACTTAGGCCCTCACCTATTTACGTTATCATTTATTGCATTCTGCGGAATGCTATGTGAGGGAGCCATGGCCGATTGGATAACTCTATATTTTAAAGAATCGACCTTCATATCCACATTTCCAACTACCATTGGATTTACATCCTTTGCTCTATCTATGGTTATTGGCAGGTCAATGGGCGATTATATAGCCAAATTATTTTCGATAAAAAATATCTTAACCTTAAATGGTATATTAATTAGTCTAGGCCTACTCATTACACTAATGACCACTAACGAATATATCATGATAATCGGTTGTTTAATTGCAGGACTAGGCATATCTACCATAATACCCATTATATATTCTGAAGCAGGTAAATCAAAAAATATTTCACCATCAGTAGCGATTGCAAGTGTATCTACGATATCTTATGTTGGATTCCTTGTTGGCCCAGTGTTTATCGGCTACTTATCCGATTACTGGGGATTAAACAAAGCCTTATACTTATTAGTCTTATTGGGAATAATTGCGAGTTTCTTGTCTAAATTGAAATTGACAGATCAAGAAAACTAAATTATATTATTTACAAATCGATGTGCACATTGATCCATTCAGAGTCAAATCTAGCCTCATACTTTTTATAGAATTCAATGGCAGGCGTATTCCAATCTAAAACTTGCCACATCAGACCTTTTGAATTTGTAATTTTTGCTTCTTCAATGGTAGCCTCCATCAATAATTTCCCATAGCCTTTAGACCTGAATTCACTTTTAACAAACAAATCTTCCAGGTATAATCTCTTACCTTTCCATGTGGAAAAGCGGAAATACCAAAGAGAGAAACCGGCCAATTGATCATTTTCAAACAATAAAAAAGCATCAAATAAAGCCTTATCTGAAAAACCATTTATTTCATAATCCTCTAAAGTAGCAGTAACTTCTTCAGGTGCACGTTCAAAAAGTGCCAATTCTTTCACCAAAGAAAAAATCATTGGAATGTCAACTGATTCAGCTTTGCGCAAGGTTACTTTATCCATTGGTAGCATTTCTTAATTTAGTTAATAAGTTTTCCATATCGGATGGAAATTTTTGCTCGAAATAAATCCATTCTTTGGATGTAGGATGTTCAAAACCTAGTGAATAAGCATGTAAAGCTTGTCTAGGACACGTATGAAACATATTATCTACAAATGATTTAAAATTAGCCATGTGACTGATATATCGAATTTTATCGCCTCCATAGGAACTATCAGAAATTAATGGATGCCCCATAGACAAAGCATGCGCGCGAATTTGATGAGTTCGACCTGTTTCCAACTGAAATTTAAGCAGTGAACAAAAGCCAAAAGATTCAATCACCTCATAATGAGAGATAGCTAATTTTCCATCCTCATATTCTTCAGGAAATATAGCCATCACTTTCCTGTCTTTGGGATTTCTAGCTATTTTTCCTCTTAAGGTTCCATTTGTAATTTTAGGAACACCCCAACAAATCGCATAATAGGTTCTTTGGATGGTATGATCAAAAAATTGTTTGGCCAAATAAGTCAAAGCAAATTCAGATTTAGCCACGACAAGAATCCCTGAGGTATCTTTATCAATACGATGAACTAATCCTGGCCTAATTTCTTGTTTACCAGGAAGTTGTTGGCAATGATACAATAAAGCATTTACTAATGTTCCAGACCAATTGCCATGCGCAGGGTGAACGACCATACCTGCCGACTTATCCACGAGCAAAACATCTTCATCTTCATAAATAATGGTAATAGGGATATCTTCAGCATATAAATCTTTATCTCGCGGAGGCTGAGAAAAGGAAACAGATATAGCATCTAGAGGCTTAACTCGGTAATTAGCTTTAATAACACTGCCATTGACTTTGACTGAGCCTGCGTCAATACCTAATTGAATTTTTGACCGACTAGAATTAGAAATTTTAAGTTGTAAATATTTATCTATTCTAAGTAATTGTTGACCTTTGTCAACAACAAAATTAAAATGCTCAAATAAGTCATCTTCGGATTCAACTGGATCTAATTCTTCGTCAATGGACATTTCTGAATTTACAATTAAACATTTACAACTACCATCTCCTATTCAGGAAATAGTTGAAGACGAATGGAAGGAAAAAAATATACACGTTTTTATCAAAAGAGATGACTTAATACATCCCATTATTTCCGGCAATAAATGGCGCAAATTAAAGGAATATATTGATTTTGCCCAAAATAAAGAACCTAATTCCATAATAAGTTTTGGAGGAGCATATTCCAATCACTTATATGCATTAGCATTTATAGGATTTCAATTTAAAATCAAAACGGTAGGAATTGTTAGAGGTAACGAGTTGACAAAAAATAGCAATCCCTATTTAAAGCAAATTTCGGACTGGGGAATGAGGTTATACTTTCAAGAAAGGGAATCTTACCGAAAAAAAATAATTCCATTAGAAATAGAAACCAAAAATGCAATCATCATACCAGAAGGTGGCTTTTCAAAAATAGGCGTATTGGGCATGGAAAGTTTAATTTTAGAATTGAAAAGTCAAATTAAAGCTGACTTCATCATTACTGCGGTGGGAACAGGTACTACAGCCATAGGAATTTGCCAATACGCTAAAATAAAGACCATTGGAATATTAACATTAAATAATTTAACAGAAATTGAAAAGAATAGTCAGGGATATGACTTAGAATACTTGTTAGCAATTAACTCAAATTACATCTTTGGTAAGTATGCAAAAGACTCTAAAGCATTAAATGATTTTTGCGAAAATTTTTACAAAAAACACAAAATTTTAATCGAACCTACTTATACGGGAAGAATGTTTTACGGACTTTATGATTTAATCAAAGGAAATTACTTTCCTAAAAATTCCAAAATAATTGCCTTACACAGTGGTGGAATAAAATTATCCCACTGAACCTTCTAATGATATCGCTAATAATTTCTGTGCTTCTACGGCAAATTCCATAGGAAGTTGATTTAATACTTCTTTAGCATAGCCATTGACAATTAAAGCGATAGCCGTCTCGGATGACAAACCTCGTTGATTACAATAAAAGATTTGATCTTCACCTATTTTAGAGGTAGTTGCCTCATGTTCCACTGAAGCCGTTGGATTTTTCACTTCAAGGTAAGGGAACGTATGAGCCCCACACTTATCACCTAATAGCAAGGAATCGCATTGACTAAAGTTTTTGGCATTATCGGCTCTTTTAGAAACTTGAACCAAACCACGATACGAGTTTTGAGAAAAACCTGCTGAAATTCCTTTAGATACAATTCTAGATTTAGAATTTTTACCTAAATGAATCATTTTGGTACCCGTATCAGCTTGTTGGTAATTATTAGTCACCGCCACCGAATAAAATTCGCCGATGGAATAATCACCTTTAAGCACCACTGAAGGATATTTCCAAGTAACTGCTGAACCTGTTTCAACTTGTGTCCAAGATAATTTGGAATGAGCACCATCACAAATACCTCTTTTTGTCACAAAATTATAAATCCCCCCTTTTCCTTCTTTATCTCCTGGATACCAATTTTGAACGGTTGAATATTTAACTTCTGCCCCCGAATGAACAAAAATCTCTACGACAGCAGCATGCAATTGATTTTCATCACGCATGGGAGCTGTACACCCCTCCAAATAACTTACATATGATTCGTCTTCAGCTACAATTAAAGTTCGTTCGAACTGACCTGTACCGGACGCGTTAATTCTAAAATAGGTAGACAATTCCATTGGACAACGAACTCCTTTGGGAATAAAACAGAAGGAACCATCAGAAAATACAGCAGAATTTAATGCTGCAAAATAATTGTCTTTTACAGGCACTACACTTCCTAAGTACTTTTTGATTAATTCTGGATGCTCTTTAACAGCTTCTGAAATGGAACAAAAAATGACTCCTTTTTCAGATAATGTTTCTTTGAACGTTGTGGCTACTGAAACTGAATCTATTACGGCATCTACTGCGACATTGGATAATCTTTTTTGCTCATCCAAACTAATACCTAATTTCTCAAAAGTCCTTCTAAGTTCAGGATCTATTTCATCCAATGAATTCAACTGCTTTTTTTGAACAGGAGCCGAATAATATTTTAAAGATTGATAGTCCGTTGGCTTATATTTTACATTAGCCCAAGTGGGCTCATCTAATGTTTTCCAATGCCTAAAAGCGGCTAAACGCCAATTCAAAAGCCAATCTGGTTCATTTTTTTTCTCAGATATAAAATGAATCGTAGATTCATCTAAACCTACGGGAGCTTCATCTGTCTCAAAAAATGATTCGAAACCATATTTATAATCTGAGCTAGTAACTTCTTGTAATATATCGTCTACTTTATCTGCCATAATAATTTAATGCGTCTTAGAATCTCAAAATTACAAAATGAAAATTAAAGATTAAGCCTATTGTTTAGAATGGATATAAATAAACTAAAATAATGGTGTATTTCTGATCAAACTTTCTTCTAACGAAATAAATGTTTCAGTCCTTTGAATACCATTAACTTTTTGAATTTTATCATGTAAAACTTCTCTTAGATGCTGAGTATCTCGGCATATAATTTTAACAAAAATCGAATAAATACCCGTTGTATAGTGAATATTAACTACTTCAGGTATTTCTTCCAGCTCTTTGGCTACATCAGCATACAAACTACTTTTATCTAAATAAATGCCTAGAAATGCACAAATATCCCAACCAATCTTTGAATAATCAATTAATAATTGAGACCCTTTAACGATACCTAAAGCTTGCATCTTTTTCATGCGAACATGTACAGTACCGCCTGATACCTCTAATCGATTACCTATTTCCGTAAAAGGCAAATTAGCATCTGAGACTAAAATCTCCAATATTTTATAATCAAGTGGGTCTAGGTCTTGCTTGCGATCCATGAATAAATTAAAATTAAATAGTGTATTTGTTAAAATATTTACAAAAAAAAGACAATTTTATTAAAAAATTTTGAATTTATACTTTACAACGTTATATTTGTCAGTATTATAATTACAAAGGTAGTTATTTTTATTGTAGGGTGATGAAATTGGCAGACGTGCCCTCCTGTCTCGGGGGTGGTGATTCTGG
>CAMBGA010000012.1 GCA_945866095.1 Spirosoma fluviale
GAACGGCTTCCGACCGTTCTACATAATTTATTTGTAGTTTTGTCTCAGATGCCGAACTAGAATAAATGTTTATTTATCAACACGTAATCTTATTTTTTACCCGACAAAGGTAATTAAAAAGCGATATTATCCCAAAACAATTTATTCGATGACAAATTCCGCTTCTTTCAATTTTAATTTTTAAAATATGCGCATCATATTTTTTGGGACTCCAGATTTCGCAGTAGCAAGCCTCGATGCATTAGTTCAATCAAAATATGATGTGGTGGCCGTTGTCACAGCGCCAGATAAACCTGCTGGAAGAGGCCAACAAATTCAAGCGTCCCCTGTTAAAGTATATGCTGAAAAAATGGGATTGCACATTTTACAACCCTTGAAACTGAAGGATCCTGAATTTTTAGATACCCTTAAGAGCTTACATGCCGATTTACAAATCATTGTGGCTTTTAGAATGCTTCCCGAACAGGTTTGGAATATGCCTCCTTCGGGAACTTTTAACCTGCACGCATCGCTACTTCCGCAATATCGCGGGGCGGCTCCCATCCATTGGACCATTATAAACGGCGAAAAAGAAACAGGAGTGACTACCTTTTTTCTTCAGCATGAAATAGACAAAGGTGACCTGTTGTTTCAAGAGACAGAACCTATTCATCCCGAAGATACCACAGGAGATCTATACGAAAGGCTGATGAAAAAGGGCGCAAATTTAGTAGTAAAAACAACGCAAGCTATTATAGACCAACAGATTAAACCCCAAGCGCAAAAAGAAAGTCTTGATTTGAAAATTGCCCCAAAACTGACTAGAGAAACCGGCTTGGTGCATTGGTCAAAAAATGCCGAAGAAATATACAATCTTATTCGAGGCATGAACCCATTTCCTGGTGCGCATACGCTATTTCAAGGAAAAAACTGCAAAATCAGTTCTATAAGCACTCATCCTGAAATCATCCCATCCTTAGGCATTGGCGTTTGGGATACCGACCAAAAAACGTACCTCCGAGTAGGTTGCGCCGATGGATATATCGAAATCCTAGAATGGCAAATGGAAGGCAAAAAGAAAATGAAAATCGAAGATTTTCTCCGCGGATATTCCCTTAATTTTTAGCCGCAAACGAATAAATCCCCAAAGTATAAAAATACCCGGAGTCACCGGTTTTTATATACACCCATCCAGCTTGTTGGTTTGCAAATACATAGCCCGTCGACATACCCTTAAACTGCTCAAACCATTCAGAAGATAACTCATTAGGTATTGGAATAGCCTGAGAACAAGCACAGACCTTTTGAACCCTATTTTTATTAAGCTCAAGGATTAATTGGCGCGTGTCCTCAACCAAATCGCCCTGTCCTTTCGCTAAAGCACTCGCATAGTTTTGCTCATATAAATACTTGAAACGAATATATTCAAACGTTAATTCAGGAAATTTTCGCATTAAATAAGCCCCGTTAGAAAAGGCTTGAATATGACCGACATCTGGGAAGCCGATAAAATCTCCACCCCAAAATGCGCCCATTTCTTTGGCCAAACTGCCAACCTTAGCATACAAATGGCTTCGGCGCATATAACGACCGCGCCGATATATTCCCACATCCACCGCTAAATTGAAATTGTGCAATGAAAGTGCTGTTTTTGAACGACCCCGATTTAATAAATCCATTTGCTTAGCCAAACCTCTTTCACTTTGCAGAAACTTAAATCGATATCCCCTTGGATTAAAAACGGTAGCAAGCGAATCCTTTAACGCTTTAAAATCCTCTATTTCTTGGGCCAATGTACTTCCCCAGACCAATAAAGGATCGTCTGTCATGTTGCTAAATGCAAATAAATTTTCTTTGTTTTCTGCGGCAGCGTCTAAGGAATAAATTTTTGATTGAAGCCCCGAAGCATCTTGAATGAAAAAATCCAATTGGACCGGAATTTCAAATTGATTTTCCATGGGCACCCGCTCCCGAAACATCCAGTGTAAATCCTCGAAATTAACAGATCTAATACGCTTTTTCTGGCAATTCAGTTGCAACGAATCCAATTCTTGAACGCCAAAAACAGCAAAACCACAAAAACTTAAAATCAAAAATACGCCGATTTTAACCTGCATTATTTGACAGGAATAACCAATTGCTCCCCGCGTAAGGTCACATCCTCCGACTTATGATTAGCATCCATGATGGATTTTTTTGACACTTTGTATTTTTCTGCTACGACTCTTAAAACATCTCCTGGACCAACCGTATGAATCGCTTTTATCTTCACATTTACTTTAGCACCGCCCTTAAAACCATCTGTAATACTAGGATTCATTGATTTTAATTGGTCTACCGTAAGTCCAAACCGCTTAGCCACCCCATTCAAAGATTCACCTTTCTCCGCCGCATACGAATAGGCTTTGCCACTCGGCTCTGCGACTTTCTCCTCCGGAATTTTCTGCGCCTCAGCTTCTTGCTTTTGTGCTTCCAAAGCCAGTTCCGCCTTTTGAACAGAATCCCTTCCTTGAGAACTATCTATGGAAGAAACCGTTGACGTAGAATCCGTAATAATCGATACCGGTGGCTCCATTAAAACCTCATCCTCCGCTAAGACTAATTTTTCAGCCTTTGCCAGCTCCTTATTTTCAGGTCCTAAAAAATGCTCATACCCAACAAATACTAAACCCACAAGCGTAATTAATAACACAAAAAGCGTAATTAATGGCAAATTGGAACTTGAACTTTCTTTTAAAAAAGGAATTTTCATTTATAAATTATCTTGCGTTTTTTGACTCATCACCGCTACTTTTTCCACCAAATCTTTTTTATACAAATCAAGTTTTTCAGACAGGGACTCGTTTGAAATGGCCAACATTTGAACAGCTAAAATTCCAGCATTCTTAGACGCATTTAGCGCTACCGTAGCCACTGGCACTCCATTTGGCATTTGTAAAATAGACAAAATTGAATCCCAACCATCGATCGAGTTTGACGACTTCACTGGAACTCCAATCACTGGCAAAATGGTCGCAGAAGCAATCATCCCAGGTAAATGTGCAGCACCTCCAGCACCGGCAATAATCACTTGGATCCCTCGAGATCTTGCATCTTGTGCATAGGTCAACATTTTAACTGGGGTCCGATGAGCGGAGACAATATCCACTTCAAATGGAATACCAAACTCCTTACAAACATCAATCGCGTCTTGCATCACTGGCAAATCCGAACTGCTACCCATGATAATTCCTACCATATTATTCAATATTTAACTTATTACACGAATCAAATTTCTAACTTTTTCAGCCTTTTCCTCAATGTCCAATCTTGAATCTCCCAAGATCGTTACATGTCCCATCTTCCTAAATGACTTCGTTATTTTCTTTCCATATAAAAATGGATGAACCCCCGGAATAGATAAAATTTCCCGCAAACCTTCATATTTAACAGCACCCGTATATCCATCTTCGCCCAATAAATTCAACATGCCCGAAAAGCATTTCGACGTAGTTTTTCCCAAACTAAGTCCAGAAATCGCACGTAAATGCTGCTCATATTGTGAAGTTTCATTAGCCCGAATCGTATGATGACCCGAATTATGTGGCCTAGGCGCTATCTCATTAATTAAAATTTCTCCTTCGGGAGTTAAAAACATCTCAACCGCCAATACCCCAACCATCTCTAATTTTGCGATTAAATCGACGGCTATCTTAGCTGCATTTTTTTCAATATTACTTGGAATATCCGCTGGAGAAACAAGGAATTCCACAAGATTATGCACTGGATGAAACACCATCTCGACCGCTGGAAATGTAGCAATTTCACCTTTTGCATTTCTAACGACAATCACGGCTAATTCTTTTGAAAAATGAACCGCTTTTTCTAAAAGTCCTGGCTCATTAAATCCTAATGAAATATCAGACTCTGACTTGATCAACTGAACCCCACGACCATCATATCCCCCTTTTCCCAATTTATTAAATGCTGGTAAAAATGAGATGTGATCCCTAATTTCTTCCGTCGAATCAATCAAAACAAAATCAGCAGTAGGGAAACCGTGGTCTTTGAAAAATTGCTTTTGCAATCGCTTATCTTGAATCATTTTCAAAATATGCGGTTGAGGATACACCAATTTCCCCTCATTTTCCAAGCGCTCCAATGCATCTATATTAACATGTTCAATTTCAATACTAATCACATCATGCGATTGGCCAAAAGAATAAACCGTATTAAAATCTTGAAAGGAACCCTGTACAAAATGTTTAGCCATCAAATGACATGGCGCCTCCGCATCAGGATCTAAACATGAAATTTCAAAATCCAAATCAATCGCCGCCTGCAAAAGCATGCGACCTAGCTGGCCACCTCCCAACAAACCTATTTTTGGCAATGATTCAGACATAATTTGAATTAGAATGGGTAAAATTACGGCTTTTGTTTTACCTTTGGAAATTATTTAGCCTTCTAAAAATATATTTGACTTTTACGTTAACAAGAAATGACAAAAAGAACACTCGTACTTATCGGATTTTTAGCCTTAGCCGTAGCCAGCAGATTATTTATTTTAGGAGGAACCAATTGGGTGAATTTCTCACCCATCGCTTCAATGGCCTTGTTTGCTGGAATCTATTTTAATCAAAAAATTCAAGCCATTTCATGGACCATTTTAGCTGTTTGGCTATCCAATTTACTCTTAAATAACTTCTTATATACTGAATACTACCCTAGCTTTTCATTCGGATTTGATGGAGTTCACATGGGTATTTTTGCATTAATCACCTTATTAGGAAGCAGACTTAACCAGCAAAAAATGACCGCTTTAAATTTTTTAAGTACTAATTTAGTGTCAGGCTTAGGATTTTTTCTATTTTCTAATTTTGCTGTTTGGCTTTCAAGCGATATCACCTATGCAAAATCCATTCAAGGATTATTAGCCTGTTATGCAGCTGGAATACCCTTTCTGAAAAATACGTTGGCAAGCCAATTTATATTTTCGGCCATTTTCTTAGGCTCTTTTGAATACCTTAAAAATCGAATTCCTGCGCTGAATTAATTAATATTTTTCATCACGATTCCGTCACGCATCACAAATTTAACTTTGCTCATGGACTGAATGGTCTCCACGGGATTGCCTTCCACGGCAATAATATCCGCTGATTTACCGACTTCAATCGTACCCAAATTTTGAGATTGACCTAATAAATCTGCAGCATTTAGAGTGGCACTTTGAATAGCTTCCAAAACTGGCATACCCGCTTCATGCATCAGCTCAAACTCTCGTGCATTTTTTCCATGGCCAAAGACACCCGCATCCGTTCCAAAAGCTATTTTTACACCTGCTTTATACGCTTTACCAAAAGTTGACTGGATAATAGGTCCTATTTCCAATGCTTTCTTTTTAACCATTTCTGGATAATAATTTGGGATTAAAGCTGAATCCGCAACCGATCGGCCCGCAATGACCGTGGGCACAAAATACGTTCCTCTTTCTTTCATCAGATTCATTACCTCAGCCGTCATAAACGTTCCATGTTCGATCGAATTAACCCCGCCCAAAACAGCCCTTTTCATCCCCTCGGCTCCATGTGCATGTGCCGCCACCTTAAATCCATAATCCTTAGCCGTTTTAACAATCGCACGAACTTCCTCTTCTGTGAACTGAGAACCCATCCCATCTTTCGCATAACTTAAAACTCCGCCAGTCGCCGAAATTTTAATTAAATCCGAACCTTCCTTATATCGCTGCCGAACAGCTTTGGCCGCATCTTCAACCCCATTAATAACGCCATCTTCAGGACCCAAATCCTTTTTAAATGTTTCATTAATTCCATTGGTGTCATCCGAATGACCTCCCGTTGTACCAATCGTAACGCCAGCGGTAAAAATCCGAGGACCTTCCACCAATCCCTTATTGATGGCATTACGCAAACTGATCACGACGTGGGTACCTCCTAAATCTCGAACAGTCGTAAACCCTGCCATTAAATTCTTTTTTGCATTGACTAATGCTTGGTATGCGATGTCTCCCGGGTTTTTAGTAAAACGATCTAAATAGGCACTTGGATTTGTCTCGCTTTCTAAATGGACGTGCATGTCGATCAAACCCGGCATGACCATTTTATTTTTCAAATTAATCACTTGATCCCCTTTGGCCCCATCCTGATATCCTGGCAAAACGGCACTGATTTTTTTACCTTCGACAATGATCGACATATTCGTCAATACTTGTAATGACTTTACGTCAATTAATTTTCCGCAGTGAATGATGGTCTTTTGTGAAAAAGCCAACAAGGGACTTAAGATCAACATTAAAATGATTCTTTTCATAGCATTTATTTTTAAATAGCTTTTACAAAAATATTAACTCAAATGAACATAAAGCATGTTATGCCGACTTCAAAATTTTATGAATATGGTCCCAAAAACTTGGATACGATTTAGCGACCACTCCTGGTTCATGAATAATTAATTCACACAAAAGCCCAACAGGCGCAAAGGCCATGGCCATTCGGTGATCATCGTAGGTTTCTATTTCCGGACAGGTATCTCGGCCCGAAAAATCACCCGACAATTGATATAAATGATTTTTTTCTAGCTCGACCAATTGACTTCCCAACTTAGCTAACTCATTTTGCAGAGCCAATACCCGATCCGTTTCCTTAACTTTTAAAGATTCTATTCCGGTTAAAGTAAATGTGATATTTTTAACTGCTGCCACCACACAAATGGTTTGGGCTAAATCTGGGCAATCGGTAAAGTCCCAGGTTGCCGACTCCTCAGAAGGGCATTTGGTTAATCGATAACCGCGACCTGTAAATGTACTTTTTACACCTAAAAGCTCCATGATCGACTTGATTTCGGAATCCCCTTGTAATGAATTTTCTTTAAGCCCTAAGAGCTCCAACGAAGTATCTTCAAAAGGAGAAATGGCCACCATGGAATACCAATAACTTGCCCCCGACCAGTCAGATTCTACCGCAAATGGGATTGAATTATAGGTCTGATGCGCGATATCAATCTCGCCATTTTCCCAATCCACCTTGGATTCAATGCCAAAATGCTTCATCTGTGCCAAGGTCATTTCGATGTAAGGTTTCGAGCCTAATGAACCCGTTATTTTTACATGAAGCCCTTCGGGCAACAAAGGGGCCAACATCAATATCGCCGATATAAATTGAGAACTCACGTCCCCGCGCATAGAAAGAGAACGATTTCCCGCATAGGTAAATCCACTCAAAAGCAATGGAGGATATCCTTCTTTGTTTTCATACTCTATATCCGCACCCAAATTCCTCAAGGCATCTACTAAAATACCAATAGGGCGCTCGCACATACGAGGTGTACCCGTCATTCGCTTTTTCTGACCCGTTATCGCATAATAAGCAGTCAAAAAACGCATCGTCGTTCCTGCATCCAATACATCTGCAACTTCTTGATCTTTTTGAGATAACAAGCGAATCATGGTTTGCGTATCCCGGGCCTCCGCTAAATTAGACAAGTTACTTAGTTCTCCCCCAGCTAAAGCATTCAGAATTAACGATCGATTACTTTCTGATTTTGACGCAGGAAGGGATATGATCTCTTGAAAAGAATGTTTAATGGGGAAAAGACGAATTTGATCCAAAATAGAATACGTGATTAACGCAATTTTAATGTTACTAATGATACTACGGCTAAAATTATTCCAACAATCAAGAATCGGATAACGATTTTAGACTCATGGTAATTTTTCTTTTGAAAATGATGGTGCAAAGGCGACATGAGAAAAACTCGCCTACCTTCCCCATATTTCCGTTTGGTATATTTAAAATAGCCCACTTGAATAATGACGGATAAGTTTTCAATGAGAAATATTCCACATAGGACTGGAATCAACATCTCCTTTCGAATAACGATCGCCAATGTCGCAATCACACCACCTAACATCAGGCTTCCCGTATCGCCCATAAATACCTGAGCAGGATACGTATTATACCATAAAAAACCAATGCAAGCGCCGACAAAAGCCGCGCAAAATATAGCTAATTCCCCTGAATTGGGAATAAACATGACATTTAAATATTGAGAAAATACTTTGTTTCCTGACACATAGGCTAATACCGCTAAGGTTAGGCCGATGATGACAGAAGTCCCAGCGGCTAATCCATCCAAGCCGTCCGTAATGTTAGCCCCATTTGACACCGCAGTAATGATAAAAATCACAACCAACACATACACAACCCAAACATAATGGTCCGGAATAAAGCTTGGCAATAACATATTATAATCAAACTGATTATTTTTCAAAAATGGAACCGTCGTCATTAAAGATTTAGAATCTGTGTAGGTCTGAACTTGTGTCCCATCCGCCAGCATCGTTAATTTTGAATATACCCTTACTTTAATGTGTTCGTTATAGTACATCGTTAGGCCTACAATTAAACCTAAGCCTATCTGACCCACAATCTTAAATTTACCTGAAAGTCCTTCTTTATTTTTTTTGAAAACCTTAATGTAATCATCTAAAAAACCCACTGCTCCTAACCAAACAGCCGAAAGTAATAACAAAACGATATATACATTCGTTATTTTGGCAAATAAAATAGTGGGGATAATTAATGAAAGTAAAATGATGAAACCACCCATGGTCGGCGTTCCTTTTTTCTGCATTTGACCTTCCAAACCAAGGTCGCGAATTTCCTCTCCGATTTGTAATCTTTGCAATCGATAGATGACAGATTTTCCCCAAATAGCAGCGATTCCAAGGGATGTAATGGTGGCCGCAAATGCCCGAAAAGTAATGTATTGAAATACCCCAGCGCCAGGAACGTTTAGTGTTTTGTCTAAGTATTCAAAAAGATAATAAAACATTCCTTAGCTATTTTTAGGTGGGAAAAAACTAAAAACAAAGTTGCAAAATTTTGATTGCTTGTACAAATTAGCTCTCAAAAGCGAGGGCCAACACTAATTTATCGTCAAAATCGTGCTTCACGCCTTTAATATCTTGATAAGTTTCATGGCCTTTCCCGGCAACCAAAATAACATCCCCTGCTTTGGCCAATTCCCTAACAGCGGTCATGATGGCTAATTTCCGATCACTGATGCGGGTAACTTTATAAGCTACTTCTTTGGCAACTCCCACTTCCATTTGATCTAAAATGTCTTCCGGATCTTCAAACCTTGGATTATCGGACGTCAAAATAACCGCATCACTATAATGTGCTGCTAGTTCTGCCATGATAGGCCTCTTCCCCGCGTCCCGATTTCCACCACAACCGACCACGGTAATTATTTTTTGAGACTTATTTCGAATGGCCTGAATGGTTTTAAGTACATTTTCTAAGGCATCTGGCGTATGCGCATAGTCGACAATTCCCATTTTATGATTAGGTCCCGCTAATTGGTCAAACCTTCCTACAGCCGTTTTTAAAGCAGACATTTGTACTAAAACCTCTTCCTTATCCTCACCTAACAAAATAGCTGTTGAGTAAATAGCTAATAAATTATACGCATTAAATGTGCCGATCAGTTGGGCATGAATCGCCTGACCGTCAAATTCTACTTGCAATCCACCTACTCCATTACTAATTATTTTCGCCTTAAAATCAGATGAATTTAAAATCCCGTAGCTGTATTTTTTTGCCTTCGTATTCTGAAGCATAATTTGGCCCCGCTTATCATCTTGATTCGTCAAAGCAAAAGCGGTCTCCGGCAAAGCATCAAAGAAACCTTTTTTTGCTTTAATGTATTCGTCAAAAGTTTCGTGAAAATCCAAATGGTCACGGGTGATATTGGAAAAAATAGCCCCCTTAAATTGTAAACCATGAATTCTTTTTTGGACCACTGCATGTGAACTGACTTCCATAAAAACATGGGAGCAGCCATTGGACAACATTTCGGCCAACAGCCTATTTAGGTTTAGGGCGTCTGGTGTGGTATGGGTCGCCGGGATCACCCGATCATGAATCATATTTTGAACCGTAGAAATTAATCCACAACGATGCCCAAGCTTTTTAAATAATTCAAACAGGAGTGTTACGCTCGTCGTTTTTCCATTGGTTCCCGTAATTCCGATGAGGTTCAATTTGGAAGAAGGATGATTATAAAAAGCGCAGGATACTTCAGCTAATGCGGCATTGGAGTCTACTACTTGGATACAGGTAACGTCGTCAGGTATATTCGCTGGAATATCTTGTACCAACCAAGCCTTGCAACCCTGCGCGTACACTTGGTCCAAAAACTGATGTCCATCTACTTGCGTACCAGGAATGGCAAAAAACAAAGAACCTATTTTTGCTTGTCTTGAATCAAAACATAAAGCGTCTATTTCTTGATCCTTACCTTTTGTAGATAAAATGCTAAGCTCCTTAATCAACGAAAATAATGAACCCATTTTACTTTAATTGGATATTCAATAATAGATTTTTTCTGCTGGGTGTTCCTGGGGCAATCGACTGAGAAACAACGGCTCCCATTCCATTGGCTCGTACTTTTAATCCCCTATTTTCCAAGGCAAACAATGCATCGCGTAAGTTCATCCCAACGACATTGGGGACCGTTTTGGCAGGAAAAGAAATAGCTGAATTTTGGACTAGTTTTTTATCTTGACTAAATAATACCCAGCGCCCATCTTCTTCTACTTTGGGCAAATTGAAATTGGTAAAAAGTATTTTTTGATCTAAAGGATGAATCGTATGAGAAAGTTTGACATTATTTAAAGAGTCCGGCAAAGTTCCAGATAAGGTTCTTTGCAATTTCATGTCACGGGAGTAAATGTGATTTGAAATATCCAAGAAAACCGGAGCCGTTACTTGGCGCGCATAGGTACCTTCAGAACCTCCTTCAGGTTTATCCATGGCAACTAAAACCGTGTATTTAGGTTTTGCCACCGGAAAATATCCGATGAATGAAACATAGTAAGTTCCTTTGACATAATTCCCGTTGACCAAGCGCTGCGCCGTACCCGTTTTCCCCGCAATGCCATATGGAGTACCTTTCAAATTATTTCCGGTTCCGCGTTCCACCACCCCTTCTAACATAATTTTAATTTTCTTTAAAGTCTCGGGCGAACACAAAGGCTCCTTATCCTTCTTTTGAGATTCGGTGTAATCCTTCACTACCTTATTGCCTACCGTTGCATTTTTTACGATAATCGGCTGAATCCAATACCCATTGTTAGCAATCGCATTATAAAAAGATATCATATGCATAGGGGAAGTATTCGACGAATAACCCACCGAAGACCACATGTATTGCAAAGCATCCCATTTTGCTGGCACAGGAAATTTAGGTGTTTTATAACGTGGGGTAATCTGAAAATTAAGCGGATCTATCAAATGAAACTTTTTCAAGTAATCGTAAAATTTCCCTGGTTTCGAACTAAATACCCGCTGCATTAACTTGATCGTACCGATATTCGAAGAATGCTCGATGACCCCTTGAACATTAATTGTTCCGTAATCATGTGAATCGGACATCGTCTTATTGAAGACCGTATATTTTCCTCCTGTCGTGACCATATCCGTCAGCGGCATATTAGATTCTTCTAACATCGCCATCATGGAAGGCAACTTAAACACAGAGCCTGGATCATTTTCAGAAACATCAATGGCATAATTAGCAAACTCAGAATAACCCGTGGGTGAGCTTGCCTCCTTAGTCAAATTAGAAATGGCCTTTATTTCACCCGTAGCAGTTTCCATGACAATGGCAGTCGCATAATTTCCTTTAAATGTGGCTAAGGCCTTCATTAGCGCAAGCTCTACAATATCTTGAATGTCTACGTCAATCGTCGTTTGTAAATCATAGCCAGGCGTAGGAATTAATTCCGTTCCATTTTCCATAGGACGCCAGGTATTTTTATCCATTTTCTGGAACAAGCCTTTCCCAGGAATTCCTTTTAGGTCTTTATCGAAAGCCCCCTCAAGGCCTACCGCTAATTTATCCTTCAGGTATCCAATCGTCCGATACGCCATTTGGCCAAATGGGGCATAGCGGACATTTACTTTGTCAAAAACGACACCTGTCTTGGTCGCATTTCTTCTGCCTTCTTTAAATAGCGGAAAATTCAACACAGCCTTTCTTTCTTGAAAATCCAGCAAACGATTATTGAGTAAGATGTACGTTTTGTTACTGTTTTTAGCCAATAAAATTTTGTTGTAATATTCATCAGAGGACCTATCTTTAAATAAGAGGGCCAGCTGGTCACAAAGTGCATGAATGTGGGTTGAAAATAGTTTTTCAGTTTTGACGGAAATATTAAAGACGGATGGATCCATCCCTAAGCGATATTTAGGAAGAGAGGTGGCCAACAAACTACCATCATCTGAATAAATATTTCCCCTACTCGCTTCTACACTTCTTTCCTTGATGTACGTCGCTGCCGCCTCTGAACGTAATTCTTCCCCTTGAAGAAAGACTAATTTGTATAAATTAAAAATCAAAACCAAAAACATGAGCAATACCACCATAAAGAAAATATAAAATCTCCTCGTAATAATTGCCCGAATATTTAAACGCTTATCAGCTGCCATATAAACCGAAATTTTACTCCTTTTTCCCTTCTTCTACAATTTTATAAGGTGGTGTTAAACTCACCTCTAACTTATATTTTTTCATCGCCTCCGCTAAATAACTTTGCTTCCCCTTTTTCATGAACTCCGCTTTTTGGGTGGTATAATCAGCTCTCAACTCCTCTAATTCTGCCTTATTTTTTACTATTTGGTGGATTTTTCCATCGGCCAACATAGAATAATAGATATAAATTAAAATGAGGAAAGCAATGAAGATAATTTTCTTAATCCATTCTACAGGCAACTCTCCACCCGTTAAATGATCGATGTCAAATAACATTTCTAAAGGGTCTTCCTTTAGATTCGGTTTTTTAGATGAAGGTTCGTTTTTGGGTACTGAGGTAGCCATTTTATAGTTTTAAAGCAATGCGCAATTTCGCACTTCTTGATCTAGGATTTTCTTTTAATTCCAGTTCGGAAGCTGTGATTGGTTTCCGAGTGACTGATTGTAAAGGTTTATGAACAACACCAAACATATCTTTATCCTCTTTCCCCAAACAATCTCCCGTTTTAATATAATTCTTGACCAATCGGTCCTCTAATGAATGAAAAGAAATAACCACTAATCTTCCGTTTTCATTGAGCACAGTAGGCACTTGGGTTAAAAATTCTTCAATAACAGCAAGTTCTTGATTTACTTCAATTCTAATCGCCTGAAAAACCTGAGCAAAATACTTGAATTCCCTGGACCTTGGAGCTAATTTAAAAAGAATTTCTTTAAATTCCGAAGTCGTTTCCAAGGGTTTTTGTGTCCTTGCTTGAATGATGGCGAGAGCTAATGTTTTCGCATTTTTCACCTCTCCATACATGCCTAAAATTTTCTGCAATTGTTCGGCGGAATAGGTATTCAAAACGGATTTGGCATCTAAGGATGCGGAAGGCCCCATGCGCATGTCTAATGGCCCATCAAACCGAGTAGAAAATCCGCGTTCAGGCGCGTCTAATTGGTAAGATGATACTCCAAAATCAGCTAAAATTCCATCTACTTTTTTAATCCCTTCTAAACGTAAATACTTATCTAAATGCCTGAAATTTGCCGTAATTAATGTCAAACGCGGATCATCAATTTTCTCAGCTTCTTTCCAAGCATCAGGGTCCTGATCAAAAGCAATTAACCGACCTTCAGGTCCTAAATGCTTTAAAATCTCTTTGCTATGTCCCCCTCCACCAAAAGTCACATCGACATAAATTCCCTGCGGATTAATCGCAAGGCCCTCGATGCACTCATTCAATAAAACAGAGGTGTGATAGGTAGTTGAAGACATAAGTTCAAATTTACAAAATATCCAATGGCAATCTCAATTTTTATAAATTCACCATATATATTTTATGACAGTTAGTAATCCTCTATCTTTGGCCTAGAAAAATCGTATATGATGCCTAAATTTTTTCTTACCCTACTTTTATTTGTTTCCATGTTCGACGCTTTAAGTCAACAAAATATGGCTCCACAAATGGGCCCATGGCGAGTAGAAATGAAGCATTTTAGTGGGAAACTTCCATTTAACTTCATCGTTAACCCCAGTAAAAATTCAAACGCATTCAACATTAAAATTCAAAATGGATCTGAAAAATTCTCTTTAGGAGATTCATTTTTTAGAGGAGATTCACTCGTGATTCCTTTTGACCTATATGAATCTGAGATTGTTGCCTTTTTAACAAATTCAAAAAAAATGAATGGCTATTGGATCATGAAAAGAGACGGCAAAGCTATTTTTCGCATTCCATTAGAAGCAAATGCAGGTTCTACGGAACGTTACACAAAGCTAAAACCATCAAAAATAAATGTGACAGGAAATTGGATGGCTGATTTTTGGAGTGACGAAAATGTCCATAGTCCTGGAATAGGTATGTTTAAGCAGGTGGGTAATTCAGTCACTGGCACCTTTTTGAAGCCGAGTGGCGACTACCGATTTTTACAAGGAAATGTCAGTGGCGACAGCTTATTTATGAGTTATTTTGACGGAAGCTATTGTATGCAAGTCCGCGTTAAGGTGAAAGGGAAAGAATTTATAGGAAATTTCTACACAGGATTAGCGGGGAAAAGAAATCTGAAAGCTAGATTAGATCCTAAAGCTAGCTTACCCGATCTTAAAAAATTAACTTATTTAAAGCCAGGCTTTGACCGGATTAATTTCTCGCTACCAGAGCCTGATGGAAATACAATTAGTTTACAAGATGCAAGATTTAAAGGCAAGGTCGTTGTCATTGAATTGATGGGTTCTTGGTGCCCAAATTGCATCGATGAGTCCAGATTTTTATCGCCTTATTATAAAAAAAATAAATCTAAAGGTCTTGAAGTCATTGGACTATCCTTTGAATATTCAGAAGACATGAAAATTTCTGGACCCAAAATCAAAAACTTCATCTCCAAAATTGGGATTCCCTATCCGATTGTATTGGCAGGAAAACCCGATGACTCGACCATTGAAAAAGTCTTGCCCATGTTGCATAAAATCAATGGGTACCCTACAACTTTCATTATCGACAAACAAGGTAAAGTGCGAGAAATTCATACGGGTTTTTCAGGTCCTGGAACCGGCGTTTATTATACCGACTGGATACAGGAATTTGACAAAACGATACAAGCACTTTTAATCGAAAAGCCATGAAATTTAAAATAGCTATTCTCGTTCTTTGCCTTGCAATCCCATTAAAAAATATAGCGCAAAAACCTGCTAAGAAAATTGGCTGGAAAGCTCCAGTGGCCTTAGGGCTTACAAGCCTTTTGCTTTATAATGCTTCATCCAAAGATGCCCAAAGCACGATTTATAGAAATAATTTTTTAAACTTCTCGACTAAACTAGACGATATATTGCAATATACTCCCGCGATACTAAATGTGGGCCTAGGCCTAAGTGGTTTGGAGGCGAAAAACACAAGGCAAGACCGCGCAAGAATATTTATCTTAGGTACAGTAATTTATGTGGGTGCGACTCAAGGCTTAAAATATGCTGTAAATGAAACTCGACCTAATGGAACCGAGCATTCATTCCCCTCTGGTCACGCGGCCACGGCATTTTTTGGCGCCACATTACTCGCAAAAGAGTATGGCGAAAATTATCCATGGATTGCCGTAGGAGGCTATACGTTAGCCGGAACGACGGCCTTTTTAAGATTGGCTAATAACAAACATTGGGCAAGTGATGTGTTAATGGGGGCTGGAATAGGTATCGCATCGGCAGAAATCGCTTCCTATCTTTATCCTAAAATAAAATTAAAGCTGAATAAATCTAAATCGGCTTGGAATTTTGAGCCACAAATTGCTCCTAATTATTATGTAGCCCGATTAAACTACTCGTTTTAAACCAATAGTAAATAGGTAGCAGCGCCGACAAAGTATCCCAATAGAGCTAGAATTCCTATTTTTTTAGCATACCAAATAAATTCGATTTTTTCCATTCCCATCACGGCCACACCCGCTGCGGAGCCAATGATCAAAATACTTCCACCAGTACCCGCACAGAAAGCCAAATACTGCCACATGGCATGATCCAATGGAAAATCAGCCAAATTATACATTCCCATGGTTGCTGCCACGAGTGGAACATTGTCTACGACTGAGGAAGCCAAGCCGATGATGGTCACGATTAAGTATTGATTCCCCAACGTATTTTCTAAGAAAACAGCTAAAGACTCTAAATATCCAAAAGATTCTAAAGCGCCTATGGCCAACAAAATACCTAAGAAAAAAAGTACGCTAGAGGTATCCACTTTACTTAAAGCAAAACCAACCGTATAGGGTTTTTTGGCAGCTTCATCCTTATCCGAATGCAATATTTCAGAAAGAATCCAGACAAGACCTAAGCCTAATAAAATACCCATGTAGGGAGGAAGATGCGTAATCGACTTAAATATGGGAACCCCTAATAAACTAGCGACCCCAGCAAAAAGCATGATTTTTCCCTCTTTTTCCTCCGCTTTACTTAAGGCTGGAAGTGGATGAGGTACGCCTAATTTTTCGTTTCGAACCCAGTAAGCGCCCACAGCCAGCGGAACCAATAATGAAATTAATGCAGGTAGAAATAAAACTTTAATAATTCCCAAAGCAGATATTTGACCCCCAATCCAAAGCATGGTCGTTGTGACATCACCAATTGGAGACCAAGCGCCCCCCGCATTTGCCGCAATAACCACCACTCCCACAAAATATTTCCTTGTCTGTGTATCTGAAATTAATTTACGCAAAAGCGTGACCATGACGATGGCTGTCGTTAAATTATCTAAAGCAGCCGAGATAAAAAACGTAACAATCCCCACGATCCATAAAAGCTTAGCTGAATTTTTCGTTTGTATCAATTGGTTTACAAACCTAAAACCCTGATGTGCATCAATTAGCTCCACCAAAGTCATGGCGCCTAAAAGAAAAAATAAGATCTCCGACGTACTCCCCAAATGATGCGAAAGTTCGCCCAATTCACCCTCCCCCTTAACCAAAGCAAATACGACCCAAACAAGAACACCAGTTAACAAAGCGGTGGCTGTTTTATTGATTTTCAAAGGATGTTCAAACGCAATTGCGAGATACCCTAAAACAAAAATGAAGACTGAAATTATTTCCATGCGCATAAATATAAAAAAAGAAAGTCAGAGATTCTTCGCTGACTTTCTTAATTATAGTAAATATTAACTCTATTTTAATTTAGCAACGGCCACTTTGATTCGCTCGCAAGCTTCCTCCAATTGTTCATCGGCAGCCGCAGTAGAAATACGCATGCAATCAGGAGCTCCAAAACCAGAGCCAGCCACTGTGGCTACAAAAGCATCCATTAATAACCATGTACAAAAATCATCTGAATCCTTGATCGTTGTCTTTCCATCCGATTTCCCAAAATAATAAGAAATATCCGGGAAGGCATAAAATGCTCCATCGGGCATATTAACTTTAAAACCAGGTATTTCTCTTAATTTACCCACCACTAATTTTCTACGACGATCGTAAGCTTCCTTCATCTCGTACGCATGATCTAAAGGACCATTAAATGCGGCGACAGATGCTTTTTGTGCAATCGAATTTGTTCCTGAAGTTACCTGACCTTGTAATTTTTCTACTCCATCGGCAATCCATTTAGCCGCGGCAATGAATCCAATTCTCCAACCCGTCATCGCATGGCCTTTGGCAACCCCATTCACCGTAATAACACGTTCTTTTATTTCAGGAATTGATCCGATCGAAAAGTGGCCACCCTGTGTGAAGTTGATGTACTCATAAATCTCATCCGCTAAAACAAAAATATTTTCATGGCGAGCCACTACATTAGCGATATCCCTTAATTCTGATTCTGTATAGACCGAACCAGTTGGGTTATTAGGCGATGAAAACATCACCATTTTAGTTTTTGGCGTTATAGCAGCCTCAAACTGTTCCGCTGTCACTTTAAAATTATTATCAAAAGCACCTTGCACAAGCACCGATTTTCCATCGGCCAACTTCACCATCTCTGAATATGAAACCCAATAAGGTGAGAAAATAATCACTTCATCTCCAGGGTTAATTAATGCTGCGATGGCATTGGCCAACGAATGTTTCGCACCTGTTGATACTACAATATTTTCTGAACCCCACTCTAAATTATTATCACGCTTTAATTTATTAGCAATCGCCATACGTAAATCAGGATAACCTGCCACAGGAGAATATCCGTGAAATCCATCGTCAATGGCTTTTTTTGCCGCATCACAAATGTGAGCCGGCGTTTTAAAATCTGGCTCGCCCACCGATAAACTGATAACTTGATGACCTTGCGAAGCAAGTTCACGGGCTTTTTTTGTCATCCCTAACGTGGATGACTCTTCTAATGCTTGAATGCGTTTAGCTAATAAGGATACCGACATAAATTGATTTGAACTTATAACTGATAATTTGTGCAAAATTACCCTATAAAAATTTGAATAACTAATAAAACTTACAAAAAAGGGCTTAGGTTAATTGGCTTAATTTTGCATAAACTCCCTTTTTAATGGCCATTAATTCAAGGTGAGTTCCCCTTTCTACAATATTTCCTTGTTCTATAACAAGAATTTGATCCGCATGTTGGATCGTGCTTAACCGGTGCGCAATGACAAGGACGGTCCGGTTTTTCATCAAATTTCCGAGCGCGGCTTGAACTAATTTTTCAGATTCATTATCCAGAGCACTCGTCGCTTCATCTAAAATCAAAATAGGTGGATTTTTCAAAACGGCGCGCGCAATGGAAATACGCTGGCGCTGGCCACCCGATAATTTGGATCCACGGTCACCTATAATCGTTTGATATCCATCAGCGCTCTCAGAAATAAATTCGTGGGCATTAGCGATTTTGGCAGCATCTTCCACTTCACTCATAGTCGCTTCTGTCCCAAAAGCAATGTTATTAAAAATGGTATCGTTGAACAAAACAGATTCTTGTGTTACGATGCCCATTAAACCTCGTAAATCATCTAAGGGAATATGTTTGATATCATGCCCATCGATCTTGACTTGGCCAAATGTTGGATCATAAAATCTCGGAAGTAAGTCAGCTAAGGTGGACTTGCCTCCACCGGACGCACCCACAAGCGCAATCGTTTGGCCTTTAGGAATTTCAAAACTTATCTCATGTAAAATTTTTCTTCCTTGGGTATATTCAAAACCAACTTGCTCAAACGAAATTTTATGGGCAAATTCCTTCAAAGAAACGATCGGCTCAATCACTTTAATTTCTGATTCCGTATCTAAAATTTCAATGATTCGATCCGCTGAAGCTATGCCCCTTTGTATCCCAGAAAAAGCATCTGCAATAGCTTTGGCGGGTCGCATGACTTGGGAAAAAGTAGCAATGAAAGCAATGAAAGTAGAGGCACTAAGTTCGCCTTCCCCAGAAATGACCAAACTTCCTCCATATAATAAAATTCCTGTCACGACTAAAACGCCTAGCGTTTCAGAAACGGGGGAAGTAAGTTCTTGTCGAAACACCATTTTCAATAAAGCATGGCGATATTTTTGGTTCCCTTCCCCAAATCGTTCATCCATCATTTTTTCAGCCCTAAATGCCTTGACTACTCGCATAGCGCCAAAAATCTCGTCCAACAAACTAATCAAACCACTCAAATGTTGTTGGACTTCTCCAGCCGCTCGCCTTAAACGACGAGTAATGGTCGCAATGACGCCTCCTGAAAGCGGTAAAATGAGTAAGGAAAATAAGGTCAACTTTACCGACATGCTGGCCAGAAAAACAAAAAATAGGATTAACGTAAAAATTTCTTTGAAGGTCGCCGTAAAGGCGCGGCCGATACTATTTTCCACTTCTTGAACGTCCGTGGTCAACCGTGACATTAAATTTCCTTTTTTCTGCTCGGTAAAATAACTCAAGTCCAAGCGAATGGCTCTTTGGAAAACGGCTTGTCGGAGAGATGCAATCGTATCCGCTTCCACTGTTTTCAACACTCTTTGAGAAAAATACCTAAAAATATTAGCCAATACGACGGAAGCCATGATCGCCCCACACGCATATTTCAGCGCCCCAATTCGACCAAAATTCTCCAATGCACCATAGAAATAGTGGTTAAACAGAAAAGAAAAATAGGATGGGCTAAGCGAAAAATCAGGAATGGTCCGGTATATTTGGACATTGGCTTCCGAAGCCTGATTAAATAAAACATTCAGCAGCGGAATCAATAAAGTAAAGTTTAAAATCCCAAACAAGCTGCCTAATAAGGAAAAACCAAAATATGGAAATACATATTTACGGATAGAAACAGCATAGGACAATAAACGAAAATATGTTTTCAACTTAAAATATTTTGGAAATATGTCTCAAATTACGACAATTTTCAGCATAAAATTAAAAATTCTTAGCCCACAAATTGAGTATGCATCCATTAGTTACCGTTGTCAGTGGACGCATCATCTACCCAGATGAATTCTAGGCTGGGATAGTCTTGGGCCAACAAACTTTCGACTGAAACAAATGGATCAAGTCCATTACAACAGTTCTTTGAACAAGCAAAAAAAGAAGCTTGGTTTAATAATACCTTATTTGTAATCACGGCTGATCATACCGGTCCAAATACAGGCGTTCATTTAACAAATAAAAAAGATATGTCGATTCCTATTGTTTTTTACCAACCCAACAGTAGTTTGGTAGGCGAAAGGGATGATGTGGCCAATCAAATTGACGTAATGCCTTCAATTTTGGATATTATACATTATAATAAGCCTTATTATTCATTAGGCAAATCACTTTTCAAAAATGATTGCAATAGATATAGTATCAATTATAAAGGGGGGCTTTATCATTGTTATAGTAAAGAATATTGTTACCAATTTAACGGGGAAACCTGTGTTGGCTTTTACAATATCAGTAAGGATCCATTATTCAAAAACAATTTGCAAAAAGACAATACTTATAGCAAGGCACTTATAGAGCATCAGACGTATATTAAAAAGCAAATTCAAACCTTTAATCAATCAATGATTAAAAATACGATGACATTTGATCGCTTTGTCAATGTGAACAAAATCTTTCAAAATAAATTATAGTTAATTTTGTGAGGAAAAGAGGAGGGTGATTTAACGAAATAAACCATCACCGAGCAGAGTATTGATTAATGATTTTAATAAGAAAGGAATCAAGGATTTTCGTTTAAAAAACTAACTATTTCTTAGTGCATTAATCAGCGTAGTCTCCGTTTTTTTGACGGCAACGAAATTGGGTCCGATAAAATCTTCATATTTAAAATTGTAATTTCTGAATTCTACATTCTTTGGAAAAACTTTACCAACGATGTATCCATTCGCTTCAAAAAATGTATAAAAATCAATCAGTAATTTCTTAGTTGAAATATTAATGTATCCATATTCAAATTGGACTAGCTTGACAATTCCACCCTTAATTGCATTTTCAAATCCGAGCAAAGCATCATATTCTGCTCCTTCAATATCGAGCTTCAAAAAATCAATCGAAGCAATATTATTGTCTTTTATAAAATCATCCCCTCGAACAAGCCCAATTGTTTGTTTGTGATCCGAAATATTTACGATCCCATCAATATCGTATAAGGAAGAATGTTCATTGGAATCGAATAAATTTATTTCCAATTCACAGTTCTCTTTGAATAGTCCTTTTTTAATGGGTACTATATTTTGTAAATCTTTAATATTAGTTAAAAATTGCTGAAATGTAGCTTCTACAGGTTCAAAAGCATAGATTTTGCAATCGGGCATTATTTTATTTGCTATGATTGAATAATCCCCCACATTTGCACCACCATCGATTATGACGGAGGGATTCATTTTTGCAATTTTATTTAAAATGGTTACCTCCCCATTGCTATAAATATCGTGGTTTCTATTTTCATAGATTCTGTTTAAAGAACGACCAAACCCAGCAAGTGCTTTAAAAAAGGAATTGTGGGTGTTTCTTTTGAAAATCCTTTTTAATGTGGACATATTTGGAGTTTTTAAACAAAACAAGCTTATAGGTAGCCAGTTTATCTTTAGCCAAATTTACTCATTCCAATTCTCTAGCGGAGGAATTCATTATTTCTGATACTCATTTTGGTAAAATAAAAGGCTATAGAGATAATGGTGTAAATGCAATATTGGCACATCCAGAGAGTTTGAAAAACCTCAATTAACGCTGTTTATAAAGCATTATCTGCAACTCAAAAGCGGCAATAAGATAGCCCGATGATTGAAAATGATTTAGCGTTTGCAATGCAATAAAAACATTTTAACATGTTCATATTTTCATGAAAGTATGATAAGTAATTATTCTACTTTTGTAAACATATTAAAACACGACTATGTTTACCTATTTAAAAAATTCGTTTGCGAGAAAAATTGCTAGAAGATTCACTAAAGAATATCCGCCAATTATTGATCATTTAAATATGAATCAGTATGGGGAAATAGATTTTGCCAATTGGTCTAGTCCTTTAGCTCCTAATGTTACTTTAAATGAAGCAACCGTTGCTTTTTTTAATCAATTTATTAAGGCAGGTGATTTGGCTATTGATATTGGAGCAAATATTGGCGATACTACTGTGCCTATGGCTTTATGTACAGGTATGACAGGAATAACGATCGGATTTGATCCAAATCCTTATGTCTTTAAAATTTTAGAATCCAATGCTAATTTAAATAAGGACAAATATGTTATTCATCCGCATCGTTGTGCAATTTCAGTGACGGCGAAATCATTCTATTATATATCTTCGGAGGCAAGTTTTGGAAATGGGGCAATATCTGAAACCCGCGACAGCAAATACGGAAAGTTTGTTTTTGATGGAAAGGTAGAAGGAATACATTTAAAGATATTTTTAGAAACGGAGTATGCTTCCATGATTCAGAAATTGTCATTTATTAAAATTGACACGGAAGGGTATGACAAAGAAATCATTAAATCAATTTCGGATTTAATTCAAGCTTACAAGCCTGTTATTGTTGCAGAAAGTTTTGGTAAGTCGAGTGAAGCAGCAAAGGTTGAATTATTTGAAATCATTAAAAACAATGGCTATGATATTTTCTACTTTGCTGATTTTGATATTAATGCAACAGTTATTGAATTGAAAGTTGCTACTGACTTAGTCAATTATAGCCAAACGATAAATGTGTATGCGGTGCCTCAAAAGTAATATGGCTCTTTATTCGCTTTATATGAACCAATAATTATTTTATTCGAAAATAAAGTTATTACAGTAGTCTTTTTTGTTGCTTAAATTCTGAAATTTTTCAAACGTAAATTGATCAGTAGGAATGTATTCGCGTCCTTTGATAACTTTGCCATGATACCCTAATGATTCTAAAAAATGAATGGTTTCTAAAACCTGCGCTTGACCAATATGCCTGGCTTCAATTTCAACTAATATTTTAGGTCGATGTTTTTTAAGCAGGGCCGCACCACCTTTAAAAACATTTAATTCATTCCCTTCCACGTCTACTTTTAATAAACTTGGAATGAGTTGGTATTGCAAACAATATTCGTCAAGGGTAGAGAGGTTAACTTTTTCGGAAGATCTAAAATTTTCATCTTGCTCATGCTCGACGATAGTAGCTCCTGGAGAAGTTAATTTTCCTGGCACATCTGTAGGTAAATATAAATTAGTTTGGCCTGAACTATTAGATAAGGCAAGATGTTCAATAGTCACCTGCTTCCAATTAAAGCGCTTTTTTATTTTTTGTAGATACGTATAAAGAATGGTTTGAGGTTCAAATCCAACCACTTTACCTTGTTTGCCTACTTGTTTTAAAAGGTAATATAAGTAACCGGCTTTATGTGCGCCAATATCAAATACAATTTCTCCTTTTTTAATTGAATTTTTTAAATAGGCAAATTCGCCTACATCACTTTTACTGTATTTGTACACTCTGTGTAAAAGCTTAATTTGTTCAATTATTTTCATATTTTGTCTTTTAATTAATATAAGTAAAAAAAATCCAAATTCTAGTATTCTACCAGCTAAAGTAAGTTGCAGATTAGGATATAGAGATGTACGGTAGCTATAATTATTAGTATTCTTGGCCTACCTACATCTAAATACGCTGATAGTTTCTATACTCCCCGATACGCCAACCCGTCCAATCGGTAATTTTTTGCAGCACTTTTCGACGCAAACTCATCTTAGAACGAAGGACCGCTGGATCAAAATCAAAGTCCCAATTTTGTGCCTTAATGCGAGAAAGGGAAACGTTGGGATGCGTACCTGTAAACCTAATTAGCCTTTCAGCATTTCCAAAATCAAACTCATAATCTGCAGGGACATTTTTCGCAAGCCAAGCGTCATCATGGTAAAATTGTGTGAAATTTCTCACTTTTTGGTTTAAGCCCGTGGGGGGTTTAACCCAACCATAGTGAAAGATATGTGCCGAAATTTCTTTTACTTTTAATTTTTTCCCGCTTTTACGAAAGCCCTGCGCATCTTTGTATGAATGAACGAGGGGGTTAAATCGCACAAGCCGAATCTCTTTTCTATACCACTTTCTAGAAGTTGCGATATAATCAAAGGACCCATAAAAGTGCCTATATTTAAACAATAAACCCTCCACCTCAGGGTTTTCCTGATGCTCTTTTAAATCCTCTAAAATACCATTGAGATCATCTTCATGCACACATTCATCCCCTTGAATATAAAATGCCCAGTCGGTATCTGGTGAAATAGCCTGATATGCCTTATCTGTTTCTAAAGCAAATACATGTCCCCCTTCACGTTTTGTATCGTCCCATATCGTCTCAATAATCCTAATTTTATCTGATTTGATTCCTTGAATTAGGCCTAAAGTATGGTCTTCTGATTGGCCAACGGCCACAACAAACTCGTCACAAATAGGCAAGATCGATGTGATGGCTTCCACGATCGAATAATCGTTTTTAATCGCATTCCGAATGAAGGTAAAGCCGGAAATTTTCATGGGCTAAAATTTCACTTGAATTCCATGGTACTTTTCTTGCTCCACGTAATCTTTGCGAAGTGGATGACCTACCCAATCAGCGGGCAATAAAATGCGAGTCATATCGGGATGACCCTCAAACACAACACCCACTAGGTCAAAAGCTTCTCGCTCATGCCAATTAGCCGTTTTCCAAATCCCACTCAAAGTAGGTACAACGGGTAATTTCCCATCTTCTAGTAACCTAGGAACCTCCAATCGAATGTGAAAAGTAAGGTGATTAGGAATCGAGTAGAGGGTATAAATAATTTCTAGCGTTCCATTTTCAGGACCATTGTCAATCGCAGTCAGGCAAGAAAGTGAATCAAAATAAGTCGACGGATGACGCCATAAAAAATCACAAATTAAAACCAATTGAGCTGGCTGAACGGTAATGCGACCTGATTTTTCATCCAGGTCAACGGAAATATTCAATTCGCTTTCAATCAGATTTTTTATATCTATCGCTTCCATCCTTAGGCTTTTTGAGCGATGGCGTCCAAAATAATTTGGGGCACGACACGCGTTTCTTGATTGATTTTTTCTTGCAATTTCAAAATTCCCCCTAGTAAAGCCTCGGGCCTTGGCGGGCAACCTGGCACATACACATCCACAGGAATTACTCGGTCTACGCCTTTAATCACATGATAACCGTGTTCCCAATAAGGGCCTCCACAATTGGCACACGACCCCATTGAAATCACATAGCGGGGTTCAGGCATTTGTTCATAAAGTCTTCTTATCCGATCGGCCATTTTAAATGTAACCGTTCCTGCGACAATCATCACATCGGATTGTCTAGGGGAAGGCCTAGGAAATACACCAAAGCGATCCAAATCATATCCAGAGGCAAAAGTTTGCATCATTTCAATGGCACAACAAGCTAAACCAAAACTCATTGGCCATAAAGAACTTGCCCGAGCCCAATTGAGTAAATCCTCAAATTGGCTCACTACGAATCCCTCCGACTGAATGTTTTGGTCTAAATATCCCTTCATTATCTTACAATGGTCAAATTTCCTATCACATCTGGATAGGCCTCCGGATAGTCTTCCAAATTTGGCCTAATGACATAAATATAGGTGCCCGTTGGCAAATCTTTCCCGTTATATTTTCCCCTAAAGGGTTTTTCTTCATACATCGTGCCAGTACTTTCAAATACTTTCAGGCCCCAGCGATCCATCACGTAAATCTCTGCGTATGGATAGGACGAAATATTATCGATGGTCCAATAATCATTTAAATCATCATTATTAGGTGATATGGCATCATAGGGTTTTACTCTCGCCAAAATAATGATATCAATCGTAGCATAATTCCGACAATCTCCTGCAGTCGTTGCACCCGGTAAATAACCATTAATAAAGTACGTCGTCTTAAATGCGTTCCCTCCTAAATCACCTAATGCCTTGACATCAAAATATGGATTAAGGCTTAGAGGATCGGATAAGCCTAATTTAGGCGTCCATGACCATTTTATACCAGCCGTTTTAGCCCCATTCACAGGCATTAAAATGGGAGTAGGATTTTCCCCAGGTTCAGGGGCAAACATGATTATTTTTTTATCCGTAGCCACCCATACTTTAGTAGCACAGTCTTGCCCAAAAGCGGTTAATTGAACAAAAAGGAGGATTGAAAGAATCGTTTTCAGATTTTGTAATTTTTGTTTGAAAGTAAAAAAATATACGCGCACCATAAAGCTTTTAAAAAAATCCATGTAAAGGTTTTGTAAATATACCTAAATTCACAAAATTTTTGATCAATGTCCACATCCCATTTTTTCGATTCAGATTTGGCTACTTTGCGAGGGATGACTCCCGCGCGCTTATCGCTACTGCAATCGGAATTAGGGCTATTTACTTTTGGGGACCTAATCCAATATTTTCCATTCAGATATGAAGATAGAACTTTACTAACACCTATCGCTCAAATCAATGATCAAATGGAAAATGTCCAATTTATTGGACGCATCAAATACAAGGAAAAAATAGGTGTTGGCCGGAGAGAAAGACTCGTGGCAGAGTGCTGCGATGAAACAGGATGCATCGAATTAGTTTGGTTTCAAGGGGTAAAATGGATTGAAAAATCATTAGTTGGCGGCGTAGATTTTTTATTTTACGGTAAGCCCGGTAGTTTCAATGGCCAAATTCAAATGACCCATCCTGAGATGGAAGTCTATAAAGGGCCACAGATTTCAGAGAAATTTTTCCAGCCCATTTACCCGCTGACTGAAAAGTTACGTAAGAAATACGTCGACAGTAAATTGATTGCTTCTCTACAAAAAAATTTGTTGGAAGTTGCATTTCCCTTCATAAGGGAAACGTTGCCTCATGAGATAATACAGCAATTTAAATTGATTTCTAAGCAGGAAGCACTCTACCACATTCATCTGCCACAGTCGGAAAATTGGCTACACCAAGCAAGAAGGCGGTTGAAATTTGAAGAATTATTTTACAACCAACTGCGTTTAATCAAGCAAAATTTAGTTCGTAAATCCGCTTTTCCGGGCCAAGTTTTTTCATCTGCCGCCTTATTAACTACCTTTTATAAGGAACATCTCCCCTTTTCATTAACGGAGGCGCAAAAAAAAGTTATCCGGGAGATTTTTGAAGACATGCGCTCTGGCAATCAAATGAACCGACTCCTCCAAGGAGATGTGGGTTCTGGAAAAACCATCGTCGCCTTTATTTCGATGTTACTTGCGATCGACAATGGAACCCAGGCTTGCTTGTTGGCCCCCACCGAAATCCTAGCGGATCAACATTTTCAGGGATTAAAAAAGTTTGCAGATCTTCTAGGTGTCAGCATTGCTAAACTAACGGGATCTGTGAAAAAGAAAGATCGCGTGGAAATACACGAAGGATTAACGTCTGGAACCTTGAATATATTGGTGGGAACACATGCCATTTTTGAAGATGTGGTCCAATTTAAAAATTTAGGGCTTTGCATCATTGACGAGCAACATCGTTTTGGGGTAGCCCAAAGAGCTAAACTTTGGGATAAAAACAAGCAAATTCATCCACATGTATTGGTCATGACGGCGACTCCGATCCCGAGAACTTTGGCCATGACTTTATATGGAGATCTTGATGTTTCCGTGATTGACGAATTACCTGCGGGTAGAAAACCTATTCAAACGATACATCGTTATGATTCACATCGATTGCAAGTGTTTAGTTTTATCCAAAGTGAGATTCAAAAAGGGCGTCAAGTTTATATCGTTTATCCACTCATCGAGGAATCCGAAAAAATGGATTTCAAAGATTTAATGGATGGGCACGAAAGTATTACGAGGGCCTTCCCTGAAATACCTTTGGGGATTTTGCATGGGAAAATGAAGCCGGCCGATAAGGATTTTGAGATGGCCAGGTTTGTCAAAAATGAAACCAAAATCATGGTGGCCACGACGGTGATTGAGGTGGGAGTCAATGTCCCAAATGCCTCGGTCATGATTATTGAAAGTGCGGAGCGATTTGGGTTGGCGCAATTGCACCAGCTCAGAGGCAGGGTGGGTCGGGGCGCCGAACAAAGTTATTGTTTGTTGCTGACTGATTATAAAATTTCAGCCGATACAAAAAAGCGCATTGAAACCATGGTGAGGACGAATAATGGGTTTGAAATTGCTGAAGTGGATTTGCAATTAAGGGGCCCTGGGGATATTGGCGGAACAAGACAGAGTGGGGCCATCGACCTAATGATTGCTGATTTATCCAAGGATGGGGAGATTTTAAAAGTGGCCCGGGAAACCGCTGTGTCTATATTAAACGAGGATCCCAATTTAGCGCATGAAAAAAATACAATGATTCGGGAGCAGGTACGCCAACAAAAAAAGGATACGACCAATTGGGCCCGAATAAGTTAATTTAACGTTGGATCATCCGGGTAGGTCGACAACACCCGAAAATCGCCTCCCTTATCATAAAGCACGGTCCGCCACAAATTTTTATTCGATTCATCAAACACGTAATCTTCTCGAGCCGGATGTAAATACCAAGCATTTTGCTTCACCTCACGGGCTAGTTGGCCCGCGCCCCAGCCCGAATACCCAATAAAAAATTTGATCTCTTTGAAATTGATCGCGCCACTGACCACATGTTCGATGGCTTTTTCAAAACTTCCTGACCAAAATATTCCTTTGGAAATTTCAATTCCATCGGGGATAAGATCAGGTCTACGGTGCAAAAATTGCATGATTGTCGGGTCCACAGGCCCCCCAGAAAATAATGGGACATTTTCCAATACCTTCTCATCTACGATCGAATCGAAAACAACCTCTTGCTTTTGGTTTAAAATGAGTCCAAAAGAATGTGAATTAGAGTGCTCACAAAGCAATACCACAGACCTATGAAAAGCAGAGCCCTCAAGAAATGGTTCTGAGATCAAAAGAACTCCAGGTTTTAATTCATCTTCCATGTAATGTAAAGGCATAAAAAGTAATTTCGTATCTTGTTTTAAATTAAAAAATATATGTCCTTTATCGTTTTTATCTCTTTAGGTGGCAATCTAGGAAATACCCTTGAAATATTTAAAAACTCGTACCTTGAAATTGAAAAAAAAATAGGTCGCATCACTGCATTTTCTAACCTATATCAAACGGCTGCCTGGGGAAAAACAGACCAACCCGATTTTTTAAACCAAGTAATCTCCTTAGAAACCGATTTACATCCAGAAAAAATAATGTCTGAATTATTAGCTATTGAATTGTTTTTTGGTCGTCGGCGCGATGTCATCTGGGGCCCTCGCATACTTGATCTTGACATTCTTTTTATTGGAAATCAAATTGTTAGCAGTGAAAATTTAACTATTCCACATCCTCAGATTGCCCATAGACGCTTTGTTTTAATCCCCATGGCAGAGATTGCTCCCGATTTTTTACATCCCGTTCTCCAACAAACTATGTTGGAATTATTGGAACAAACCACAGATCTCCAAATCGTTCGAGTGATGGATTAATCTTCGATTTCAGTATCGTTTTCTAAAAGACTGGGGTTGGGGAAGCGCCAACTTTGACCCACAATTTTTTCGTAGTACTTCTCGTATAAAGGCAGAATCTTTTTGATGTCAAATAATTTGGCACGCTCCAATGCATTTTTTTTCATGGTCGCATGTAAAACGGGGTCCGACAAAATAGCGATTGCATTTTTTGCCATATCGTTCACATCTCCAATTTCACTGACAAATCCTGTTTCCCCGTGGATGTTAACTTCCGTTATACCGCCAGCATTTGAGGAAATGACTGGTACTTCACAGGCCATCGCTTCCAATGCAGACAAACCAAAACTTTCCTTTTCGGAAGTAAGTAGAAATAAGTCGGCCAGCGAAAGTGCCTCCTCGATCGTATCTAATTTACCCAGAAAACGAACATCTGCTTGAACACCTAATTCCCGGCACAATACTTCTATAGCAGTTCGTTCGGGTCCATCACCCACCAACAAAAGCTTTGAAGGAATTTGTTTTTGGACTTTGGCAAAAACGTGAATGATATCTTCGATCCGTTTTACTTTCCGGAAATTGGACGTATGAATTAATAGCTTTTCTCCATGTGGACAAATGGCTAATTTAAAATGCTCCTTAGGTTGTTTTTTAAATCGTTGAAGGTCAACAAAATTGGGGATTACCTCGATATTACTTAAAATTTCAAAGGATGAATATGTGTCATTTTTTAAACTTTCAGAAACGGCAGTAACCCCATCAGATTCATTGATGGAAAAAGTAACGACAGGTTCGAAAGATGGATCACGTCCCACTAAAGTAATGTCAGTTCCGTGAAGTGTAGTAATCACGGGAACGTGAATGCCTTTATATTTTAGAATTTGCTTGGCCAAATAGGCAGCTGAAGCATGTGGAATTGCGTAGTGCACATGAATCAAATCGAGCTGTTCATTAATCGTCACATCCACCATTTTACTGGCTAACGCTGATTCGTAAGGTAAATATTCAAAGAGCGGATAGGATGCCACGGAAACTTCGTGATAGAAAATATTTTCGCTAAAAAAATCCAATCGAGGTGGTTGGGTATAGGTAATAAAATGTACTTCGTGTCCAACCGAGGCTAATGCCTTCCCTAATTCTGTGGCCACAACACCACTACCCCCGTAAGTAGGATAACAAATAATCCCTATTTTCATGCCTCAAATTTATTAGAATATCAATTAAAACTGACATAAAACCCAAAAGGTTCCTGATTTAAGCCTAAATTTGTGGTAAATAAT
>CAMBGA010000013.1 GCA_945866095.1 Spirosoma fluviale
GTAACTCTTTCCATATTAAATTTCGTTCAAGCCGCTGCTAAATTGGGAGTGGATGGATTTTATACCTGTGCACAAGGTGGGGAAACGAATCGTGTGGCCGACTACCAATTATTTAATCGGGCGATTAAAAGTTTTGATATGCTTCTTTATAAAGAAGTATCCCAATTAGTTCCCTACAACATCCTCCACATCTGCGACTATGATGGTGAATATGAGGGATTTACTCCTCGATTCCAAGATTACCCTGGACAAATAGTCAACATCCCACTACAAGCGGATGGTAAAGCTTTGACCTTACAAAAAGCATCTGAAATATTTGATAGACCTGTTATGGGTGGATTGGATCGGCATGGTGTTATCTCAACGGGAACCGTAGACCAAGTTAAAAAAGCTACGATGGACTTGTTGAAAAATACCCCTAATCGAGTGATTTTAAGTGCCAATTGCACCGTTAGCAATACCACACCCATCGAAAATTTAAGGGCCGCCATTCAAACGGCACATGAATTCAGAAAAGGATAAACTTTAAACCCATTAACCGATGATCAAAAAATCACTCTTTTTCTTGTTTTTCACCTTAACGGCGTTAAGTGTTTGGGGACAAAATTCCACTAAAAAACCCAACATACTTTTTATCGTTGCCGATGATTGGTCGAAGCATGCTGGAATCTTTGGAGATAAAGTTGTTAGGACACCTAATATCGACCGATTAGGAAAAAATGGTTTGATTTTTGACCAAGCGTTTTGCTCGGCTGCCTCATGCAGTCCTTCTAGAGCGAGTATTTTAACCGGGAAGCATCCCCACCAAATCGCGGAAGGAGGAAATTTATGGGGAAGTCTTCCCGTAAGCATTCCCAATTTTGTCAGCCTCATTCAAGCATCAGGTGGATTTGTGGGCAGTGAACAAAAAGGCTGGGGCCCAGGAAATTTTAAAATAGGTGGGTACCAAGACAATCCGGCAGGGAAAAATTTTAAGAATTTTGAAGAATTTTTAGGAGCAAAACCAAAAGATAAACCTTTCTTTTTTTGGTTTGGATCCATCGATCCCCACCGTGATTATGTCAAAGGAACTGGAGAACAAGCCGGACTAGATCCCCAAAAAGTGAAAGTACCAGGGTTTTTGCCCGACACCGATGTAGTCAGAAAAGACATCTTAGATTACTATTTTGAAGTAGAACGATTTGATAGCAATGTGGGCAAACTCATCGCCACGCTTGAATCAAAAGGGGAATTAGAAAACACTTTGATTGTTATTACAAGTGATAATGGTATGCCTTTCCCTAGAGCAAAAGCTACCTGCTATGACTCAGGGACCAATATACCTCTCATCATGTATTGGAAAGGCAAAATCAAGTCGGCCCGTTCAAGTGAATTAGTGAGTTTAATTGATTTAGCCCCTACCATGTTGGACGTCATGGGCATCGAAAAACCCGCTGATCTTCCTTCAAAGAGTCTGATCAATTTGATCAACGGTCGGCCAATAGCCCATAGAAATGCCGTTTTTGTGGAAAGAGAAAGACATGCCAATGTAAGAAAAGGTAATTTGGGCTATCCTGTTCGAGGCATCAGAACCCAAGAATTTTTATACTTGCGCAATTTTGAACCCAATCGTTTTCCGGCCGGTGATCCACAAAAATGGGTCGCCGTGGGCCCTTATGGCGACATCGATGATTCCCCATCCAAACAATTAATCATGTCAGATAGTGCCAATTATGCCTTCTTTTTTGACCGAACGTTGAAAAAAAGAGGGTCCGAAGAATTGTATGATTTGAAAAATGACCCGAGCCAATTGCATAATTTGGCCAATGAAAAACGATTTGAGAAACAAAAAAATAAATTGAAAATCGACTTAGAAGCTTGGATGAAACGAACGAATGATCCTCGCCTAATTAACTCCAATACAAACCTTTGGGATAAATATCCGTACTATTGACCATGAAAAAATCGATCAAAATTTTCTTGGTAATCCTGTTTGCCTTCGGGTATATAAATGTCCACGGCCAATCAGAAGTGCCCGGAACGGTGATTGCCTATAGTCCCGCGTCGAGTGGCTTGTACATCGGATCGCCGAGTATTGTCATTCTGGCCAACGGGCATTATTTAGCTTCGCATGATTTTTTTGGGCCTAAATCAACGGAACATACCTCCGCCGTTTCACGCATTTATCGATCAAAAAACAAAGGAAAAACGTGGGAAATGATCAGTGAAATCAATGGCCAATTTTGGTCTAAATTATTTGTACATCAGTCTCATCTATACCTGATGGGAACCCACAAACATCATGGAAATGCCATCATCAGGCAATCCAAGGATGAAGGAGCAACATGGACCAACCCCACAGATCCTGAAAATGGATTATTATTGGCCGGCGAATATCACTGCGCACCGATGCCCCTAATCATCCATGAGGGTCGATTATGGCGAGCCATGGAAGATGCGATGGGGCCGATTAAAGTTTGGGGGAAGCGGTATGGAAGTTTCATGATGTCCATTCCCGTAGATAAAAATCCGATGAAGGCGGCCAATTGGACAAAATCGAATGTCCTGGGATATGACTCAACTTATTTCAATGGGGCATTTGGCGGTTGGATCGAGGGAAATGCAGTAGCCGGGCCCGATGGAGGTGTGTGGAATATGTTGCGCGTCGACAATAAAAAAAGTCTACAAGAATATGCGGCCATGTTTAAAATTAGTGCCGATGGAACGCAGGCCTTTTTTGATCGGTCCACAGGTTTTATCCCATTCCCTGGTGGATCAAAGAAATTCACCATTCGATTTGATCCTAAAACCAAGCTTTATTGGACCTTAACTAACTTCATTCCTGATGATGTCAAAAATGCCAATCCTGGTAAAAACCCGGCATCCATAAGAAATACCTTGGCCTTATGCTTTTCAAGCGACTTGAAAAATTGGCAATTAAAAAAGATCGTGTTCCAACATCCTGATGTGATCAAACATGGATTTCAGTATGTCGACTGGCTTTTTGACGGTAAAAATATTTTACTGGCTTGTCGGACTGCCTACGATGATGCCTTTGACGGGGCACATAATAATCATGATGCCAATTACCTCACGTTTTTTCGAATCAAAAAATTTAGGAAATAAATTAGTGGGCCGTTTTATAATGCTCCAATAACAAATCGCCACCAAAATCATTTTTCAAATCCCGGATCACGGAATGAACATGGTTGGCATTATTTTGAGTATTGTCGTATTCAATCAACATAGAAGGGCCTTGAACCCGATAATAAGTACCCTTTCCGATAACAGGTTCGGTATGTCCAGCCCAAGCAAACCACAAGTTATCAAGCCCCGCTTTTTGAATATCCTTCAACATACTTTCGGCCAATAAATGTGAATAGCGGAAAATATATAGACGAACAAGCGCAAGCATCATGGCTTTTTGCTCCTTATTTAGATCGCTGTATTTAACCCCTTTGGGGTCGCCGATGAGCGCACTTCTTTTGTCAAAAGTCAAAATATCTGGGTAAGCAACCGAGTCAATCATCGCCTGTTTAAACTGAACTTTATTCAAAGAATGCAACAAATCAAAACCTAAATCCGATTCCTCTTTTAAAATTTGTGTCCCCATCGCAGGCCCGCTAGGCACAATCGCTGGATTAGTACCCAAGAACCCTGGCGTCCCTGAAACCAATAGTTTCTGATCAAAAGAAAAGTTAAATGAAATGTGATGTCCTTCAAATCGCCAACCCCAGATATTCTTTTCAGAAGGTATCCCAAAAATCGTAAAATGGTAATTGCCCGGATCGCGGTATTTATCCTCTGGTTTTCTTTTTTCTAGTTCCTTTAGTATCGCTTCTAATTTGACGATATCGTTGGTCTTTTTATACGTTTGATCACTTAAGCAAATCTTCAACAAACCTAAACCTACTTCTATTTGCTCAGCAGACATTTCATTAAAAGTGACCCCTTTCCGCTTAATAGGCACAAAATGAAAATTGTATCGTTCATTATTGTCAAATGGAAAAAGCGTTGAAAGCTTTTGCTCCTCCGTCAATAATTCGATAAAACGATTGGCTTGTTTAACGGCATTTTGGGCTGCACTCGAAGGTAGGAATGAGCCAAAAAGAAAAATCAAAAGCAGTAATTTTTTCATATAGGTTTGTGTTGTGCACACAATATAGGATAATTTATTCTGTAATAATTACAAAAAATTTACAAATCCTTGGATTTGAATTTTTTAGCAAAAATAAAAATACGATTAAAAACTCCAACCCGAAGGGGATTTATTGGCCTCCAACGAACTTTCAATATCATCTGAGAGGGAGGAGAAAAAATCTAAATTTGTCAACTTCTCAATTTCGTCCACAGAAACAATAAAGTTTTTTAAAGGCAGAGAAGATCCTGAATTGCTCAACAAAAATCCGATCATTTTGGGGTTTGAGCCTTCCTTTAAAATGACTTTATAAAAGGAACATGGCACCGTGATGCCTTCGCCAATGGTTCCACAGGAGTTTGTTAAAACAGGTCCTGTTACCACATACACACCGCCTAAACTCAAGGCATTTTCACGCACTTTATCTTCTAAATTGCTCCAAATTCCTCGATTAAACGATGGGGTCATCGGAGACATATTGGACATAAAAAAGGTTTCCGACATGGCGGTTAAATTCAATTTGAAATCGGCCGCAGTGGCCAAATGCCCACGATCAAATCCCGATCCTTGATAAGATGTACTCGTCACTGGATTCGATTTAACGGAGGGGTCTATACGAAAGTCATCCGTTCTTGCTTGCCATTGATCGACGCAACAGACAAATAATAAAAGGCAAATTCTGCTTGGCGGTCAGACGGAGAATAGGATAATGTATAATAGGTATGCGGGATGGCGTACCCTTTGGACACTTTTGGAATATAATCTGCCGACGGGTTTATTTCATCTTGGGCACAAGAAATGAATAGGAGAAAAAAAAGAATGGCAAATTTTGACATGTAATAAAAGAAGGTTGAATAAATATAAGGAATAATTGTATGCCAAAAGGCAAAGCTTCCTTGGCAAATTTCGCCAATTCTAAAAATTTGAATTTTTTCATTTAAATTTAACAACTGAGTCCAATGACCTGATCGTATGGATAAGTAAACAGAGGCGAAGAAGAGAACGAGGCACCCAATTAGCGGAAATTTGGTTTGCCAAGAAATGAATAAAATGAAATAAACCTATAAAACCTATGAAAAGAGAGCAATTTTTACAAAAAAGTGCTTTAGGGATATTTGCTGCTGTCACGCATACAAATGCCTTGTTGGCCGAGTCGCAAACTAATGTAACCGGCAAACGTTTTTCCATCGGGGCATGCGATTGGTCGATCTCCAACACGTCCAATTTAGGCGCCATGGAAATGGCCAAAGAAATAGGGTTGGATGGTGTCCAGTTAAGCCTTGGTTTAAAGGCCAACAACATGCATTTACGAAGAAAGGATGTGCAAGAAGCCTATAAATCGTTAGCTAAAATCTTTAACGTTGGCTTTACGGGATTAGGCATCGGCGAACTCAACAACTACCCATTTAAGTCGGACCCACAGACGGACCAATGGGTCGCCGACAGCATTCAAGTTGCCAAAGAATTCAAAATCAAAGCGGTTTTAATTGCCTTTTTTAATCAAGGAGATTTAAAAAATGACCCAAAAGGACAAGATGCCGTCATTCAAAAATTCAAGGACATCATGCCCATTGCAGAAAAAGCGGGTGTCACCTTGGGCATCGAATCTTGGCTAAGCGCGGAGGAACACATGCGCATTATCGACGCAGTGGGTTCGACCCATTTAAAGGTCTATTATGATGTGGCTAACTCTGAAAAAATGGGTTACAACATCTATGAAGAAATCAAATGGCTTGGTAAGAAAAATCAAATCTGCGAATTTCATTTTAAAGAAAATGATGCACTTTTGGGACAGGGAAAAGTTGACTTCCAACGCGTAAAAAAATGCATCGATGAGATTGGATATTCCGGGGCCATTCAAATAGAAGGCGCCGTTCCTCCAGGAAAAACGATGCTCGAAAGCTATTTAAAAAACAATCGATTTGTTAGAGATTTAGTATCCTAAAAAACCGATTCATTATTACGTAAACCATTGTTATTCATGAAAATCATCAGCACCATTCTCCTGTTTTTATTTCCATTGTTTTTCACCAATGACGGAACTACTTTGTTTGTTCCGGAGGGTTTGGAGCTCGAACTTTGGGCGGAGTCACCGATGTTGTACAACCCGACCAACATGGACGTGGATGCCAGAGGACGTATTTGGGTGACTGAGGCCGTTGAATACCGTGATTTTAACAATAAGCCAGATACCCGATTTAACTTCAAAAACCAAGGGGATCGAATTATCATTTTAGAGGATTCCGACCAAGATGGCAAAGCGGATAAGTCCACGGTCTTTGTACAGGATATGGATTTAAAAGCCCCATTAGGCATTGCAGTGATTGGCAATAAAATTTTCGTCAGCGCATCCCCGAACGTGATCGTGTATACAGATGAAAATCACGATGATAAACCCGACAAAAAAGAAGTCTTTTTAACGGGATTTGGGGGATTTGATCACGATCATTCTTTGCACTCATTTTTAGCCACGCCCTATGGAAAATTCCTATTTAATGTAGGAAATGCCGGCCCACATGTGGTGAAAGATAAATCGGGTTGGACCCTCCGTTCAGGTAGTCTTTATGCCGGTGGAACTCCCTATAATAAAAACAACGAGGGAAATCAAAAAAGTGATGATGGGCGAGTATGGGTTGGGGGTTTAGCTTTGGAAATCGCTCCCGACGCGAGCCAATTAAAAGTAATGGCACATAACTTTAGAAATAGTTATGAGGTTGCCATGGATTCCTATGGCAATATGTGGCAAAATGACAATGACGACCAAGTCATTGCCTGCCGAACTTCTTGGCTCATGGAAGGAAGTAATGCCGGATATTTTTCCAAAGACGGCACCCGATATTGGCAAGGGGATCGAAGGTTAGACCAAGATATTTTTACGGCCCATTGGCACCAAGAGGACCCCGGTGTGTTGAAAGTTGGCGACAAAACAGGGGCCGGTTCCCCCACGGGAGTAACCGTTTACGAAGGGGATGCTTTAGGCGAAAAATATAGAGGCATGCTGTTAAGTTGTGAAGCTGGACGAAATTTAGTGTTTGGCTATAAAACCAATCCACAAGGCGCAGGTTTCAACATGAAAAGATTTGACTTTTTAAGTTCATTTCCGGTTTCTGATGATTTTTACATTTGGAATGACAATTTCGAAGCCGATAAAAGAAAATGGTTTAGACCTAGCGACGCCGTCACAGGTACCGATGGCGCTATTTATGTGGCTGATTGGTACGATGCAGTCGTAGGCGGTCACGCCATGAATGACAAAAAAGGATACGGTAGAATTTATCGCATTACGCCAAAAGGCAAAAATCTAAAAGCGCCCATATTCGATTTTTCGTCCACTAAGGGACTCGTGGGCGTGCTAAAATCACCAGCCATCAATGTAAGAGCTGTAGCCTTTGAGAAATTAAAAAATATGGGGGAAAAAATAATCCCAGACATCGAACCCCTGTTGGCAGATTCAAATCCCTACGTTCAAGCAAGGGCTATTTGGTTGTTAGCTGCTTTGGGTCCCAAAGGGTTAGAAAAAGTAGAAAATATCTTAATTAAAAATACATCAAAACCTGCAACCGAGGTCGGGACCTCATCTGAAATTGTGATAACTGCCTATCGTGCTTTGCGAAAATCAGGCAAAAATCTTCAAGAGATCAACCACACGCTTTTGAGATATTCGTTACCTCCTGCTTTATTGAGAGAAATAGCGATAGGTCTCAGGGACATAAACTATCAGGATAGCAAAGAAAGTTTGTTACATATAGCCCTTCAGGTTAGCGCAAAAGATCCCTATTTATTGACCGCATTAGGGATCGGAGTAGATGAAAAAAGGGAATTATTTTATACAGATTATGTTAAAAAATTGCCTGCAAATCCGCTCAATTTTTCAACAGCTCAAAGTTCTATTTTGTGGGAGTTGCACCCCAATGCCAGTATAAATCTGATTAAAAAAAGAGCCCAATCGCCTACATTAACAGCTAATCAAAGAAAAGAAGCCATGACAACCATCGCATTTATGAGCACTCCTGAGGCTGCCCATGCGATGCTTGATTTAACAAAATCGAAATTGGCCGACGTAGCCCGACAAGCTGATTATTGGGTTAGTTTTCGTAAAACAAATACATGGGAAAATGTGATTGCCTGGAAGCAAGAAGAAGAACAGCAATTAAGTCGGGAGCAAAAATGGATGATCCAATCCGAAAATTCATTATTAAATGATACGACATTAGTGGCTGAAAAAAAGCAAGAGCTCGCTCAAAAATTAGCACTAGATACCTATGGCGCTAGATTATTGATGGTTGACGCAGCAAAAGGAAAAATCAAACCCAAGGTCAGGGAATTAATCGAACTTCATATATTCAATAATAAAGACATGTCCATCCGAAGTTTGGCGGCTGATTATTTCAAGCGCCCGGGAGGGAAATCACTGTCAATTGACTTGGCCATGAACATGACATCAGATGCTAAAAAAGGCAAAAATATTTTTGAAACCAATTGCATTTCATGCCATAAAATTGGTGGAAAAGGTGCTGATATTGGTCCTGATTTATCTTTAATCAAAAAGAAGTTTGACAAAAAAAGCATGCTAGACGCGATCATTAATCCTTCAGCAAGTCTGGCTTTTGGGTATGAACCCTGGATGATTAGCACCCAGTCGGGCAGTTATTATGGATTTTTAATGGCAGACGCCAAACAAATTATCCTGAAAGATTTAACAGGAAAAAGAAATAATATCAAAGCTTCAGATGTGACGTCAAGGGTACAGCAAAAAAACAGTTTGATGCCTGAACCTACCTCGATGGGATTAAAAGAAAAAGATTTATCGGATTTAACTGGATATTTATTGAGCTTGTAAATAAGGTTAGACGTAAGAATAAAAGGGCTCTGAAAAATCCATTTGCCAAGCAATGATTAAAAAATCAACCAATTGATATTAAATTTATTTTATCAGTTTACTTGTGCAAAAAAAGAAGGTATTTATTTGAATTTAAATAACTTAGCTAAGCTTTACTAACTTTTGGAAAGTTAGTAAAGCTGGAGCTAAGAGTCGTGAATTACTTTAGGGATGACCCGAAAAAAATTAAGCTTAAAGATTATTTTGCCGGGCTCGAAACGAAACTTGATCTGCAAAAAGAAAATACAAAAAAAGTAGTGAGCGCAAAATAAACGACTAAAGCAGGAGCAATCCAATTAGATACTTGGCTTGAGCCAAACCAGTCGCCCGATTGTACAATCCATAAAACACAGGCCACATTTTTGATCGTCTCAAGGATCCAAACCTTAGAATTTCCATCCATTAAATCAGTCAGCGCATAAATATGCACAAATATAAACGCTCCATAAATAAAAATATTAGGTGTCCCTATGCTCGCAATATGGCTGTATAAATAAGACACAATTAAAAGAAGGCTAAAGAGTTGGCCCCACAAATAGTACCTGAGATATGGCGAAGCCTCTTTTTTATAATGTTCGAAATCGTAAACATCTTCAATTTTATAAATGGGATACTCCTGAATGACATTTTCGGGGCGCCAACCTAACGGCATGAACCAGATTCGCAATTTGTCTATCCACGATTTTGCATGCCAAGCATCTTGAATCAATGACCAAAGGTGTAAAAAATTGATTTTGATAGGATTCCAAGTTCTTACCGGCCTAGTTATTCCATAAACGGCAGGAATATCATCTCTTTCTTCTTGGAATGTACCAAACATTCGATCCCAAAAAATAAATATTTGGCCGTAATTTTTATCTAAGTATTCAGGATTTATGGCGTGATGAACGCGGTGATGAGCGGGAGTAACAATGACATATTCAAGCCATCCCATCGTTTTAATATGGCGTGTGTGGTACCACAACTGAGCAAATAAATGAAGGGGGGCCACCACGGCAATGACATTTTGAGGAACACCAAAAACAGCTGCTGGCAATAATAAAAAAGTAAAAATTCGCAGAAAAACAGAAATGCTTTGTCTAAGCGCGCAAGCTAAATTAAATTCCTCACTACTATGGTGAACTAAGTGATTGTTCCAAAAAATATTAATGGTATGATTTAAGCGATGAACCCAATATCCCGAAAAATCAAGGGCCATAAATGCGATCAAATATAACAAGACACTTGACTGCACTTGAATTAAATTAAAATGTTGCACTAGCCATGGATAGGATAAAATCCCAACACTAAGACCCAAAACATCCTTCGTGGAATTGGTTACCCCAGAGCTTAAACTTGAAATCATATCCAAGGTTTCCACCGTTTCAAATCCTTTATACCAACCGTACCACTTTTCAAATAGCACCAGAAATAAAAATAAAGGAGTAACAATAACTAAAATATTTCCGTAGGTTTCCATCGCAATCGTTTACCGTAAAATCATTTAAAAGAATCGTAAATGTATAAAAAAAATACGCGTTTAAATGCAAAATTAAATTCGTTGCGTTTCATTTTTTCTACGAAGCTTATTCAACTCATTTAAATTCGTCGATTAAAGAAAAATCGGCTACATTTGGAAACCTTAAACCAAAAAAAATGAAAAAAAGTCCCTACATCGTATTCATCATTTTGTTGACTTTTTTCGTCATTTCATTTCTCTCCAACATCATAGGACCGATCATTCCTGACATCATCACAGGTTTTCACTTAAGCCTAACCATGGTGTCCTTATTGCCCTTCGCTTTTTTCATTGCGTATGGATTTATGTCCATTCCGGCAGGCATAATGCTAGAGGTTTTCAAAGAGAAGAAAGTCATGATGTTTGCTTTTTTACTATCCAGTTTAGGCTCTCTTTTGATCGTTATTTCTCCCAATTATATGTCGGCGATCGTGTCGCTATTTATGATTGGCTGCGGAATGGCCATGTTGCAAGTCGTGGTGAATCCCCTTCTTAGGACGGCAGGGGGAGAAGAAAATTATGCCAATTTTTCCGTTTGGGCCCAATTGATTTTCGGGTCTGCTTCGTATTTAAGCCCATTTGTTTATCAATCCTTTATTCTACAAAAAAAATTATCCGTCAATCAAACTGGTTGGTCTGCGACACTTTTCAAACAAATACCAGACGCATTTCCATGGCTTTCCCTTTATGTATTATTTATAGTCGTGAGCTTATTGATGGTCGTGATTATTTATGCATCTAAATTCCCGAAAGTCGACCTAGATGAAAGTGAAAAACCGGGACCATTAGAGATTCATTTAACTTTATTTAAAAATAAATATGTGATTTTATATTTCATTGCCATGCTTTGTTATGTAGGCACGGAACAAGGAATATCGAATTGGATTTCCCAATTTTTATCCACCTATCACGGCGTAGATCCGCAGACCACAGGGGCAGATACGATAGCCTATTTTTGGGGACTAATGACCGCTGGAGGTATTCTTGGATTAATTTTATTGAAAATTTTAGATAGCAGAATTGTACTTGTCACCTTCTCTTTTTTAGCCATTGCATCTTTAGCTCTTGCGCTTTTGGGCACAAAATCCATGGCATTATTAGCCTTTCCATTGCTTGGCTTATTTCTATCTGTGATGTTTCCCATCATCTTTTCTCTCGCCTTAAATTCGTTCAAAGAGAATCATGGTTCCTTTTCTGGAATTTTGGTTACAGGGATTGTGGGAGGCGCTATTTTACCTTTTATTATTGGAGGAGTTGGCGATATTTTTGGGTTAAAAGTAGGCATGAGTGTTTTGTTCATCACACTGCTCTATATTTTCAGCATCGGATTCTGGGCAAAGCCTTTGGTGAATAATAAACATCTGAATTTATTTAAGGAGAAAGTATAGGCTAAATTTTAATATACTTTTTGAAGAAGTTCATGGTTCTCTCCCAGGCCAGTTTAGCAGTGGCTTCTTGGTATCGCGCAGGAGAAGAATCATTATTAAAGGCATGTTGGGCCCCTTCGTAAACAAACAATTGATAGTCAATTTGATTATTTTTCAAAGCGTTTTCATAGGCAGGGATACCTGCATTAATCCTTTCATCTAATCCGGCGTAATGCAACATCAATTTGGCTTTGATGTTAGGTACCAAAGCAGGGTCAATTTGTCGACCATAATACGGAACGCCTAAGGTTAATTGGGGATCCTTCGCTGCCAAATCATTTACGATTCCACCACCCCAACAAAAACCGATGCAAGCCGTTTTTTGATTACTATTTTTCAGCGTTCTAAGGTAGCTTAAGCCGCTCATCATATTTTCAAGATTTTGCTTGGCATCCAATTTCCCAATCAAAGTTCGCCCTTCATCTTCATTCGTGGGCGTACCACCAAACTGGCTTAGACCATCAATTCCTAAAGCAATAAAACCTTCCTTGGCAATTCGCCTTGTTACATCTTTAATATGTGGCGTCAAACCCCTATTTTCATGAATCACTAAGACAGCACCTAGGGGTTGCTTAGCGTTTTTGGGCTGCACTAAATATCCTTTGATGACGCCATTGGATGATGGAAATTCAGCAGTTGAAAAATTCAAATCGGCATCATCTTCTGCGACAATTGCGCTAGCCGAATAACTTCCTTCCAAGGCTGGCAGAATAGTATTTAAGGCTGCCACTCCACCAACTAGTTTTGTCAAGCGATTCAAAAATACCTCCCGACTTAATGGCTTATGTGTATATTCATCAAATAACTGAATGATTTCCTGATTGATTTTCATGTTCAATTTTGTTTTTTTTTCAAATCTAAGCAAAAAAAAAGTCCCTGAAAATCAGAGACTTAAATTGTAATTGGCGGTCCGGACGGGACTCGAACCCGCGACCCCATGCGTGACAGGCATGTATTCTAACCAACTGAACTACCGGACCTTTTTAAATTGGTGGCACGAAATTAGGCATTTTCTGCTTTCAAACAATACCTTTGTGGAAAATTTATTGAAATAATGAGACTACCCGAACCTTTTGAATACCCAAACTCAAGCTATTTCGCTGAATACCTGAACTTTGGGCCTGAGGACCATTTGCTCGATATCCTGAAAAGCCAACATGCCGACCTGCTCGAAATCTGCCAGAACTTAGCAAAAGGCCAAGAAGGTTTCGCCTATGCCCCTGGTAAATGGAGCATCCAACAACTCCTAGGTCATATCATAGATACTGAACGCGTTTTTAGCTACCGAGCCCTCGCTATTTCCCGAGGAGAAAGGCAAGCGCTTCCGAGTTTTGATGAAAATGAATATTTGCTTCATGCGCAATATGAATCTCAGAATTTTGCCGATATTTTGACACAATATCGCCACGTTCGTCAAGCTACCATGAGTCTAATTGAATCCTTTAGCACGAGCCAAGCGAACCAAATAGGGAATGCCAATGGCCAGTCGGTCAGCGTTCGCGCATTAGCTTGGATGATTGCTGGCCACGAAAAGCATCACATTCAAGTAATTAAGGAGCGGTATTTAATCCAAAATCCTTAAATTGCCGCGCAATTAAAAATTATGCAATTCTACAAATACCAAGGTACCGGAAATGACTTCATCATAATCGATGATCGGAATGAGCAATTTGATCTCAGTAAAGAGGCCATTGCGCATTTATGCCAACGAAGATTTGGGGTAGGTGCTGATGGGCTTATGCTTTTGCAAAATGCACCGGGGTATGATTTCAAAATGGTCTACTATAATTCGGATGGAACCATTGGCACCATGTGTGGAAACGGGGGTCGATGTCTTGTCAGGTTTGCGGCTGATTTACATATCATACAAGAAAAAGCGAGTTTTATTGCCGTTGACGGTCCTCACACGGCGATTGTTAACGCAGAAAAAATATCCCTTCAAATGATGGATGTGCACACGGTAGACCAACATGGTGATGATTTTTTCACCGATACGGGGTCGCCACATTTTGTGAGATTTGTAAACCAAGTGCAATTTTATGATGTAAAAAATGTGGGGGCAGCTATTCGATATTCTGAAGCATACGAACCTATCCAAGGAACAAATGCCAATTTTGTTGAAAAATTAGATAGCCAATCGATATGTGTGCGAACCTACGAACGTGGCGTGGAAGACGAAACCTATTCGTGTGGCACAGGTGTCACTGCCGCAGCCTTAGTATCACATGTGTATCAGGGGGTCAATAGTCCCGTTCAAATTAAAACATTAGGTGGAGAATTGTCTGTTTCGTTTGAAGGAAATTTACAAGATGGATTTACTGAAATATTCTTAATAGGACCCGCCAAGCAAGTATTAAAAGGGGAAATCACATCCCACTAATATAGGCAAAGAAGTCTAAAAAGCGTATAATTTTAAATACAATATCACCAATTTGTTTCATTAAAAATTTGAGGGTAAATCAACTAAATTATAACACATTCGCACCTTTTAAAACCAATTAAAAATTATCTTTGCAAATTCATTTTCATCAAAGTTTATCCCGGATATTTTTAATGTCAACCACATTCGACGCAACCACCCAAAAAAATATAGACCAATGGTTATCAGGACCTTACGATAATACCACTAAGTCAACGTTACAGAGTTTAATTGACCGAAAGGAAATAACCACCTTAACTGATTCATTTTATAAGTCACTTGAGTTTGGAACCGGAGGGATGCGCGGAGAAATGGGTGTGGGATCCAATCGAATGAATCGTTATACGGTAGGCGCTGCCACCCAGGGCTTTGCCAACTACCTCAATAAATGTTTACCCAACCAAAAAATCAAGGTTGCCATCGCGCATGATTCACGAAATAATTCACCCGAATTTACTCAAATCTGTGCCGACATATTTTCTGCCAACAACATTGAGGTTTTTCTTTTCCCGGCTTTAAGGCCTACTCCCCAACTATCTTTTACCGTCAGGGAATTAGGTTGCCAAGCAGGTTTAGTCATTACCGCATCTCATAATCCAAAAGAATATAACGGATATAAAGCCTATTGGGCCGACGGATCACAGGTAGTCGCCCCACACGATAAAAATATAGTGGCCGAAGTAAACGCCATTCAAAGCATTAACGAAATTAAATTTGAAGGAAATTCAAGCCTAATCCATTTGTTAGATGAAAAAATAGACGAGGCCTACCTGAACACAATACTGAACAATTGCCGCCAACCCGAAGTGATCAAACGCCAAAAAGATTTAAAAATCGTTTTTTCACCCATACATGGCACCGGAATTACCTTAGTTCCTAAAGCACTTTCTTTATTAGGTTTTGAGCAAGTCAGCATCGTAGAAGAACAAGCCATTCCAGATGGCAATTTCCCCACCGTCATTTATCCAAACCCAGAGGAAAAAGAAGCCATGACCTTGGCCTTACATAAAGCGAAAGAAATTGACGCCGACTTGGTCATCGCCACGGATCCAGATGCAGATCGAGTAGGAGCCGCAGTGAAAAGTCCTTCGGGCGAATGGCAACTTTTGAATGGAAACCAAATGGCCAGTTTGATTCTCTATTATTTATTAAAAGTAGACCAAGCAGCAGGCCGACTCACCGGCAAAGAATTTGTCGCAAAAACGATTGTCACCACCGATTTAATTGATAAAATGTGTGCCACCTACGGCGTCACTTGCTATAATACGTTGACCGGATTTAAGTACATTGCCCAAGTCATTCGTGAACTTGAAGGCAAAGAAAAGTTCATCGGCGGAGGGGAAGAATCCTATGGGTATTTAATCGGAGATGCCGTCCGCGACAAAGATGCCGTGGCTTCTTGTGCGATGATCGCAGAATTAACCGCCTATGCAAAAGATCAAGGCCTCTCCCTTTTCGACTTCCTCGCAGAAATGTACATGGAAAATAATTTCTATTACGAAGGACTTATCTCGTTAACAAAAAAGGGGAAAGTAGGGGCTGATGAAATCAAACAAATGATGGAGAATCTTCGATCAAATGTTCCCGCCACCGTGGCCAACAGTAAACCTGTGCAGGTTTTAGATTACGAGGGCTTGCAATCGACCAATTTAATAACGGGTGAAATTACGGCCATCCCAACAGGCTTAGGAATAGAGGCGTCGAACGTTATTCAATTAATTTTAGCAGATGGCTCCAAAGTATCAGCAAGACCCTCCGGCACTGAACCCAAAATAAAATTCTATGTTTCTGTGAATTCAGAACTAAAATCCGCTGCTGATTTTGATCCCACTTTTCAAGAATTAAAAAATAAAGTAGCTAGAATCCAGGAAGATTTAGGTTTAAATTAAACACTATTTAAGCGTTTGGTATAAAATCCCATAGGCCGGTTTGCGCGCATATCTATCGTCGAACAACAAAGGATTTTCCTTAGGACGTTTAAAATAGCCTCTTAGCCAAGAATCCTTATCGCCCACATTCCAAAAAGTGATGCCATATTGTTGGCCTAACGGAATCGATTTAAACGAATTAAACAACAACAAAAATTTATTTAACTGCTCATCTTTAGCCACGTCATCATACACAAAATCCGGATTGTTTTTGGGGTTTACGGCCACATCTAATTCGGAGAAGTGGATGCTTAAACCCGTCGCTGCCGACTTCGTAATAACCTCCAAAATCGCCTCATTTTTTGAGTTAATATTCACATGCATTTGCAAACCCAATCCATCAATGGGTACATTTCGTTTCTTGAAATCCGCGACTAAATCGAGAATTGCCTGCATCTTTTTGGGCTTCCCATCCTGGCCATAATCATTGTAAAAAAGTATGACATTGGGGTCAGCTTCACGCGCCCAAAGAAAACTTTTAGCGATATAATCAGGAATATGATCCGACCAGATCGTAGGACGTAAACTACCATCATCTAAAAAAGCTTCATTCACGACATCCCAACCGGCCACCTTGCCTTTAAAATGTGTGACAACTGTCTGAATATGATTTTTCAACATGTTCTCCCAAGCGACTTGATCCCCTTGAAAATCCTTCATCCACTGAGGAACTTGGTTGTGCCAAACAAGCGTATGGCCATGAATTCGCTGTTTCCTATTTTTTGCAAAGGCAACAATTTCATCCCCTAAAACAAAATCAAAACGATCTGCCGCTGGATGCACATTCATCATTTTCATGTGATTTTCAGCAGTCACACTCGAAAATTCCGAACCTGTACGTTCCCGGTAGGTAACATTTTCGTCTAATAAACGAGGGTTAACAGAAGCACCTAATGGGAATGTTAAGACATCTTTTAGAAATACGGGGGGAACAGATTGACTCTGAGCAAGAATGAGTTGGGAGATCGCCAACAGAAAAAAAGTGTATAGTATTTTCATAGAAAAAGGTTTTCGCAAGATAAAAAATACATGCATATAAAACGCAAAAAATAGACCCGATTTATATTTTATAAAATTTAAGGTATCTTTAAAAATTAATTTAAACTACTCCATTTACTCTATGAAAAAATTACGGTGGACCCTTGTCCTCTTACTCCCTTTTGCAATTCATGCACAAAGTACCATTTCATTTTCAGACCTTTCTTTTTGGAAAAATACGGGAAAAAGCAATTGGCAAATCGCATCCGATGCGCAAGCCGACCTCAACAAACCCGAAGTCCTAAGCATTCAGTCAGGCACTGGCATATTAGTCAATTTGCCCAATAAAGAAAATAGGTCAAATTTGGTCTCCAACAACGAATACGGGGATTTTGACGCTACTTTCGAATTCATGATGGCGACTCATTCCAACTCTGGTTTTTATCTTCAAGGTCGCTATGAACTTCAATTAATGGATTCTTGGGGGGTAAAAAACCCAAATACCGGAGACTGTGGAGGTATTTACAAACGCAGAAAATTTAATCCTAAAGAATATTTATACGAAGGACATGCCCCAAGAGTCAACGCATGCCTGGCACCTGGACTTTGGCAAAAAATGGAAGTTTCCTTCCAAGCACCACGCTTCGATGCACAAGGTAAAAAAATCGCAAATGCTAAGGTGATTTCAGTCAAATTAAATGGCGTGATCATTCACGAAAATGTGGAATTGACGGGGCCAACAGGAGGTCCTATTTCAGAAACAGAGGTAGCAAAAGGACCCTTCATGATTCAAGGTGATCATGGTGCGGTGGCTTTTAGAAATTTAACGGTGACAGATTTAGGTTCATCGGCGGCTTTGATGGCACCCATCAACTACCAAGTTTATTATGGCAATTTCAAATCTATCCAAGAGTTTATCACTAAAAAACCAGACGCTAGTGGAGTTACCGAAAAATTAACTTGGGATGTAAGCTCCAAGCCATTTCACTATGCCGAAATATTTAAAACAAGTTTAACTACACCGAAAGCAGGCAAGCATCAAATCGAATTTGAAATTGCAGGCAAACATTGGATTTCAATCAATGGCAGAGAAATATTTAAGGAAGAAAACGAAGAAAATAACCGACGCAAAACGCAAGTTATTGATCTACCCGAAGGGAAAGTTGACCTACAAATCACCCTCATAAAAACCAAAAAGAGCGTCGATAACAAACTGGGTTTTTGGATAAAAGGTCCGGAATTTAGAACAACGGCCTACCATAGTTTAGGCTCCTACTTAGGATCTTCTTCTGATGACCCGATTTTATTAGATGCCAAAGAACCGATGGTGTTTAGATCTTTTGTCGACTTGATGAAAAACGGAAAAAGAGGTAGAAGAATGGCACATGCGGTAAACGTAGGTAATCCTTCAAACTTACATTATACGTACGATTTAGAAAATGGCTCCATCGCGCAAATCTGGAAAGGTGATTTCTTAAATACGACACCGATGTGGGATAGCCGTGGGGATGGTTCATCAAGGCCAAGAGGTGCGGTTCTTTACTTGCCAAATGTTCCTCTTATCGTTCAACCCGAGCATTTAAATTCCTTGGAAGATCAACCCGATCCTTCATCGAATTTCAAAACAAAAGGATATTTATTGGATGACCAGGATTTGCCAACTTTCCTATACGAATTAGCTGGATCTGAAGTAGAAGACAAAATCCGCATCGTTGAGAATAAATATTTAGAAAGAAATCTCAATATCAAAAAACCTGTTGCTGGACAAAAAATCAGAATTGGGATGTCCTCTGAAATAAAAGAAGTGGGAGAAAACTTATATGCCTTGGATGGTAAATCCTATTACATTAAGGCCGTGGGCGCAAGCATCGAAGGTATTGGGTTCAATAAAGTTTTGACGCTTCCTGCCGCTGAAAAAGTACAATATTCAATCCTTTGGTAATCTTAGAATTTAAAGAAATGAAAAATATATTTTTAACATTATTATTAGCGGGCATTTCAACAATGATTTTTGCCCAAAATCCAGTAGAGAGCGATTACTATAAAATCGCCCGTATCCCAGCTCCTGAAGGATTAGTTTTAGAAGTAGGAGGTTTAGCCTTGTTGCCCAATGGCGATGTGGCTGTTTCCACCCGAAGAGGAGATGTTTACATCATCGAAAACCCCAATAGCACACGTCCAAATTTCAGAAAATTTGCATCAGGTTTACATGAAATCTTAGGCTTAACCTATTTAGATGGTTTCTTATATTGTGCACAAAGAGGTGAATTAACCAGACTAGTTGACAAAAATGGAGATGGAAAAGCGGAGCGCTATGAAACCGTTTACTCTTGGCCAATTTCAGGTCATTACCACGAATATTCATATGGACCTAAAGTGGGACCTGATGGCTCATTTTATGTGACGGGTAACGTTGGTTTTGGTAACACCGATTGGTGGGCAGGGAAATCATTGGTTCCTTGGCGTGGATGGGCGATGAAAATTAGCCCCGATGGAAAAATGGAGCCTTTTGCAGCGGGAATGCGTTCTCCTTGTGGCCTTGGCATGATTAATGGAGAATTATTTTACGGCGATAACCAAGGGGATTGGCAAGGTTCTGGGTTCATTTCCCACATCGAAAAAGGAAATTTCATGGGACATCCCGCGTCTTTAAAATGGGCAGACCGACCAGAATCTCCGGTGAAAATGAGAAAAGAAATGGTGTTTGAAAAAGTAGATCCAAGAGATAATCCACTCGTAAAGCCTGAGTACGTAGAAAACGAAGCAAAGCCCATGACCACCATATATGAAATGGGCAAAGCACTTCCAAACCTTGGCATTAAATCCCCAGCTGTTTGGTTGCCGCATGGCGTTTTAGGTATATCTACATCCGAGATAATTCCGGATGAAACGAATGGAGCTTTTGGTCCATTTTCGGGTCAGTTGTTTGTTGGCGACCAAGGAATGTCCAAAATTGCCCGCGTATTTTTAGAAAAAATAAACGGTCGATTCCAAGGAGCTTCATTCGAATTTGTATCTGGATTTCGATCAGGGGTACTTAGAATGGCTTTTGGCTCTGATAAAAATCTATTTGTAGGTGGAACAAATCGCGGTTGGGGCTCCATTGGAAAAGAAGATTTTGGCCTAGAGCGTTTGGTCTACTCAGGCAAAACTCCTTTTGAAATGAAAGCTGTTCGCGCTATGCCCGACGGATTTGAAATTGAGTTTACACTTCCGGTCAATAAAAAATTAGCCTCAGATGTGAACAACTATGACGTAAGCAGCTACATCTACAAATATCACCCTGTATATGGAAGCCCGATGGTCAACCAAAAAGAAAATCCGGTTCGCGGTGCGCAAGTATCTGAAGATGGACTCAAGATAAGAATTGTTGTTGACGGCCTTAGAGAAGGTTACATCCACACCATCAAACCTGAAGGGATCTTGTCTAATGGGGATGCAATACCACTTTTGCATGGTTCCGCTTTTTATACCTTAAATTCAATACCGACTGGACCTAAAGCCAATATTCCGTTAGTAACTCCTAAAACCAAAGCGGCCAAAGAGAAAATAGATGCGGGCAAAGAAGCTAATACCCCTGATAATCAAACTAAAGAAGCGGGTCCCAAAATCACTAAAACGCAAATCATTTCGGATAAGGAAGCGCAAGCACTTTTGACGAAACACACGTGCTTAGCTTGCCATAAAGTAAAAGAAAGAGCAGTGGGTCCAGCTTACACAGATGTGGCGAAACGAAATTACACCAATGCTCAAATTGAAGCTTTAATCATTGCGCCTAAACCATCGAATTGGCCTGATTATGCTACGCCTATGCCTCCGATGAGCCATGTTCCTAGAGCGGATGTTAAAAAATTAGCTGCTTGGATTAACGCACAGAAATAAAAAAATGGATTAAGAAGAACGTGGAAATTTTCACGTTCTTCTTATTTTCTCAAATGATAGGCCTTAGGTTTTGTGAAGTTCCTTAAACCTACCTTTGACAGCGTAGAGCCAAAACCCGAATGACCACGACCACTCCAAGGCAAAGCGGCACTCACTCGATCACAACAATTCCAATATCCAGATCCTGCATTTATTTGTGCCAAAATAGCCTCGGCTCTTTGTTGGCCTGCCGAATAAACCCCAGCTGTTAGCCCATAGGCGGTATCATTCATTAAAACAACTGCCTCCGCGTCATTTTCAACCCGCATAATTCCAATGATGGGACCAAAACTTTCTTCTCGCATCACCGCCATATCATGGGTTACATTGACAAGCACCGTAGGTTCAAAATAATTACCTTTTCGGTCTACGCGCTTCCCTCCTATTAAAATCTCAGCTCCTTTTGCAAGCGCATCCGCGACTTGATTTTCAAGAACTTCCAACTGGGCCCTGCGGCTTAACACGGTAATATAGACGCCATCTTCCGTAGGCGATCCCATTTTCCACGAACGTACTTCCGCTACAAAAGCCTCCACAAATGCATCATAGATTCCGGATTGTACATAAATACGCTCCACGGAACAGCAACTTTGCCCATTGTTATAAAAGGCGCCATCCGCAATTCCGGCCGCCGCACCTGCCACATCCACGACATCGTCTGCCACATATACGGGATCTTTGCCACCTAATTCCAGAATGCATGGAACCATTTTTTTGGACACATGCGCATAAATTTTTTGACCCGTTTGATAAGATCCTGTGAAATAATATCCGTCAAAAGGCATGTCCAATAAAGCTCTTCCTACTTCTCCCTCCCCGATGGCCACTTGGAATACATCCTCCGGCACCCCTGCCTCCATTAAATATTTACCTATCTGAAGGCCAGTTAATGTAGCATACTCAGAGGGTTTGTACATAACCGCATTTCCAGCTAGTAAGGCGGGAACAAAAATATTGACTCCTACATTGTAAGGATAATTCCAGGCCGAGATATTACAAATAATCCCCAAGGGTTCGTGGACAATTTTTTCTATCATCTGGTCGGAAACTGACATGATCTCCTCCGACAAATATTGGGTCGCGTGCTGCGCCAACCACGTAGCCTTTCCCCCTGCTCCATTGATTTCATTTCTACTTTGCTGCAAAGGCTTACCCATTTCAGATGTCAAAATAGCTGCTAATTCTTCCATGTTGTCCTTGAGCAAGGACACAAATCTCTCCAAAATTTCCGCTCGGGTTTGTATTGGAACGGCCGACCATTGCTTCGCTGATGTTTGCAATCTTTCAAATTTCAAAGCTAAACTTGCTTGGTTATCTTCTTGGATTGTAGTGATAATTTCTTCTGTGGCGGGATTGATAATATTCATACATTAATTTTTAAGCATGGCGTCAATAAAAGCGCTGCGTATATTTTGTGAAAAAGCTAGGTTGGATGCGGGAATTTGCATGCGTTCAGGATGCCACTGGACGGCCAATAAAAACGGTTTATTCGCATCTTTATATTCAATGGCCTCCACGACCCCATCTTCCGAAAAAGCCGAAACGTTAAGTCCTTCGGCGATTTGGTCTAATCCTTGGTGATGAGCCGAATTCACAAAACCGTGTTGGACCCCAGCAATTTGTGCCAATAGCGTTCCCGCTCGCACCTCGATTTTATGTTCTCTATCGCCGTCAGGTCCTTTGCGGTGATTTGCAAAACCGTTTTCCTGAAGGTCCTGAATCAAATTTCCTCCCAAAGCTATGTTGACCAATTGGAGCCCACGGCAAATAGCTAAAACGGGTTTATTTTGTTGGCGCGCATATTCAAAAACCTGCATTTCAAAAAGATCTCTCGATTCATTAAACACCGTGGTATTCGGATAATCTACTCGATCATTTTGGTAAAAATCCGGATGGACATCGATGCCCCCGGTCAAAACAAAACCATCGCAAGAATCAAAATCCTGTATGTTTTTTTCTGTATAGGAAAGCTGTACAACTTCCACTCCTTCGCCAGAAATCCAATTTGGATAATTTTGAAAATTGGTATCAGAAGTGGTAACTCCAATTCGTTTCATATCCTATAAAGCCTCCGCATATAAAGCTCTGAAATCTCCTTGGGATACAGGCTTCGGGTTATTCGGATGTGCAAAATCTGCGAAAGCCAATGCCGCCAAAGTATCTAAATGTTCTTCCTTCACCTGAATTTCTCTTAATCGATGAGGAATGCCTACTTGTGTATTCAGGTCAAAAAGATATTGAACCACCGACTCCCCTGTCTCCGACTTCAATCCTAATGCTTGCGCCATGCGAGCAAATCGATCCTCAAATCCCGCTATGTTAAACCGCATGCCATAAGGGATATTGACCGCATTGGCTAAACCATGGTGCGTGTCCAATAAAGAGGAAAGCGGATGAGCTAAAGAATGAACCACACCTAAGCCCTTTTGGAAAGCGATGGCGCCCATCATGGAGGCCAACAACATTTTGGACCTAGCGTTTAAATCCGGCTGACGTACCGCATCAACTAGAGAATCAGCGACTAAACGCATTCCTTCTAAGGCGATTCCATCACACATCGGATGATAATTTTTGGCCAAATAAGCTTCCATGTTATGGGTCAAAGCATCCATTCCTGTGGCTGCAGTAACAAATGCAGGCAATTCCATGGTCAAAAGCGGATCAGCAAAAACAATTTTTGCTAATAGCTTCGGGGAAAATAAAATCTTTTTTTGATGCGTTTCGTCATCCGCAATAATCGCAGATCTACCAACTTCGCTTCCCGTTCCAGAGGTCGTCGGAATGGTGATAAAATGGGGGACATCGTTGGTGACATAGACATCTCCACCAATCAAATCATCATAGACAAACAAATCCTCCCGATGATTTACTTGGAGTACAATCGCCCTAGCAACATCCAAAGCGGCCCCACCCCCAATTCCAATTAAACAATCACGATGCGTCGCATCCCAAACAGCCGTTCCGGCATACACATCTGACTTAACCGGATTTTTATGTATGGCGGAAAATACTTCCACCGACACCCCAGCAGCTCGTAAATCGGCACAAATGTTTTTGAAAAAAGGAAGTTCCGCAATCACAGGATCGGTGACGATCAACGGTTTTGAGAAACCCTGATTTTTTAAATAGGGTGCTAATTCTTTGACAGCACCTGCCCCAAACCGAATGATGGTTGGGAAATTAAATTGTCTTACTTGATTAAAATCCATCTTAAATTATTTCAAAATATCGTCTTTTTTCCCAATCGCTCACTACTCGGCCATACTGTTGCCATTCCCATTCCCTAGAGGCCACAAAATGGCTCACAAACTCTTCGCCAAATAATTCTTTGGCAATCGGCGATTGCTTCATAGCCTCTGTCGCCTTCTGCAAATTACCTGGCAAACGACCATGCGATTCATCGGCATAGCCATTTCCTACCGTCGGTTCCTGCAAGGCTAATTGATGCTGAATCCCATACAAACCACTAGCCAAACAAGCAGCCATCGCCAGAAATGGATTTACATCTGAACCCACCACCCGGGTTTCTAATCGGGTTGCTTTTTTACTCCCTGGCAACGCGCGCAATGCGACCGTTCGGTTATCCACGGCCCATGTTAAAGTGGTGGGAGCCCAAGCACCTTCCACTAATCGTTTATAAGAATTGATGGTGGGGGCTAGCATAGGCAAGATAAAAGGCAGGCAGTGCAATTGGCCTGCCAAATAATGCCGCATCGTTTGACTCAATCCCTGCGCATCCTTTTCGTCATAAAATAAATTTTTGGACGCGTCTTTATCCCAAAGACTTTGATGTACGTGACCACTGCAACCGGGTAAATTCTCATCCCATTTAGCCATAAAAGTGGCCATGATTCCCTGCTTGTAGGCCAACTCTTTAACAGAGGACTTAAACAAAACAGCGCGATCAGCCGCTTCCAAAATATCCGAATAAGCAATCGCAGCTTCATAAACTCCTGGGCCTGTTTCGGTATGTAAACCTTCCAAGGGTATCCCAAAAGAACTTAGATCTGAAAACAAGGATTTGAAAAAATCGTTACGCAAAGTGCTTCTTAAAATGGAGTATCCAAACATCCCTGGGCTCAATGGCTTTAGGTTTTGGAAATTTTTATCGTAAACCGAAGCAGGTGTTTCTTCAAAATTAAACCACTCAAACTCTTGACTAAAGAATGGGGTAAATCCAGATTTTTGCGCTTGGCCAATCACCTTTTTCAATAGATTTCGAGGACAAACAGCCGCGCTATTTTTTGGCGAATCGATCAATTCACAAAGAAAAAAGGGAACATTATTTTCCCAAGGAATCATTCTAAAGGAAGATAAATCGATGCGGGCTGGAGCATCTGGATAGCCAGAATGCCAACCGGTATACTGAGAATTTTCGTAGGCCACGTCCGCCATGTCCCAACCAAAAACTACGTTGCAAAATCCCATTTCAGATTGAACCACTGATAAAAACTTTTCAGTGCTGATGTATTTTCCACGCAATACTCCGTCGATATCGACAATTGCAACTTTAACTCGTTGGTCTGGATGCTCCCGCACATAATCAAGAATTTGATTTTCAGTCATCATAAAACAGGTTTTTTTGGAACAAACAATTTAAAAAGAAGGAAGCAAATTAGGATGATCCCTGCGTAAATAAAAAACAAATTTGAATTATTATAGGCAATTAAAACCAAGGATGCACCTGAAATTAGTAAAGCAATTATGGGTGTTAAAGGATATCCTGGGACTGAAAAAGGCCTGGGTAAAAGCGGTTCATTTTTTCGCAATCGAAGCAACGAAAGCATGGCAATAAAATAAAGCGTCAAGGCTCCCATCACTGAGATCGTAATAATTTCAGCTGTTTTATTGGTCAATAACGCCAAAATACCGATTCCCATATTGAACAAAAGGGCGTTGGTTGGCGTCAAAAATGTAGGGTGTAATTTTCCTAAAAATCGGGGAGCAAAACCTTTAAAACCAAACTCATAGGTGGATCTACCTGCCGCCAAAATCAATCCATGAAAAGAGGCTACTAAACCAAAAAGTCCTACGGTCAGAAGCAAATGAAATAACAAGGAATTAGCTCCCACGATTTGACCCATGGCCAAAGGAAGTGGAGAGTCAGAAGTTTCCCCGGCTAAGCCATTTTTAAAAACAATGGCTTCCCAACCGCCTACCCCTATCGCGGCGACAAAGACCAAAATACATAAAATCACGAGGGTGAAAAGGGCTGAACCAAATCCCCGTTGAATATCTTTTTGAGGATTTTTCGCCTCTTCGGCTACATTGGCCAAACCTTCGATGCCTAAGAAAAACCAAATGGCAAAGGGTAAAGCGGAAACTATGCCAAACCAACCATTAGGCCACGAATTTTGCTGCATATTGGCCCATTTGAAATGAGGTAAGGTAACCCCCGCAAAAATTAAAATTTCCACCACGGCGATGATGGTAATCCATAATTCAAAAGTTGCCGCGGCTTTTACCCCATACATATTTAATGCGGTGAATATAAAATAGGCCGATAAGGAAATCCACAAAATAGGTATGTCAGGGAAAAATATATTGAAATATGCCCCGATACCAAAAGCAATCGCAGGAGGTGCAAAAATAAATTCAATCATTTGGGCGATACCTGCAATGAATCCCACATGATCCCCAAAGGCTTTATTGGCATAATCAAAAACCCCACCGGCCTTTGGAATCGCACAAGCCAATTCCGCATAAGAGAAACTAAAACAAGTATAAAGCACAATGACAATGCCTGTGGCAATGGCCAAACCCAGCGTTCCACCTTCTTTTAAACCTAGGTTCCAACCGAAATACATGCCGGAAATCACATAGCCCACCCCGAGTCCCCATAACATTAAAGGACTAAGTACTTTTTTCAAATGTGCTTGATTGTCACTTTCGCTTGAATTATCTTGCATTCAAAAGGAATTTGTACGTGGGTTTGTCGAATAAAAGTCAAAAATTTAAATCATCAAGACCTCTCGTTCTTTAAAAACGAATTTAAATAAATATTAAAGAATTGAGTGCATTTTTATAAAAATCAAACCTAATTCTTTCAAAATAACTTTTAAAATGAAATCAGAAAAACTCATAGAGGACGCGTTTGTTGATTGGTTAGAATTAGGAGACGGAATTAGAAGGAAAGTAATGGCACAAAATGAATCCATGATGATCGTGAAAGTGGGTTTTGAGCAACATGCCATTGGGACTTTGCACCATCATCCACATACCCAAGCATCCTACGTTTCAAAAGGTAAATTTGAAATTTCAATTGGAGCGGAAAAGTCGATTTTAGAGGCTGGAGATGTCTATTTTGTCCCAAGCGGTGAAGTGCATGGGGCCGTTTGTTTAGAGCAGGGGGAGTTGATCGACGTATTCAGTCCTAGGCGTGATGATTTCCTGTAAAAGATTGAACTTTTTTCAGCTAATAGAGTTTATAAATTTACTTTTCCCTGAGTATGTCAGAAAAAATCATTGAAATAAAATCCATCGCTAAAAAATTTGGCTTGTTTGAAGCAGTCAAAGATGTAAGTTTTCACGTCAACCAAGGAGATGTTTTTGGATTTTTAGGGCCCAATGGAGCAGGAAAAAGCACTACGATCAGATGCATGCTTTCTTTGATCAAACCAGATTCAGGAAGTATAGAAATCTTTGGGAAATCCATTTTCACGCATCGAAATGAGATTTTATCACGGACCGGCAGCATTATTGAAAAACCCGATTTTTATAAATACCTATCCGCCTATAAAAATTTAGAGATTTTTTCCAGGCTTTCCCGCGTATCCGTTGGCAAAAAAGAAATTTACAATATGCTCGATTTCGTGGGACTAGGGGGCAGAGAACAAGATAAATTTTCAAGTTTCTCTCACGGAATGAAACAAAGATTGGGAATTGCGCAGACATTATTGCACAATCCAGATCTAATCGTTTTAGATGAACCCACCACCGGTTTAGATCCTCAGGGAATCATTGACATCCGAAATTTAATCCTTCGATTAAAAAACGAACAGCATAAAACCGTTATACTTTCCTCGCACAATTTGGCCGAAATAGAAATCATTTGCAACCGAATGGTGATTATCAACAAAGGAGTTTCGGTGGTAGAAGGTGACGTAAAGGCATTAATGAACAATGAAGATTTAGTGGTTCGGTTGGAGTTGTCCGATAAGGATAAATCAAAAGCGTTGATCTCATCTAAATATCCTAACATACAAATAACGGACATCAATGACACGAGCATTGAATTACCCATGGAAAAATCTAAGATTAGTGAGTTAAACAAAGACCTTGTCCAAGCGGGAATTGGGATTTTTTCGATCGAAGCCAAACGAAAATTAGAGGATTATTTCATTAAAATGGTCAACGCATGATTTTCATCAAAAGCATATACAATGAGGTTATTAAAATCGCTCTTAAACCCAGAAGCTATTTGGGGATTGCAGCGATCACCGTGTTAGTGGGCGTCATTTTATTTGCCCTAAAATCAGATGGAATGTCCATCATTTCATTTGTCACTTCTTCATTCGAACAAACCTTAAGTTTTGAGGGAAATGTGTTAAATGGAAACTTAGTTGCCTTCATCATTTTACAAATGCTGATCGTCCAAATTCCATTATTGATCGCACTCGTGACGGGCGATTTAGTTTCAGGAGAGGCCGCTATGGGAACCATTCGCTTGCTTTTAACCCAACCGATTTCCAGGACTCAACTGCTCCTTTCGAAATTTATGGCCGGTGGAATTTATACGTTAATTGTCATTGTTTGGCTGGGATTTATGTCGGTCATCATGGGGAAAATGCTTTTTGGCACCGGAGACTTAATGGTTTTAAACAGTGACGGCTTGGTGATTTTGCAGGAGGCGGATGTCAATTGGCGTTACCTCGGTGGATTTTTAGTCGCTTTTTTGGCCTTGTTTACAGTCAGCTCCTTGTCCATTTGCCTGTCTTGTTTTACAGATAATTCGATCGGGCCCATCGTGACGACTATGTCCATTATTTTGTTATTTACAATCATTGGCACCCTAGATGTTCATGTTTTTGATTCTGTCAGGCCATTTTTACTGACCACTCACATGGCCTCATGGCGTTCCTTTTTTGAAGATCCCTTGCCGATTCAAGACATCAAAAACTCGATCTTAATTTTATTCATTCACAATATTTTGTTGATTTCCATTTCGATTTATGTATTCAATAAAAAAGATATAACCGCATGATGCTCCGACTATTAATATTGCTTTGTGTGTCTAATATGGTTTTGGGACAAGATGCCAACAAAACCGTCGCATCCGTCATTAGCCAAATGAACCGCGTCAAAAACTATACCGTAGACGCCAGAATCAAATCCGATATTCCCTTAATTAAAATTCTACCCGTGAAAGCTAAAATAGAATTTAAACAGCCGGATGAGATCAAAATGAAAACGCAAGGGATTGCTATTTTACCTAAAAAAGGCTTCACGGACTTGGCGATTATGTTGAAAAACAAATCGAGTTATACCGCTATTTTCACGGGTTACGAAGTAGTCCAAAAAATCAAAACGGAATCGATTACCCTATTGCCTAGTAATGATGCTGGAGAAATTGTGCTAGCAAAAATATGGGTAGATACCGACAAAGCATTGATTTTGAAATCTCAAATTACCACTCGGACGAATGGGACCGTAGTCGCAGATTACCTGTATGGAAAACAAAAAGAATTTGGCTTACCGGATGAGTTAACTTTCTCTGTGGATGTGAAAAAATTCAAGATTCCCAAAGGCGTTGTGATAGATATCAACCGGACTAAAACGGCCGAGGAACCCAAAAATCAGGGAAAAATGGGCACGATTCATATTCAGTTTTCCAACTATAGCATCAACTCTTTATGAGGCTATAGCCTTTCTAAGTAATTCCACACTTTTGCGAACACCTATGGACGCGGCTTCTTTCCCTTCAAATTCGATCGAAATATAACCTTGGTAATTCACCTTCTTTAAAATTTGAATGATACGCTTATAATCCAGTTCAAGAGAATACCATTCGCCTCCACCATAATACGTTTTTGCTTGAACAAAGCTCGTTT